>NZ_JAFLRJ010001077.1 GCF_017315755.1 Streptomyces beijiangensis
GGGGTGCAGGGGTGCAGGGGGTGCTGGCTTGGGTGCCTGGGCTGTTATGCCGAGGCGAGCGCCAGGTAGACGGCTGCGAAGTCCGTGGTCGCGATGAGTTCGGCGAGGGCTTCCAGCTCGACGCCCTCCTCCGGTTCCAGTTCGCTGATGGGCGCGTCGTGGGCGAGCGCGAGTTCGCGGGCGGCCGGGGCCGCGGTGAGGCCTCCGGCCGGGCGTGCGCGGAGCAGTACGACGCGCGGGCGCAGGGTCTGGGGGTCGTCCACGCGGTCGCGGAAGAAGTCGTCCGGGCTGTCGTCCGTGGCCGCCTCCG
>NZ_JAFLRJ010001078.1 GCF_017315755.1 Streptomyces beijiangensis
CCAGGATCTGCTGGATGCGGTGGACGTGGCTGGCGAAGCTCGCCACGATGATCCGCTTACGGGCACCGGCGAAGACCTGGCGCAGGACGTTGGAGATGTCCCGTTCGGGCGGGACGAAGCCCGGGACCTCGGCGTTCGTCGAGTCGGACAGGAGGAGGTCGATGCCCTCCTCGCTGAGCCGGGCGAACGCGTGGAGGTCCGTGAGGCGGTTGTCCAGCGGGAGCTGGTCCATCTTGAAGTCGCCAGTGTGGACCGCCATGCCCGCGGGCGTGCGGATGGCCACGGCGAGAGCGTCGGGGAT
>NZ_JAFLRJ010001079.1 GCF_017315755.1 Streptomyces beijiangensis
CTGCCGCGGCCGTCGCGGCGGTGATCACCAGGACACCGCTGGGCAGGAGGGGCACAAATACGTCGAGTACGACGGAGAGCGCCACCACGGCGTAGATCCATGGGCTGCCGGTCAGCGCACCCACACTCTCCAGCACTTCCGACTCCCCGTCGTTTCTGCGATTTCGCGCCTCTGGGCCGCGTTGTCGCAGAAGGCGGCAGGGGCGGCGGTACAGCCATACAGCGTACGCCGAATGTTCTTGGAGAGTTGCTCTGGGGCGCCTGATGTTCAGAATGTCACGTTTGTGTGGGGGTGCC
>NZ_JAFLRJ010001080.1 GCF_017315755.1 Streptomyces beijiangensis
CCGGCGGCCCGGGAGCGGCTCGCACGCCTTGCGTCCGAGCTCGCTGCCGTCTACGGGCCGCCGGGGGCTCCAGAACCTCGACGCGTGCGCCGAGCCCCGCCAGCTGCGCCGCCACGACCTCCGGCGAAGGACCGTCGACCTCGATCTCGGTCCACCCGTCGGACAGCGTCCGCCCGGTCCGCAGCCGCCCGCCGAACAGCCCTTGCAGGATCTGTTCGGT
>NZ_JAFLRJ010001081.1 GCF_017315755.1 Streptomyces beijiangensis
CACCCGGCCGCTGTCGTGTCCGTCGTGCTTTTCGATGAACTAGCTGGTCACAGCGGTCTGACGGAACAGCCATTCGGATTTCAGTTCGGCGTATCCGGGCTTGATCACGTCATTGATCATGGCCAGTCGTTCATCGAAAGGAATGAACGCTGATTTCATCGCATTGACTGTGAACCACTGCATGTCCTCGAGCGTGTATCCGAAAGCGTCGACGAGATGCTCGAATTCGCGGGTCATGCTCGTGCCGCTCATCAGCCTGTTGTCGG
>NZ_JAFLRJ010001082.1 GCF_017315755.1 Streptomyces beijiangensis
CGCTCATCAGCCTGTTGTCGGTGTTGACCGTGGCGCGGAAGTGGAGCTTGCGCAGCAGACCGATGGGGTGCTCGGCGTACGAGGCGGCCGCCCCGGTCTGGAGGTTGGAGGTCGGGCAGAGCTCCAGGGGGATGCGCTTGTCCCGTACGTACGACGCGAGCCGTCCCAGCTTCACGGTGCCGTCGTCGGCGACCTGGATGTCGTCGATAATGCGGACGCCGTGGCCGAGGCGGTCGGCGCCGCACCACTGGAGCGCCTGCCAGATGGAGGGCAGTCCGAAGGCCTCGCCCGCGTGGATGGTGAAGTGGTTGTTCTCGCGCTTGAGGTACTCGAAGGCGTCGAGGTGGCGGGTGGGCGGGAAGCCCGCCTCGGCGCCCGCGATGTCGAATCCG
>NZ_JAFLRJ010001083.1 GCF_017315755.1 Streptomyces beijiangensis
GCACGGGGCGGCTGCTCGGCGTGCAGATCGTCGGCCGCGAGGGCGCGGCCAAGCGCGTGGACGTCGCGGCGGTCGCGCTCACCGCCAGGATGACGGTGGAACAGATGACAGCCCTGGACCTGGGCTACGCCCCACCGTTCTCCCCGGTCTGGGACCCGATCCTGGTGGCGGCCCGCAAGGCGACAGCGGCAGTCAATTCAAGCAATTCAAGCCCGTCCGCCGATTGAGGACCGGGGGGCCGGGGGCGGAGCCCCCGG
>NZ_JAFLRJ010001084.1 GCF_017315755.1 Streptomyces beijiangensis
TCCAAACCGTGCCCGAACGTGTGGCTTTCCTCAAAGGGTACGCCGAGCAACTCGGGAAGTAAACAGAAACGGGCCCAATCGGGCACGAGCGGGCATGAGTGGGCATGAGCGGGTGTTGGATCGCACCCGATACCTTCCCCCTTCGACACTCCGACCAGAACGGCCGAGACGGCCGAGACGGCCGAGATAAGCAGGAAACGAGTTCGCTCCACTCATCCCCACCATCGGTGAG
>NZ_JAFLRJ010001085.1 GCF_017315755.1 Streptomyces beijiangensis
CGCCAGCGCCTCCTGCGCGCGCCGTGCGCCGGCCTCCCCCTGGCCCAGGTCGCGGTGGCAGTGCGCCAGTTCATCCGCGAGGTACGCCGGGCCGAAATGACCGATCCATGCCGGATCGTCCCCACTCTCCCCTTCCCCCTCCGCCCGGTCCATCGCCGTCAGCGCCTTCCCCGCCACCATCTGCGTCGTCCGCGAGTCGCCGAGCAGCGCGTGCCCCCGCGCCTCCGCCGCGTAGAACATCGCCTCCACCCGTGAGGTGACCCGGCCCCGCGCCCCCTCCTGCGCGGCCCGCGCCAGCTGGGCGATCTCGCGCGAGATCGCCCAGCTGGGCCGCGAGATGGGACATCGACGCGGCCAGTAC
>NZ_JAFLRJ010001086.1 GCF_017315755.1 Streptomyces beijiangensis
CCCGCCCGGAGCGCCGGGCGGGGTGGGGGCAGGGGTGTGTCCGGGCGGTGCGGGCATGTTCAGCTCTCCTCTCCGAGGAGTTGCTCGGAGGTGGCGAGTCCGGCGAGCAGGCGGCTCATCAGTTCGTCGTCCGACATGTCGTCCAGTGCGTCCTCTGCGCCTTCGATCGAGGGCTGCGTCGGGTCGGGTTGTGGGGTGGTCGCGGTGGGAAGGCCGTCGAGGAGGTATTGGGCCAGTGCGCGCCCGGTGGGGAACTCGAAGGTCAGGGTGGCCGGGAGATCGATGCCCATCACGTCGTCGAGGCGGGTCTTGAGCGCGACGGCCATGATGGAGTCCATGCCGAGTTCGAAGAAGCCGCGGTCGGGGCTGACTTCGCGCCCGGAGCTCTCCCCCAGGACGTCGGTCACGTGCAGGAGCACGGTGTCGAGCAGCCGGTCGGCGCGCAGGCCGGGGTCGAGGGCGAGTAGTTCCGTGACGAGCGGGGGGATGGTCGTGGGTGGCTGCTCGGCCGTGTCCTGTTGGTGGGTTGTGTCGGGCCGGCCGAGCAGGTCGAGGAATCCGCGGTCGGTCTGGGTGCGGCAGGATGCGGCGTACCGGGAGGCGTCGACCCGTGCGACGGTTGCGTCCTGGTAGTCGGCGCGCAGGAGGACGTCCATGGATTGGGTGACGTCGGCGGCCGTCAGTGGGGTCAGTCCGCTGTTCTCCATCATCAGTTGGTCGCGGCGGGTCAGTTCGCCGGTGTCTGTCCGGGGCATCCAGCGGAGTACCGCTGCGGCGTATCCGGCGGCGGACCGGTTGGCGGCCATCGAGGTCAGGGCTCCGTCGATCATGCTTGGTACGGCCATGCCGGTCGCTCCCCAGGCGGCGGCCGCCGAGCTGAGAACGTAGAAGAAGTCGAGCGGGGTGCCGTGCAGGGCTCGTTCCACGTGTGTCGCGGTATCGATGGTGGCCTGTGCGGCGGCGAGGTGGTGCGGTGCGGTGGTGGTGAGCGGCCGGGCCGGCAGGGGGGTGGGGGCGATGACGACGCCGGCGATCGGTTTGCCGTGGGTTGCTCTGGCGAGCGTGTCCTGGGTGCTCTCGGCGGGGGTGAGGTCGATGACCTTGATGGTGGTGCCGGTGGTGGTGAGTTCCTTGATCCACCTTTCGTCGGGTTCGGGCGGTGTGCCGGTGGTGGTGTCGCGGATGAAGAGCAGTTGGTGTGCGCCGGCGGCGATCAGGTGTTCTGCCAGGGGGCGGTGGGCCGGTGACGGGGTGGCGACGATGGTGTACCAGCTGTCCTCGCGGCAGCGAAGCGGTGCCAGCACGGCCGGCAGGGGGGCGGCCTTGCCCAGCCTCGGGGCGTACCAGAGCCCGTTGCGAAGGCTCAGCTCGTCCTCGACGGGGCCAAGGGGTGGGACGGAGGCCGCCAGTATGTGCTCTGCGAGGGTGTTGTACTCCTCCTCGGGCAGGCCCGGGGCGCTTGGGCGTGCCGGCAGGTCGATGCAGCCGCCCCAGGTGCGTGGTGCTTCCATCGCGAGCACGCGGGCCAGTGCCCATGCGGCGGCCTGGTCCTGGTGGGGGGCCCGGGAGTGGTCGGGGTCCTGGGCGCCGCGGGTGATGAGCCACAGGCGCGGCGGGGTGGTGGTCGCGGAGGCGACGGCCTGGGCCGCCAGGAGTGTCGCGGTGACCGCGCCGCTGTCGTGTCC
>NZ_JAFLRJ010000112.1 GCF_017315755.1 Streptomyces beijiangensis
GAGGACCATCTCGCCCCCCTCGCGGGCCGCCGCCTGCGCGCGATCTGGACCCCCGGCCACACCCCGGGCCACGTCTGCCTCCACCTGGAGGAGGAACACCCCGCCCAGAAGCCGGGCAACGGCCGTCTCTTCTCCGGCGATCACCTCCTCCCCGGCATCACCCCGCACATCGGCCTGTACGAGGACCCCGCCGCCGAGAAGAAGTCCGCCACGGTCATCGACCCCCTGGGCGACTACCTCGACTCGCTGGAGCGCATCGGCCGCCTCGCCCCGGCCGAGGTGCTCCCCGCCCACCAGCACGCCTTCACCGACGCCCCCGGCCGCGTACAAGAACTCCTCGACCACCACGAGGACCGCCTGACCGACCTGCGCACCCTCCTCGCCGACCCGTTCACGCCCTGGCAGCTGGCGGAGCGGATGGAGTGGAACCGGCCCTGGGCGGACATCCCGTACGGCTCACGGAACATCGCCGTCTCGGAGGCCGAGGCGCATCTGCGCAGGCTGGTGAAGCTGGGGCATGCGGAGGCGGTCCAGGGCAGCGATCCCGTGACGTACATCGCGCTGTAGCTTCGCCCGATGGATGAAGCGATGGACGAAACGATGGATGAAGCCGCCCGTCAACTCATCGACCGCTTCCAGGCGGCCGCGACCGAGTCGCTTCCCCTGGTGGCGCTGTGGGTGCACGGGTCGCTGGCCGCCGGCGACTACCGTCCGGGGATCAGCGACCTGGACCTGGTCGCGGTCATCGACGTGCCACCGGGCGAAGCCGACGCCCTCGCAGAAGTGATCCAGCGGCTGCACGAAGCGCTCGACGCGCCCCTGCTGCACTGCGCGTATCTGCCGCTCGGCGCCCTCGACGACCCGGCCGAGCCTCAGCTCGCCTATGCCCAGCAGGAGTTGATGCACCGTCCAGTGACCCCGGTGGCCCGCCGGGAGCTGCTGCGGTTCGGGCTCGTACGGTACGGACCCGAGCCCGCGGGGCTGTTGCCGCCCGTGCCCGACGAGCAGCTCGCCGCTTTCGTCGTCGCCGACCAGGCCGGTTTCTGGCTGCCGTCACTGGACCGTCCCGAGTGGTACCTCAGGGACATCTGGGTCGACCACGGCATGGTGACCGCGGCGCGGGCCGCCGTCACCCTTGAGGACGGCCGGCTGATCACCAAGGGCGAGGCGCTCGGCGTACTGGCCGACATGGGCGCACCGGCCGAGGTGGTCGACGACATCCGCCGACGGCGTTACGGCGCTCCGCCCGTCACCGCCGGGGACTGGCCGGCGCGCCGTGCCGAACTCACCCTCGGCTTCCTGCGACCCATGATCGGACGCCTTGCCACGGGGGTGGGCCCAACCCGGTGAAGGGCCGCGCCTCAAGCTTTCCTCAGGCTTCGTGCTCATGGATGGGCCGCAGGTCACAGGAGGCGTATGGTCGGCATTCTCAAGACCGGAACGACGAGGGGGCGGCCACATATGGGGCCGGACGAGGCTGTGATCGGCTGTACGGGGAAGCTGGTCGTCGGCACTCGCGGAACCGCGGGTCCGGGCGAGGTCGTGGTGTGCGTCAGAGGCGGCACCGAGGCCTTCCTCGCCTGGTCCGAGGAGCCCTTGCCGACCGGGGCGGACGTTCTCGTGGTCGAGTCCCACGGGACGCGCCAGGTCAATGTCGTCCCGTGGACCAATCCACTCGACGAGTTGGACGCGTTGACCGACCCCGCCGGCGACGCCAGCTAAGGAGACTTAAGGATGTTCGGTTACCGCGTTCCCGCGCCCGACGAGGCGATGCTGATCTCTGGCGGCAAGCGGGGCCTCGAAGGTGCGCCGTTCCGGGTGGTGACGGGGCACGGAAAGTTCGTCATGCCCGTCTTCCGCAAGACCCGCTTCCTCACGCTTTCCATGTGCGAGGCGGAGGTCTCCGAGACCTGTGTGACCAAGCAGGGGATCGCCCTCACGGTGCGTGCCGTGATCGCGTTCAAGGTCGGCAACGACAGGGAGTCGATCGTCAATGCCGGTCAGCGCTTCCTCTCCGACCAGGACCAGATGTCGATCCTGACCGGGCGGATCTTCTCCGGTCATCTGCGCTCGATCATCGGCTCGATGACGGTCGAGGAGATCGTCACCGAGCGCCAGAAGCTCGCCGTCGAGGTACTGGACACGTCAAAGGCGGAGATGGGGAAGATCGGCCTCACGGTCGATTCCCTCCAGATCCAGTCGATCGACGACGGCGACACCGGCTACATCGACGCGATGTCCGCCCCGCACAAGGCGGCCATCCAGCGCCAGGCCCAGATCGCCCAGGCGCAGGCCACGCAGGCCTCCTCCGAGGCGCAGCAGGTGGCGGCCCGTAACCAGGCGGAGTACGCCCGGCAGACCTCCATCGTGCAGGCCCAGTACAGCGCCGAGGTCGACCGCGCCCAGGCCGAGGCCGCCCAGGCGGGCCCCCTCGCGCAGGCGCACGCCCAGCAGGAGGTGCTCGCCGCGCAGACCGAACTGGCGGAGCGCGCCGCCCTGTTGCGCCAGCAGCAGCTGGTCGCGGAGATCGTGAAGCCGGCCGAAGCGGAGGCCGAGCGGATCCGGGTCCTCGCGGTGGCCGAGGCGGAGCGGATGAAGATCCAGGCGGAGGCGGCGGCTTCGTACGACCGCGTCGCCCTGGACCGGATGCTGATCGACCAGCTCCCGCAGATCGTCAAGGAGGCCTCGGTCGGCCTCCAGGGCGCCAACGTCAACGTCCTCAACGGCGCGGACGGCCTGGGCGAGATCGCGGCCGGCCTGGTCGGCCAGGGTCTGACGATCCTCGACTCGGTCCGCAAGAACCTGGGCACCCCGGACGGCAACGCCAAGGGCGCCGAGATCCAGCGCTACCTGGGCGGGCAGCGCTCGGGCGAGGGCAAGGACAACGGCCCGATCGACGTCCAGTAGCGCGCCACATTGACGTGCACAGCAGGGTCAGCAGGACAACGGTCCCTCCACTCGGCCGGGGCACCCAAAAACCCGCGCTCGGTAGCGGCTGCACGGACCTGCGGATCCGCGTCGGCGAGTAGTCCTACTCGCACGGCGAGCGGCCGGTCGTGCCAGGCCCGCGCGACGGCGGCGCGCAGGCCTGGACTCGGTGCGCCGACGAGTGCGGTCCGAGGCCGGCCGTAGGCTTCCTCTAAGGCGTCCATACTCATGGGCACCTTGAGGTCCACCATGTCGCGGACGAAATCGGCGTACGCATCACGGATCGCCGGATCGGAATGCTCGGCAATCCTTCGGCACATCTCCGGGAGACCCGGTCCTCGTGGAGGCCCACCCAGGTGTCGCCGTCACCATGCATCAGCAACGCCTCGACAACGGCGTCCTCCAGCCGCCCGCGACGCTGCGCCATGCCGTGTCGGCCAGCCTCGTGTGCGGCCAGGCGTACCAGGACAGCCTAAGGTGCGGCTGAGTTCCGTCCCAATCCCGACAGTTGCGGATGACGGAGGCTTGTCATGCGCTCAACGTAGTCGGACTGTTGCGGGCACTCGACGTAGGTGGCCTGCCCATGGAAGACGGATGTGTACACGGGCAGGGGGGATGATCTTGGCTGGTGTGAATCCCCACCCACATCTCTCGCGGAGGATCCGAATGCGCAGGTCCGTTGTTCTCTCAGTCGCCTTGGCAGGCTTCATCGCAGGGACGCCCCTGTCCCCGGCGCAGGCCGACACCGGATCCCCCGCACCTCAGAGTGTGATGGCTGACTCCATCGGCGACTTCCAGACCGCCGGAGACCGGGTTCATGTCTCCAAAGCGAAGACGCCGACCGCATCCGCCCACGGTTGGTGGATCAACGGTTCAGGCCCCGGCATCAAGGCCAAGGTCACCATCTGGCTCCAGGCGAAGGACAGTAAAGGTCATTGGCATACGGTGGCCAAGGACGTCAAGACGGTCAAGCCAAGCGGCGGAAGCCAGGGTCGGGCCACCGCACGCAAGTTCTGCGTAGGAGATGCCGACACGATCTGGCGCAGCATCGTTGACGTGGACGTCATCGGAGTCAACGACTCTCCGGACAAGCTGACCACGCCAGCCACCTCCCTCAAATGCGGCGCAGGACTCTAGGAGGACCGCAGTGGACGGCACCCGACCGCAGGACCCGACTCTGATTCTTGGCATACACGGAACCTTCGAGCAGCATCCATGGATCGAGCGCGTCAGTGCCGAACACGACCTCGACGAGGACGTCTTCAGCCTTGCAGTGAAACGGGCGGCCGCCTACGGATGGAGCTCCACCCGCTTCGGCGCCGGGGCGGAACTGGGCGGCCAGCGCTGGAGTCACAACGACGCGGGCGGCGACTTGACGCCGGACGGCGGTGTGCGGCAACGCGCCTGGCTTCAGGTGTCCGTTGCCGAGGACCTGAACGCGCAGCACCTACCGGTCTTGCCGGCAGTGACCGTCCTGAGTGATGCCCTCCATCGCATGGGAGCCTTCCGCTTCACCGGCCTGCACGCACTCGTCCCCCTCCACCTCGCACCCGACAGCCGTTTCGACCTCGCGGGGGACGCAGCGTGGTTCGCGCTCGCCGATCCGGCCTCCTCGATGGGCCTGATGGTGACGCTGTCGGCGAGAGAAACTTCGGGCCTGCACGGGCGGACCGCTGAGATTCGCGCTCTCGCACTGGCGCGTACCTTCGGGCGCATGACGCTGGAGAGGGTGTCGCCAGGCCAGTTCGCACAACAGGGGCTGGCCGGGGAACTCCAGCGCAGCGATATGCAAGAGGCCATGGCGTTCCGCTGTGTCGCACCTGAATGGTCCCCGGACATCGCAGCATGGGTGACCGAAGTCCTGGTCGATGCGTTGCGTGCCGCTGGAGTGGCCCATCCGGCCCTCCTCACCGTCTCGATCACGCCCTGACCGGACGGAGTCCAGCTCGTACGGGTGGGGTGCAACCCAGGACGGAATCGCGGTAGGCGCGCGCTCGCGGCCGACACAGGCGAACCAGGCGACCACCCGTGCTAGTTGACCTACTCCACCCACGCTGCTGTCGCAGCCGCACGATCCCGCCACTGCCGCACCCCCGGACCGTCCAGCTCCCAGCGGTGGCAGAACTGCCGCAGCGCCTCGCATCTGGCGAGCATGGCGGCCTTGCGTTGCGGCCAGGCGGGCACGTCCCTCGCGTAGGCGCGGAAGAAGTGGCCGAGCGCCGTGCGGTGTTCGGAGTGGTGCATCCGTACGATCCACTCGCACCACGCCAGGTCTTGGACCGGGTCCCCGGAGTGCGCGAACTCCCAGTCGACCACTGCCGTGATCTCGAAGGTGACGGGGTCGAGCAGCACGTTGTGGGGGCCGAAGTCGCCGTGTACGAGCACCGTTCCGGACTCATGCGGTGCATCGACCCCATGGATACGGGACAGCAGCTCTCCGCATGCCCGCAGCACTTCCGCCGCGTGACCGGCACCCAGCAGGTCCTGTCCTGGCACACCGGCCAAGAAGCCGAGCGTGAGCGTGCCGGCGTCCGCCGCATGCACCGGGGGCACCGGCAATTGCCCCCGTAGCCGGGTCAGCAATCTGTGCTCGCGGTCGAGTCTGAGCTCGGCGTCAGGGCCTGCGTAGGTCTTCACCACGACGGTTCCGTCAGTGACGGTGTGATTCGTGTAGCCGTGCTTCAACTGTCGCTGCACCAGACCAGCGTGTAGCGCCAGAAAACGCGACGGCGCAGGCGGGCACCGGGCAGCTCCCGGCGGGCGTCACGGACGATTTCAGGCAAGGTCATCGTCGCTGCTTTGACCGGGGCGGTCATCGCGACCGGACGCGGCGCCTTGCGTCCCCTGTTCTTGATCCAGGCCATGGCGACATTCAGCGGGATGGCGACCACGTCGAGGAGGTAGTCGCTGCGAGTCTGCGCGCGGGCGAGGCCGACGACTATCAGGGTGCCGCCCGGTGCCAGGTGACGGCGGAAATGCGCGAGAGCGTCGGCAAACGGGAGGTGGTGGACGGTGGCGACGCATGTGATGACGTCGTAGGGGCCGGGCGGTGTGCCGGTCAGGGCGTCCGCGACCGTGAAAGTTACGGGAAGCGCTGGTGCGGTGAGCTCGCGTGCGCGGGCAACGATGGTGGGGTCCACGTCGAGACCCTGCACCGATGTGGCACGTGTCGCGAGGAGTCGGGCCAGGTCGCCGCTGCCGCATCCGGCGTCCAGGGCTCGGCCGAAGCGGCTGGGGAGTTGGCGCATGATCCAGCGGTGGTAGTGAGCGTTGTGGTCCCAGGGGTGGGCGGCGTGGAACCGCTCGAGCGCCGCCGTCAGCACACGTCGGCGACGAAGGCGCGCCAGGCGTCGGCGCTGAAGACCAGGGCGGGGCCGTCGGGGCGCTTGCTGTCGCGGACCGGGACGGTGGTGGGGCAGGTGTCGGAGACCTCGATGCAGTCGCCGCCGCTGGTGCCGCTGTACGAGGACTTGTACCAGGTGGCGCCGCCCGTGACGGTGCCACGGCGGGCACCTCCGGACTCCAACACCTCGCGGGGTTCGTTTCGATCCATAGCTGAGCGTAATCAATCCGTCGCACGCTGGTGGCATGAATCACACGACTGGTCCGCAGGTGGCGGATCTTGAGACCGGGCTACCGCGCGGAGTTCGCCGTCAGTGAGCACTCGGCCCGGCATCTGCGCCGCGTCCTGCGGCTGTATCTCACCGACTGGGGGCTGCCGGAGCCGGCCGACGCTGCCGAGCTGGCGCTGACCGAGCTGATCGCCAACGCCGTACGGCACGTCCCCGGTCGCCGCTGCTCGACGCTCATCCTGCGCCAAGGCGACGGCGTGCGGGTCGAGGTCACCGACACCTGTCCGCAGTTGCCCCGCCCGGTGCGTAGACCCGGGCTCGCCGAGAGCGGCCGCGGGCTGCTTCTGGTCGACGCCGTCACCGACGACTGGGGCGTGGAGCCGAGGCCGGACGGCAGCGGTAAGACGGTGTGGTTCGCGTGCCGTCCAGGGTGACGCATCGCCTGCCCGACCCGCCACCCACCCCTGTAGTACGCTGTAATACATGGAAGCCACGGCACGCGAACTCAACCAGCAGTCCTCCACACTGCTCGACCGCGTGGAGCAGGGCGAAGAAATCACCGTGACCCGCAACGGCCGCCCCGTCGCACGCATCGTCCCCATGGACCACACCGAGGTGCCCCCGTACCCGACCACGGCGATCGGTGACATCGAGCTGCCGGAGTTCGATCTCGGCGAGCCGATGACCAACGAGGACATGGACGAGATCCTGCAGGGAATGGGCCAGTGACGCACCCCGTCGTCATCGCGGACACCAACGCCCTGATCCGTCTGCTGACGCCCCGGGAGACCGGTCACGCCGAGCACAAGAGTGCCTTCGCGCAGATGGCTCACCTTGTCGTTTCTCCACTCGTACTGGCCGAGTTGGATCACATCGTCACCACCCGCGCGAACCCGAAAACCACTCTCGGCTTCGCCCGCTTCATCAAGAGCCAGGCCGACTTGAACCGCTTCACTGTCGCGGACATCGCCCCGCACCTCTCCACTGCGATCGCCGTCGCCGAGGGCTACACCGACGCACGCGGCGGCAAAGGCATCGGGCTGACCGACGCGATGAACGTCGCACTCGCCAAGGCGTACCGCACCGATGCCCTGTTCACGACCGACAAGGATTTCCGGATCATCCAGCCCCTGACCGGGCACGCCGCCTTCCGGCTCCTTCCCGAGGACCTGTAGAGGCGCCCCTACCGCCCCCGCGCCGCCCCGAATACGGGCCGGTAGAGTGAGCCCGTCGTCATCACACCCGTACAGGGGAAAGCCGGTGCAAATCCGGCACTGGCCCGCAGCCGTGAACCACGTGACCACCAGTGGCAAGTCGGAATGCCCTGTACGCGACCGTGAGCGGCTCGCGTCACCGGGACCCCCGGTGGCCGGCACCGTCGAGGTAAGCGGAGCCGGAGCCCCGGTGCCTCAGTGGGCCCGTGCCCCGGCTTCCCCGCAGGAGAGGCCCCGCCCGTCATGACCGTTCGCCGCAGCGCCGCAGCGCTCGCCGCAGCCACCGCCGTGCTCTGCACGGCCGCAGCCCCGGCCGCCTTCGCCGACGACGCGTCACCGTCCGCCTCCGCCTCGCCCAAGGTGGTCATCCCCTCGGGTCTGTACGGGAAGACCGACCCGGCCTACGACGGCGTCTGGCGCCAGTCCCTCGCCCTCCTCGCCCAGGACACGGCCAAGGTCACGCCCGCCGCGAAGGCCGTCGACTGGCTGACCGGCCAGCAGTGCGCGAGCGGCGGCTTCGCCTCCTTCCGCGCCGACCCGGCCAAGGCCTGCGACGCCAAGACGATGCTCGACACCAACGCCACCGCTGCCGCCGTCCAGGCGCTGACCGCCCTCGGCGGCCACGACGACACGGTGAAGAAGAGCGTCGACTGGCTGAAGTCCGTCGCGGGCAAGGACGGCGGCTGGTCCTACAACCCCGGCGGTCCCAGCGACGCCAACTCCACCGCCGTCGTGATCGGCGCGCTCGCCGCAGCGGGCGAGAAGGGGGAGACCACGGACAAGGCGAAGGACGTGCTCGTCTCGCTCTCCGTCCCCTGCGACGACGCCACGGGCGCGGGAGCCTTCGCGTACCAGCCCGACAAGTCGGGGAAGCTGTACGCCAACGCCAAGGCGACCACCGGTGCGGTCCTCGGCGCGCTCGGCAAGCAGCTCAACCCGTCCACGGGCGACAAGGACCCCCAGGGCACCGGCTGTGAGAAGGCCACGGACCCCGCGGGCGCCGCGCACAACGGCGCCGCGTACCTTGCGGGCCAGCTCAGCAAGGCCGGTTACCTGAAGTCCGCGATGCCAGGCTCGGAGAAGCTGCCCGACTACGGCAACACCGCGGACGCCGTCACCGCGCTCGCCGCCGACGGTCTCTCCGGGCAGCTCCAGTCGCCCCTGGCCTGGCTGAAGAAGAACAGCGCCACCTGGGCCGCCCAGCAGGGCCCCGCCGCCTACGCCCAGTTGATCTTCGCCGCGCACGCGACCGGCTCCGACCCGAGGGACTTCGGCGGCGCCAACCTCGTGGAGCAGCTCAACGCGACCGGGCCCGCCCCGCAGACCGCCGCCGCATCCTCCGACTCCAAGAAGGACAGCGACGGCTCCGGCTTCAGCGTCTGGTGGATCGTCGGCATCGGCCTCGTCGCCGGTATCGGCATCGGCTTCCTGATGAGCGCGCGCGGCCGCAAGAACCAGGCCTGATCCCGGTGCGCACCCGTCTCGTCGCCCTCGTCCTCGCGCTCGGCGCCGCTCTGGCGGTGCTGGGCGCGGGGAGCGCGCAGGCGGCCGGCTACCGCTACTGGTCGTTCTGGGACCGTACGGGCGGCTCCTGGACGTACGCGACCCAGGGCCCGTCCACCGCTCACCCCTCCGACGGCGACGTCGTGGGCTTCCGGTTCGCGGTCAGCGAGGACTCCGCCAACGCCGTACAGCCGCGCGGAGCAGCCGACTTCGACGCCATCTGCGCGAAGACCCCGGCCAAGGCGGGCGCCAAGCGCGTCGCCCTGGTCATCGATTCCGGTACGGCGGCCGACGCACCCGGCGGCGAGACACCGCCCGCTCCCCGTACCGCCTGCGCACAGGTCTCCGAGGACGCGACCACCGCCGACGCGCTCGCGGTCGCCGCGCCGCCGCTGCGGTACGACGCCAACGCGCTGCTCTGCGCGATCGGCGGCTACCCGAAGGCGGGCTGCGCCGAGCAGATCTCCACGGGCGGGAAGATGACGGCGAACACCATCTCGAAGCCCGCCGCCGCCAAGGACACCGGCTCCGGCCCCTCCGCCGGTCTCATCGGCGGTCTCGCCGCCGTACTGGTCATCGGTGCGGCCGCCGTCTGGCAAGCACGCCGACGCCGCCACTGATGACTGCTTCCCGGCCAGGGCCGCTGCGCGCCCCCGCGGCCACCCGCTCCAACGCCCTGCACGCCGGGGCCTGGTGGCTGTGGGCGCTGGGCCTGGCGACCGCCGCCTCGCGCACGACCAATCCGCTGCTGCTGCTCCTGCTGGTCGCGGTCAGCGGCTATGTGGTGGCGGCGCGCCGGACGGACGCCCCGTGGGCGCGCTCGTACAGCGTCTTCCTCAAGCTCGCGCTGCTCGTCCTCGGGATCCGGGTCGTATTCACCGTCGTGCTCGGCTCCCCGGTCCCGGGCACGCATGTCCTCTTCACGCTTCCCCAAGTGCCCCTCCCCGACTGGTTCCAGGGCATTCAGCTGGGCGGGAAAGTCACCGCCGAAGGGCTCCTGGCCTCCGTCTACCAAGCCCTGAAGCTGGCCGCGCTCCTCATCTGCGTGGGCGCGGCCAACGCCCTGGCCAATCCGGCGCGGCTCCTCAAGTCGCTTCCGGGGGCGCTGTACGAGGCGGGGGTCGCCGTCGTCGTCGCGATGACGTTCGCCCCGAATCTCGTCGCCGACGTGACCAGGCTGCGCGCGGCCCGGCGGCTGCGCGGACGTCCCGACACCGGCGTGAAGGCCCTGCTCCAGGTGGGCCTTCCGGTCCTGGAGGGCGCGCTGGAGCGGTCGGTCGCGCTGGCCGCCGCGATGGACGCGCGCGGTTACGGGCGGCAGGCGGACGTGCCCGCAGCGGTACGCCGGACGACCGCGGCCCTCACCCTCGCCGGCCTCCTCGGGGTCTGCGCGGGTACGTACGGACTCCTCGCGGCGGCCGGCGGCGTGTACGGGCTGCCGCTCCTGCTGATCGGCGTCGCCCTCGCCATGGGCGGCCTCTGGCTCGGCGGCCGGCGTGCGGTCCGTACCCGCTACCGCCCCGACCACTGGGGGCCGCGCTCCTGGCTGGTGGCCGGGTCGGGCATCGCGGTCGCCGCCCTGATGATCCGCTTCTCCTCCACCGAGGCCCTCGCGCTCAACCCCTCCACCCTGCCGCTCGCCGCCCCGCAGCTGCCGCTCTGGCCCGCGGCGGCGATCCTGGTGGGGCTGCTCCCGGCCTTCGCGGCGCCCGCGCCGACTCTCCCTACGAAGGAGCCCGCCCAGTGATCCGCTTCGAGAACGTGTCGGTCACCTACGACGGTGCGGAAGCCCCCGCACTCGCCGGGGTCGATCTCACCGTTCCCGAGGGCGAGCTCGCGCTCCTGGTCGGCCCTTCCGGTGTCGGCAAATCGACACTGCTCAACGCGGTCTGCGGCCTCGTCCCGCACTTCACGGGCGGCACGCTCACGGGCCGGGTGACCGTCGCGGGCCGCGACACCCGCACCCACAAGCCCCGCGAACTCGCCGACGTGGTCGGCACGGTGGGCCAGGACCCGCTCTCGCACTTCGTCACCGACACCGTCGAGGACGAGCTCGCGTACGGCATGGAGTCGCTCGGCCTCCCCCCGGACACGATGCGCCGCCGCGTCGAGGAGACCCTCGACCTGCTGGGCCTCGCCGACCTGCGCGAACGCCCCATCGCGACGCTCTCCGGCGGCCAGCAGCAGCGTGTCGCGATCGGCTCGGTCCTGACCACTCACCCCCGCGTCCTGGTACTCGACGAGCCGACGTCGGCGCTGGATCCGGGTGCGGCGGAAGAGGTCCTGGCGGTCCTCCAGCGCCTGGTCCACGATCTCGGCACGACGGTCCTGATGGCCGAGCACCGGCTTGAGCGGGTCGTGCAGTACGCGGACCGGGTCGTGCTCCTGGCCGAACGCGGCGCCCGCCCGGTGATGGGCGCACCGGCCGACATCATGGCGATCTCGCCGGTGCACCCCCCGGTGGTGGCCCTGGGCCGCCTGGCCGGCTGGGACCCGCTGCCCCTGTCGGTGAGGGACGCCCGCCGCCGTGCGGATTCCCTGCGGGACCGCCTGCAGGGACTTACCCCGGCGAAAATCAAGCCCCTCCGGCGCTTGAGGAGCGGGGGCCCGGGGGC
>NZ_JAFLRJ010001087.1 GCF_017315755.1 Streptomyces beijiangensis
GTACGACGCCGGGCAGGACCCGCTGATCGTCGCGCTCGACGGGGTCACCGACCCGCGCAACCTGGGTGCCATCGTCCGCTCCGTCTCCGCCTTCGGCGGGCACGGCGTGGTCGTGCCCGAGCGGCGCGCGGCCGGGATGACGGCCGGTGCGTGGAAGTCGTCCGCGGGTACGGCGGCGCGTACGCCGGTCTCCCGGGTGACGAACCTGACCCGTGCGCTGGAGGGCTTCAAGAAGGAAGGCATCACCGTTGTCGGCCTCGCGGCGGACGGCGAGCACAAGGTGGAGGACCTGGAGGCGCTGGGCGGTCCCGTCGTCATCGTGATCGGCAGCGAGGGCAAGGGCCTGGGCCGGCTGGTCGGCGAGACGTGCGACT
>NZ_JAFLRJ010001088.1 GCF_017315755.1 Streptomyces beijiangensis
ATAAGGATCAGGCCAACGATGATGCCGATGATGCCCCAAACCCTCATGAATCTAGCGCCGGCCATGCCATGGACGGCTTGGGCGTTGATGAGAGTCATGACGGAGTCGACGATGGCGTAGATGCCGACGATTACCACAAGGGCAGTCATCGTCTGGTGGGACCAAAGCAGGGCCACCACTGCGGCAATGATTGCGAGGGTCCCCT
>NZ_JAFLRJ010001089.1 GCF_017315755.1 Streptomyces beijiangensis
GTTCGACGACTTCGCGCTGGCCGACCTGCTCCCGGTCCCGGTCACGGTGGTGACCTCCGACACCGCGGAGCTCGGCCGCCGGGCCGCCCGTCTGCTCATCGACCGCATCAACGGCGAGGACGCTCCCTCGCGCAGGACCGTGCTACCGGTGCGGCTCATCGCCCGTGGCACGGGGGAGTTGGGCCCCGAGTAACCCGGTGAGTCGTCAACTGGCGTCACCGCATGGGTAGTTAGGGATGGTGACAGTGATGGTCCGTGCCACGGGCGATGAGCCGCACCGGTAGCACGGTCCTGCGCGAGGGAGCGTCCTCGCCGTTGATGCGGTCGATGAGCAGACGGGCGGCCCGGCGGCCGAGCTCCGCGGTGTCGGAGGTCACCACCGTGACCGGGACCGGGAGCAGGTCGGCCAGCGCGAAGTCGTCGAACCCCACCACCGCGACGTTCGACCGCAGCCGCCGGCTCGCCCGCAGGACTCCCTCGGTGAGGAAGCCCGTGGTCGAGAAGATCGCCGTCGGAGGCCGCGCCGACGTCAGCAGGGCGTGCGTGGCGGCGGAGGCGGC
>NZ_JAFLRJ010001090.1 GCF_017315755.1 Streptomyces beijiangensis
GCCGCCGCGCTGGGTCTGTGGCTGATCGTCCTGGCCGCGACCCCCGGACTACGTGCGGTGCTGCCGATGCGGCGCACCACGGCGGACGTACGGGGTGGTCTCGACCGGGAGGCGGCGGCCACACCGGCGCCGACCAGCACCCAGGTGTCCTGCAACTGCCGGGTCGCCAGATCGCCCGCGGCCACCTGGCGCCAGTGCATCGCGTCGCGCCCGGCCCGTACCGCGGAGATGTCGTACAGCAGCACCCCCACGGCGCCGATCACCACCAGGGCGAGCAGCAGGGC
>NZ_JAFLRJ010001091.1 GCF_017315755.1 Streptomyces beijiangensis
GGCGCGAGGGGGCGGGTCCGTCAGGCGACGGCGCGTCCGTGGGCCCGAAGCGTCAGCAGCGCCTGGATCGTCACGATCGGCCGCCACTCCAGGGCCGTACCCGGCGCCCAGGCAGGCCAGCTGATCGGCCAGCCCCCGTCCTCCTGCTGCTCGCCCGCGAGGTGGTCCAGCGAGCGGCTCATCTCCTCGTCGGTGAACCAGCCGCGCGCCAGGGATTCGGGCGTGCGTGCGAAGTCGTACGGGAAATGGTGCTCGCCCGGTGCGTACCCGGGCGCCACGGGGAAGTCGGCGGGTCGCTGCGGATCCAGTACGGCAAGACGCTGCTCCCGCACCAGGCGTCCCAGCCGGTCCGCGGCGGCCTGG
>NZ_JAFLRJ010001092.1 GCF_017315755.1 Streptomyces beijiangensis
GTGGATGCGCCGGTCGACCGGGTGCGGGCGGTGGTCGGCCATCGTGCACAGGTCCTCACCGGGGATGCGCGCCGCCGCGCCGATCCCGACGCGGGACAGGACGAGGAGGCGCTGGTGACGGTCGTCTCGGTGCTGGGAACGGCGGGCGGGGTCACGGTCTTCGTCTCGGTGTTCGTGGTCGCGTCGACCTTCGCCTTCTCGGTGGCG
>NZ_JAFLRJ010001093.1 GCF_017315755.1 Streptomyces beijiangensis
GGGCCCTCGCCCTGGCCGGCGATCCGCAGGTGGACGCGATCGTGGTCGCCACCTCCACGGGGGACCAGCCGATGCCCGCGATGGCGCCCCGGCTGGCCTCCCGGCTCGGCAGGGACGGCGTCGCCGCCTGGGACGTGTCGGCGGCCTGCAGCGGTTTCGTCTACGGTCTGGCCACCGCGGCCGGTGTCCTGTGCGCGGGCATCGCCCAGCGCGTCCTGCTGGTGGCGGCCGAGGTGTACTCCACGCTGATCGCCCCCGACGACCGCAGCGCCGGAGTGGTGTTCGGGGACGGGGCGGGGGCCGTGG
>NZ_JAFLRJ010001094.1 GCF_017315755.1 Streptomyces beijiangensis
CGGCTGCGGCAGCGCGTTCCCCTCGTCCGCGAGCAGGACGTCCAGGCGTTCCTCCGCCGCCCGCGACGCCTCGCTCTGCGCCTGGGCCTCCGCCAGTGTCTCGGCGTGCGTGTCGCGGCCCGGGATCTTCAGCAGGCGCACCAGATGCGGCAGCGTCAGCCCCTGCACCACGAGCGTCCCGATCACGGTCGTGAACGTCAGGAAGAGCACCAGGTTCCGTGCCGGGAAGGGCTCCCCGTCCACCATGAGCGGGATCGAGAAGGC
>NZ_JAFLRJ010000113.1:0-232 GCF_017315755.1 Streptomyces beijiangensis
GCGATCACCTCCGTGGAGGTGCCGTGGTAACCGCCTCGGGCGAATTCGATCACCGCCGCGCGGATGACGCTCTCGCGCCGCTCGTCTGCGCTCATCCTGACCATGCGATTAAGTTAGTGGCCAATCACTACCTACGTCAAGAGGTGGGGACGAGTAAGGGGCGTCCGCCATAGCGGACGCCCCTTACGTACAACCCGTAGCCCTGCTCAGGCGAGACGGACGACGGCGCGGG
>NZ_JAFLRJ010000113.1:254-1378 GCF_017315755.1 Streptomyces beijiangensis
GTGAACATGCCGTGGGCGATCACGTCGGGCAGACCGACACCGACCGCGAACTTCTCGTTCCAGTGGATCGGGTTGAAGTCGCCGGAGGCGCCCGCGTACTGCACGAGCGTGGCGCGCGTCACGGGGAAGGACGCCGCCGGCAGCTCGGTGCCGACCTCGACGTCCGCGTAAGAGACCTTCGCCGTCATCGTCATCCCTCCTGGGCCGCGCGGGACACGAGCTTGGTCCAGGCGGTCACGACGTGCTCGCCGGACTCGTCGTGGACCTCACCGCGGATGTCCAGAATGTCATTGCCCGCCATCGACTTGATCGCATCGATGGTGGAGGTGACCGTCAGCCGGTCCCCCGCCCGCACCGGACGCGCATAGGCGAACTTCTGGTCGCCGTGCACGACCCGGCTGTAATCCAGACCCAGCTGCGGGTCCTCGATCACCGCGCCCGCGGCCTTGAACGTGATCGCGAACACAAAAGTCGGCGGAGCGATCACATCGGAATGACCGAGCGCCTTGGCGGCTTCCGGATCCGTGTACGCGGGATTCTCGTCACCCACCGCCACCGCGAACTCGCGGATCTTCTCCCGGCCGACCTCGTACGGAGCGGTGGGCGGATAGGTCCGCCCCACGAAGGACTGGTCGAGTGCCATGAGCAGCTACCTCCTGGTCAATGAGTCTGTACGTACAAAACGACGCAAGGCCGCCCCCCGAGGGGGACGGCCTTGCGTACGAGCCTGGGTGTCAGCGCGTCTCACGGTGTGCAGTGTGGGACTTGCAGCGCGGGCAGTGCTTCTTCATCTCAAGACGGTCCGGGTCATTACGCCGGTTCTTCTTGGTGATGTAGTTCCGCTCCTTGCACTCCACGCAGGCCAGCGTGATCTTCGGGCGGACGTCGGTGGCAGCCACGTGAGTGCTCCTGGGACGGTCGTTGGACGGATGAACGCATAAAAGAGTAGCCGATCGAAGGACCGACCCCACAATCGGCTACCGTGTGTAGCGGTGACCGGACTTGAACCGGTGACACAGCGATTATGAGCCGCTTGCTCTACCGACTGAGCTACACCGCTTTGATACGGAGTCCCTCACCCGAAGGTGAGGGCTCCCGCACCAGAGCCCCAATGCGGAATCGAA
>NZ_JAFLRJ010001095.1 GCF_017315755.1 Streptomyces beijiangensis
GCCAAGGGCACCACGGTCGCCGAGCTCATCGCCGCCATCGAGGCAAAGCTCGCCATGGCGGGCGCCCAGTGACCGCTGACGACCGCGCCGTCGCCGTCACCGGCCTGGGGCTGATCACCCCGGCCGGTGTCGGCCGCGAGGCGACCTGGGCGGGTGTGCGCAAGGGCGTACCGACCGCGGCGACCGATCCCCAGCTCAAGGGCCTGGCCACCGACTTCTCCTGCCGTATCCCCCC
>NZ_JAFLRJ010001096.1 GCF_017315755.1 Streptomyces beijiangensis
GGCGGGCTCAACCGGTGGAGCCGCAGCAGCAGTTGATCGACCTGGACGCCTAGTCGGTGGGCAGGCCAGGGGCGGGGAAGGCGGCCATCAGTTCCGCCACCTCCCCGCGGATCTTGGCCAGTTGGTCCTCGTCCCCGGTGCGGGCGGCGGTGACACCACGGTCGATCCAGTCGGCGACGGCGGCCATGTGCTGCGTACCGAGACCGCGAGAGGTGAGGGAGGGGGTTCCGATACGGACACCGGAGGGGTCGAACGGCTTCCTCGGGTCGTAGGGGACGGTGTTGTAGTTGACGACGATGCCGGCCCGGTCCAGGGCCTTGGCCGCCACCTTGCCGGGGACGTCCTTGGGGGTGAGGTCCATCAGGATCAGGTGGTTGTCGGTGCCGCCGGAGACCAGGTCGAAGCCGCGGGCGAGCAGCGCCTCGGCGAGGGCGACCGCGTTGGCGACCACCGCGTGGGCGTAGACACGGAAGGAGGGCTGGGCCGCCTCGTGCAGGGACACCGCGATGGCGGCGGTGGTCTGGTTGTGCGGGCCGCCCTGGAGGCCGGGGAAGACGGCCTTGTCGATGGCCTTGGCGTGCTCCTCACGGGAGAGCAGCATCGCGCCGCGCGGGCCGCGCAGGGTCTTGTGGGTGGTCGTGGAGATCACGTCGGCGTGCGGTGCGGGAGAGGGGTGGGCGCCGCCCGCGATCAGGCCCGCGA
>NZ_JAFLRJ010001097.1 GCF_017315755.1 Streptomyces beijiangensis
TCGCGGGCGATCTCCGCGAAGGCGGCGAAGTCGATGGTGCGGGGCAGCGCGGTGCCGCCGCAGAAGATGACCTTGGGCCGTTCCTTGAGGGCGAGATCGCGGACCTCGTCGAAGTCGATCAGGCCGGTATCGGCGCGGACCCCGTACTGGACGCCGCGGAACCACTTGCCGGTGGCCGAGACGCCCCAGCCGTGGGTCAGGTGGCCGCCCATCGGGAGGGCCATGCCCATCACGGTGTCGCCGGGCTCGGCGAAGGCGAGGTA
>NZ_JAFLRJ010001098.1 GCF_017315755.1 Streptomyces beijiangensis
GCGGGCGACGGCCCGGTCGAACTCGTCCAGGGTTTCGATCTCACGATCCGTGTTCTGATCCACCCGGCCATGCTACGGGCGTACGGGGACATCCGTTGCGGACGAGCGGAGGCCCGGGTGACTGTACCCGGGCCTCCGTGGATCGAACCGCGGTCAGAGCTTCATGCGGTGCACACCCCCCTGCACGGTGCCGACGTAGAGCCAGCCGCCCGCGGCGGCCGGGGCGTGCTGCGCTCCACCGACGGCGGCCGGAGCTGGCACAACGTGTCCACCGGACTGCAGAACACGAACGCCACCAGCCTGGCCGCCGCGGGCGGCTGGCTCTACGTCGGCACCGTGCAGGGGGGTGTGCACCGCATGAAGCTCTGACCGCGGTGCGATCCACGGAGGCCCGGGGGCAGTCACCCGGGCCTCCGCTCGTCCGCAACGGATGTCCCCGTACGCCCGTAGCATGGCCGGGTGGATCAGAACACGTATCGTGAGATCGAAACCCTGGACGAGTTCGACCGAGCCGTCTCCCGCGGCCCGCTGGGCGGACACCGC
>NZ_JAFLRJ010001099.1 GCF_017315755.1 Streptomyces beijiangensis
TCCTGGAGCTGTATCGCGAGCGCGCCGTAGCGCTGGAGCAGGAGGAGGCGCTGGGGGACCTCGTCGTGCGCTGGAGCGGGGGCGAGGCCGAGGCGGCGGAGGAGCTGGTGTCCGACGAGTTCGACCAGGGCCCGCAGCCGCTGCGCGACGAGCAAGCCCAGCGAGCAGAGCCGGACGCGCCGGAAGCACGGGACGACGACGAGGGAGCACGCGCATGAGCGAGGAGACGTACGAGCTTCCGGAACCCGCGGGGACCGAGCCCCAGGCCGGGGCGCAGGCCGGATCCCAGGCCGACCCCTCGGCCGAGCCCCCCGCGGGGGCCAGCGCGGTCGCCGAGCTGGAGCTGAAGCCCGCGCTGGAGGCCGTCCTGATGGTCGTCGACGAGCCCACGAGACCGA
>NZ_JAFLRJ010001100.1 GCF_017315755.1 Streptomyces beijiangensis
CCGGTTTCGGGAAGGGGCGGGACCGGGGCTCGGCTCCGCGCAGCGGCGCGCTCAGACCACACCCGCCACGGACCAGCGCAAACGACGTCGGGTACCCGGTAAACCCCGCAACAAACCATCCGTGGCGCAGATCACACCGCCCCCACTTTTCCTCCCCACCCCCCACTTGATACAAATTGGCCGCGCGCTCCTGTCCCACGGGTCAGTTGAGTCGTACCCCTC
>NZ_JAFLRJ010001101.1 GCF_017315755.1 Streptomyces beijiangensis
CCGCCTGCTGGAGGGCGAGGTGATTGGCCTCGTAGCGGAGGGGGACGGGGGCGCCGTCGAGGTTGCCGACGGTGAGGGGGTGTCGGTGGGTGAGCTGTTGCTGCTGGGTGTTCGTCAACTCGCCGAAGAAGGAGGCGATTTGGGCTGGCGTCGAGTCGCCGGGGTCCGGGAGGTCACGCCCGAGGGAGTGGTCGGCGAGCCAGGCGGCGGCGCCGGGCGGGGGGCCGGTGACGGCCGGCTGCGCATCGGCGGAG
>NZ_JAFLRJ010001102.1 GCF_017315755.1 Streptomyces beijiangensis
CCGTACCCCCTCAAGGAGCACCTTCCCCCGCAACTCCCCGAGCATCGCCCGCGCCTGGTCCTCCCCGAACGGCGGCACCCGTACCGCCGCATCGCCCATCACCTCCACCAGGACGCCGCCCAGCCCCACCGTCACCGTCGGCCCGAACAGTGCGTCCTGCGTGACCCCCACCACCATCTCCACACCCCGCTCCACCATCTGGCAGACCAGAATGCCGTCGAGGTCCACGCCCTCGTACCGCGCGATGTCCGTCAACTCCCGGTAGGCATCGCGTACTTGACTCGCCGATGTCAGTCCGACCTTCACCAGGCCCAGCTCCGTCTTGTGCGCGAGCCGCGCCCCCGACGCCTTCATCACCACCGGATACCCC
>NZ_JAFLRJ010001103.1 GCF_017315755.1 Streptomyces beijiangensis
GGCAGGGGCGGCGCTCGCGGCCAATGCGCTGCTGGCCCGCTCGCGCGGGGTGGCGGCGGCCCCGGACGCGGTGATCCGGGCGAGCGCACCGGTGCTGGCGGTCGCCCTGGCGGTCGCGGCCACGCTCCAGCCGGTGCTGCTGATCGCCGCGATGGTGGTCGCGGGGGCGGCCCAGGGCCCGCAGCTCACGGCCTTGTTCGCGGTACGGCACCGGGAGGCGCCGGAGCATCTGCGCGGCCAGATCTTCACGACGGGCGCGAGCCTGAAACTCACCGGCTTCGCGCTCGGCGCGGGGGTCGCGGGGCCCCTCGCGAC
>NZ_JAFLRJ010001104.1 GCF_017315755.1 Streptomyces beijiangensis
GGGTGGGGTCAGCCCGCGCAGCGGGTCACGTCACGCCGTCCAGTCCAGAATGATCTTGCCGCAGCGACCCGTCGCTGCCTCGTCGAACGCCGCCTCGAAGTCCCGGAAGCCGTACCGGTTCGTGATCACCGGGGACAGGTCCAGGCCCCCCTCCAGAAGCACCATCATCGCGTACCACGTCTCGAACATCTCGCGCCCGTAGATCCCCTTCACGGTGATCATCGACGTCACGATCTTCGACCAGTCCACCGCGAACTCCTCCGCGGGCAGCCCGAGCATCGCGATCCGTCCGCCGTGCGTCATGTTCGCGACCATCTCGCGCATCGCCTCGGGCCGGCCCGACATCTCC
>NZ_JAFLRJ010000114.1 GCF_017315755.1 Streptomyces beijiangensis
GGACACCGGACACCGGACACCAGTCGCCCCTCGCCCGTCTTCGGCCTCGACCCCGAGTGGCTCCTCACCGACTCCGGCGCCCCCGTCGCGGACACCATGGTCCTCTCCCACCCCGAACAGTTGGAGCGCCTGCGGGCCGCCTGCCCGGAGGCGGCCGGAACCGCGGTTCTCGCCGGTGACCCGTGCTTCGACCGGATCCTCGCCGCCCGCACCTACCGCGACCGCTTCCGCCGGGCCCTGGGAGTACGCGAGGGCCAGCGGCTCATCGTCCTGAGCTCGACCTGGAACCCCGCATCACTCTTCGGGGACGGCGGCATGCAGGACGTCCTCGCCGCCCTGCTCCCCCGCCTCACCGCCGAGCTCCCCGCTGACGAGTACCGCGTTGCGGCCGTCCTCCATCCCAACACCTGGCACGGCCACGGCCCCGGCCAGATCCGCGCCTGGCTCGACCGCGCCCGGCGCGGCGGCCTCACCCTCGTCGACCCGCTCCGCTCCTGGCGTCAGGCCCTGATCGCGGCGGACGCGGTGATCGGCGACCACGGCGCGGTCACCTATTACGCCGCCGCCCTCGCCACCCCCGTCCTGCTCGGGGCGGCCCCGCTCGACGGGCTCGACCCGCTGAGCCCGGTCGCCGCGCTGATGCACGAGGCCCCGCACCTGGACCCGTACGCACCCCTGCACCCCCAGCTCGAACGCCTGCTCACCGCGCACGTACCGCCGACCGCACCGGCCCGGCTGACCACCTCCTCGCCCGGCGAGTCCGCCGCCCTCCTGCGCCGCCACTTCTACGGGCAGATCGGCATCCCGGAGCCCGAGGATCCGGCCCTCCTCGCCCCTCTCCCGCTGCCCCCGTACGAACCCCCGTACCGCACCGCGCCCTTGCGCGTGCTGACCCGGCTGGCCGGACCCGCAGAGATCACCGTCAGCCGGTACGCCGACCCGCGCCACGAGCCCGACGGCGCGGGCGACAGCGAGTGCGAAGCCCACACCGCCGTGCACGAGGACACCCTCGACCCGGGCCGCCTCGCCCTCGCCGACGTGATCCTGCGCCACGGCGCTCCGGACGACCCCCGCCTGGGAACGCCCGCCGACTGGGCGGCCGAAGTCCTCGCCCGCCATCCGCACTGCGCCCTCGCCGCCTATGTCACGGGCCCGGACAGTTGTACGGTCCGCACCCGCGCCGGGGACCTCGTCCACCTCACCGGCAGCGGCACCGATCCGGCCACCGCTTCCTCCGCCCTGCACGCCTGGCTGGCAGCGGGCAAGTCCCTGGCGGAGCTGGAGCGGTACGGGATGACGGTGCGGACCGGCGCGACCGCCCATCGCGTGGACGTCACTCCCGGGCGGTGACGCATCGCGACCTCAGGTCCCGCAGCACGGCCAGATGCGGCTCGGCCCGCTCCTGGGCGAGCGCGGCCTCCGCCTCGTCGATCAGGGGGAGCGCTGCCTCCGCCTCCCCCGCGTCGAGCCGGACCTCGGCGAGATCGGTGAGCGTACGGGCGGTGTTGTACGCCTCACCCGCGCCCCGGAAGCGGCTCAGCGCCTCGCCCAGCCGCTCCAGCGCCTCGCCCCTGCGGCCCGGAATGCCGCGCAGTGCCCTCCCCTTGTGGCGTTCGACGAGTGCGCGCGCCCGGGGCAGGTCCGCGGCGCCTTCCTCGCCGTCGCCGATCGTGTCGTACACGGCGCCGGCCTCGGTGAAGAGCCCGTAGGCCTCCTCGTACCTCCACTGCCCCAGCCGGAGCAGTCCCAGCGCCTCCACGGCCGAGGCCCGGCCCCGTACATGACCGGCCTGCCACTCGGCCTCGGCGGCCGCGCGCAGTTCGCTCTCCGCCGCGTCGAAGTCCTTCAGCGCGGCAAGGGCCATGCCCAGCTGGAAGTGCAACTGTCCCGCCCTGCGGCCGGTGGCCGTGCGCGCCCCCGACCGCAGCGCGGGCAGCAGTTCCTCGTACCGTCCGGCCTTGAGCTGGTACGGCCAGAGCGCGTGCCCGAGCAGCTCCACCGTGTCCGTATCGCCGGACTCCTCGGCCGCGTGGGCCGCCTCGACGAGGTTTCCGAGGTCGGCGGAGAGCGCGTCGATCGCCGCACCCGCATCGCGGTACGGGCCCGGCCCCAGCTCGCGGGCGCGCGGGGCGGTGCGCCAGCTCTGCGGCAGCGCGACGAGCCCGGCGCGGAGTGCGAACCGCAGGTGATGACCGACCGCGCGCCGTACCGCTTCGGCGCAGGCCGCGGGCCCGTCCTCCCGCTCCGCCGCGGCTTCGGCGTGGCGGCGTATCGCCGGGCGGTAACGGTAGCGTCCCGCGCCGGCGGGCTCCAGGAGCTGCCGGTCGGCGAGTTCGACGAGGTGGCGGGCCGCCTCGGTCCCGGTGATCCGTACGGTGGCTGCGACCGCGGCGACGCCGATGTCCGTCCAGGCGCGGAGCGCCATCAGCCGGTAGACGCGGGCGGTGTCCGCCGCGAGCCGCCGGTGGCCGATCTCCGCGGCACGCCGTACGGGATCGCCCTCCGGCACCCCGGCAGTGCCCCACGTACCGTCGCCGAGCCAGGGTGCGGCGACGCGCAGTGCGTACGGCGAGCCCCCGCACTCCGCCAGCAGACCGGGAAGCGCCTCCCTCGCACCGCCCGGGACGGAACCCCCGGCGAGCAGCGTCAGGAGTTTCAGCGCGTCCTTGCGTCCCAGCGGTCCGACCGGCACCGGAAGTGCGTCGAGTCCGGGCAGCGGCCGCCGGGCGACGACGAGCGTGAACACCCCGGAGGCCGCGGTGAGCAGCGGTGCGACCTGCGCCGCCGAGTACGCATGGTCCAGTACGAGCAGCAGCTTCAGGCCGGCGACGCACTGGCGGAAGCATCTCGTCCGGTCGTCCGGCGCGGCGGGGATCTCCTCATCGGCAAGACCCAGTTCCAGCAGCGCCCGGTAGAGCACGGCGCCCGGGTCGAGTGCGGTCCCCGCCGAGCCGCCGCGCAGGTCGATGCGGATCTGCCCGTGCGGGAAGCGCTTGGCCTCGCGGCTGCCCAGGAACAGGGCCAGCTCGCTGGTGCCGATGCCCTCGGGGCCGTGGAGCAGCGCCACCCGCGGCCTGCCGTCGGCGCGCCGCCCTGCCTCCCGTACGAGATCCTTCAGAGGTCCGTCCCGGTCGGTGAAGAACCGGGTCGGTGCGGGCAGTGCGGGCACCCTGCGGACCTCGGGCCCTGCCGGGGCGGCACGGGCGAGAGCCGTCCAGGCGCGGGCGAGAGCGGGGTCGCGCCGCACGCCCTCGTGGATCGTGCGCGCCACGGCCGCCAGCTCGGGGTCCGTCGCCGGGGCCGGCACCTCGCGCCCGGCGATCCGCCGCACCAGCACCCCTGCCGCCTCCAGGCTCCGCTTCCCGGCCTCGCCCGCCGCGCCCGTGGCCATGGCGGTCAGCACCCCGACAGCGATATGAGATCCAGCATTGCGCTCCCCCGCCCGTGACTGCACTCCGGGGGCAACCGTAGCCAAACGCGGATCACCGTGAACAGGCAACGCCCCTTGTAGAGAGCCGAGTTCACCTGAACCCGCCCCCCACCGGCCGCTGTCCCCCGGGCCCCGGCTACCGTGATTGCGGCCCTCAGCGCTTTGCGGGCCAGTGAGGAGAATGGGCCGCATGTCCCCTGCGTACCTGCCGGACCTGACCTGGGGCAGCTTCCCTTCCGCCTGGCAGCTGGACGTTCCCGCGCTGCTCCTCGTTCTTGTCCTGGGCGGTCTGTACGGCTGGGGCGTGGTGCGCCTGCACCGGCGCGGCGAGCACTGGCCCGTGGCGCGTACGGCGGTCTTCGCGCTGCTCGGTCTCGGCACGATCGTGTCCGCCACGATGTCCGCCCTCGCGGTCTACGACGAGGTGCTGTTCTGGCCGGCCGCGGTGCAGAACATCCTGCTCGACCTGATCGCCCCGCTCGGCCTCGCCCTGGGCGACCCCCTCGCGCTGGCCTGCCGTGCGCTGCCGGGCCGTGCGTCGGTGCGGGTGCGGCGCGCGATGACCGGCAGGTTCGCGCGGGTTCTGGCCTTTCCGCTGGTCAGCTCCGTGCTGGTGCTGGTCTCGGAGCTCTGCGTCTACTTCACCCCGTACTTCGAGACGGCCCTGCGCCACGGCGCGCTGCATCAGCTGATGTATCTGCAGCTGCTGCTGGTCGGCAGTCTCTTCGTCCTGCCGGTGCTCACCCAGGAGGAGCTGCTGCCCCGGTGGTGCAGCCACCCGGTGCGCGCGGCGATGGTCTTCCTCGACGGGCTGATCGACGCTGTCCCCGGCATCGTCGTGATGACGAGCTCCACGCTGGTCGCGGGCACCTGGTACGCGCAGCACGCGCCGCCCTGGGCCCCGGCCGTCCAGGCCGACCAGCAGCTCGGCGGCGGCGCGATGATCACGATCGCGGAGCTGGTGGGGGTGCCGTTCCTGCTGGTGATCTTTGTGCAGTGGGTACGCGCCGAACGGACCAGGACGGCGGCCCTGGACCGCCGCCTGGACGCCGAGCTGGTGCGGGGCGCCGCGGCCACCGCGCCGGCCGCCGCCGGGCCTGCCGGCGCCGCCGAGCCCGATCTCGTACGCCCGTGGTGGGAGAACGAGGGCGGGGTCATCGGCGACCGGATGCGGCGCGAGCGCCCCTGATCCGTACCCGTCGAGTCATCGACCCGCCAGGCCGTCAGGCCTTGCGGCCGACCGCCGCGTAGAGCGGCACCAACTGCCCGTCGGGCACCTCGTCGACCGCCAGTTCCGGGTGCCACTCGGCCACGGGCACCAGCCCCGGCTCCACCAGGTCGAGTCCCGCGAAGAAACGGTTCACGCCGTCCCGGGAGCGGGGCACAAGACGGACGCCGCCCGCCCCGTAGAGCTCGACGGCACGCTGGATCGCCGCAGGATCGTAGTCGCCGGTGAGCTGCGCCAGTACGAGATAGCTCCCCGACGGCAGTACGCCGACGAGCTCCTCGACCAGTTCGTACGCCCCGTCGTCGTCACCGATGAAGTGCATCAGCGCGATCAGCGACAGCGCCACGGGCTGCCCGAAGTCCAGCACCGCCTTCACCCGCTCGACGATCTCGCCCGGTCGTCTGGCGTCGGCCTGGACGTACTCCGTGACCCCTTCGGGTGTGCCCCGCAGCAGTGCCGCCGCATGGGCCAGCACGATGGGGTCGTTGTCGACGTAGACGACGCGTGCGTCGGGGGCGGCCGCCTGGGCGAGCTGGTGGAGGTTGGGCTCGGTGGGTATGCCGGTTCCCACGTCCAGGAACTGGCGTATGCCCGCCTCGCCCGCGAGCCATCGTGTCGCACGGTGCATGAACCACCGGTTGGTTCTGGCGGAGTGCTTGGCCCGGCCGTCGATGGACATCATCTGGCGGCCCACCGCCTCGTCGACCGGGTAATTGTCCTTGCCGCCCAGGAACCAGTCATAGACCCGTGCCGGATGCGGCTTGCTGGTGTCGATCTCCGTCATGCGGGAAGTCTGCCCGGGAAGCGGGCTCTTGTCATGCGCTCCACAGCTCCTGCTTACGGTAACGCGGCTCCCAGAGAAGCCTGTTGAGGACCCTGACCGGCGGGGCCATCGCACCGAAGAACCGCTGCCGCCCCTCCGCCGGGACGCCGTCGACGATCCATGGAACGTAGACCGCGGCCCCCTTGAGCCCCTGCTCCACGCGCATCTTCCCCGCGAAGGCCTTCCAGTCGGCGGGCGCCAGCAGATGCTGGATGAGCGGCAGGGCGTCCTGCTCCTCGTGCTCCAGGTGGTGTACGAGGACCGACCTGGCCTCCTCGGCCCGGTCCGCGAGACCGCGCCCGCCGTCGGCGAGCGCCTGGTCGACCGCGGCGAGCAGCGGGTCGATCTGCGCGTGCTCGGCCTCCATGTCCGCCAGCAGGTCGAGGGCCAGCGGGCTCCCGGCCGCCTTGACCTGCACCCGCGGCCACAGGTCGGAGTCCTCGACGCTGTGGTGGAGGTGGAGCTGGCGCTTGAAGTTGTCCCAGCCCGCGCGGACCCCGGAACCGGTCGCCCGGCCCGCGGCGGCCGCCGCGACGAGGCGGTCCAGATCGCGCCGGAAGGCGTCGTGGGTCACGTACATCATGGTGAAGTCGATGGTGCCGGAAGCGCTCTGCGCGCCGTGCTGTGTGTCGGCCATGGGCGGCTCGACCTCCATTCGTCTGGTCCTGCCACCCGAGAGGGCCGGGACCGCGGAAGGTGTGACATCGCGGGCCCGGAGTGAGACGCAGGCCACATTCGGCGTCCGCGATGTCACATCCCGGGGGGCCTGCCGTGTCTCAGTCGTGAGCGCACGCGACGGGGAGGCACTCCATGTCCACAAGCCCGGTGAAGGAATCCTCCGGGGAACGGCTGGCCGACTGGGCAGACGGCAGACTCGGCATCCACACCATCGGCAGGAAATACCTGCGCAAGATCTTCCCGGACCACTGGTCCTTCATGCTGGGCGAGATCTGTCTCTACAGCTTCATCGTCCTGATCATCACGGGCATCTATCTGACGCTCTTCTTCCACCCGTCGATGAACGAGGTGGTCTACCACGGCAGTTACGCACCGCTGAACGGCGTCCGGATGTCCGAGGCGTATGCCTCCACGCTCGACATCAGCTTCGAGGTGCGGGGCGGTCTGCTCATCCGGCAGATCCACCACTGGTCCGCGCTGATCTTCATCGCCGGCATGTTCGTGCACATGATGCGGCACTTCTTCACCGGCTCCTTCCGCAAGCCCCGCGAGCTGAACTGGCTCTTCGGCTGGACGCTCCTGGTGATCGGCCTCTTCGAGGGCCTGCTCGGCTACTCGCTCCCGGACGATCTGCTCTCCGGCACCGGAATGCGGTTCGTGAACAGCGCGGTGATCTCCACGCCCGTCGTCGGGACGTACCTCTCGATGTTCCTCTTCGGCGGCGAGTTCCCCGGCCACGAGATCATTCCGCGGTTCTACTCCATCCATGTCCTGCTCCTGCCAGGGCTGATGGCGGCGCTCGTGGTGCTCCATCTGATCCTGGTCGTCTACCACAAGCACACCCAGTGGGCCGGTCCCGGACGTACGGAGAAGAACGTCGTCGGCGCACCCCTGATGCCGGTGTACGTGGCCAAGGCGGGCGGGTTCTTCTTCCTGGTCGCCGGGGTCCTGACCGTCATTTCGGCGATCGCCGCGATCAACCCGGTCTGGCTGTACGGCCCTTACCGCGCCGACCAGGTCTCCACGGGCGCCCAGCCCGACTGGTACCTGGGCTTCGCGGAGGGCCTGATCCGCACCATGCCCGGCTGGGAGATCAATGCCTGGGGCCATACGCTCGCGCTGGGCGTCCTCATCCCGCTCGGGCTCTTCCCGCTGATCCTGGCCGCGATCGGTGCGTACCCCTTCATCGAGGCCTGGGTCACCGGCGACAAACGCGAGCACCATCTCCTGGACCGCCCGCGCAACAGGCCGGTGCGCACCGCGCTCGGCACGGCCTGGATCACGCTCTACCTGGTCATGCTCATCGGCGGCGGCAACGACCTGTGGGCCACGCACTTCCATCTGTCGGTCAACACCATCACCTGGGCGATCCGGGTGGCGTTCTTCGTGGCCCCCGCGATCGTCTTCGTCGTCACCAAGCGCATCTGCCTGGGACTCCAGCGCAGGGACCGCGATCTGGTGCTGCACGGCCGCGAGACGGGCATCGTCAAGCGGCTGCCGCACGGGGAGTTCATCGAGCTCCACGAGCCCTTGTCCCAGGCCGAGTTGCACCGGCTGACCGCGCACGAGCAGCCTGCCGCACTGGAGCTTCCCCCGTCGACAGACGCCCAGGGGGTACGGCGCAGGATCCCCCGCCGCGAGCGGCTGCGGGTCAGGCTCTCGCGCGCGCTGTACGGCGAGGGGACCCAGATCCCGAAGCCGACCGGTTCAAGCGGCGCTGTCGAAGGCCGACGCGACAGTGTGGAGCGGTGACTCCGGCCCCGGTGCGGTCGACCCGCACCGGCATGTGGAGTGCGTATATGTCACGTCCATCTCTTGAACACAACGTGGTCCATACCAAGCCCTTGACAGGGGCTTAGTTCACTTCTTAAATCACGCAGTGAACTAAGCATCACTGTCATGCGCACGACAGACGCCATCCCCCACGTGTCATGGAAGGGAGAGTCATGGGCTTTCCGCACCCCGCACGGCGCCTGCTCCTCGCCGCGCTCTCCGCTCTCGCCCTGGCGACGGCCCTCGCCGTCCCCACGGGCGGCACCTCGTCGGCAACTGCCGCCCAGGCCGCCGCAGTCACATTCTCGGACACCTTCGACGGGGCCGCAGGGTCAGCCGTCGACGGGTCCAAGTGGCAGATCGAGACCGGCGACAACGTCAACAACCACGAGCGGCAGTACTACACGGCGGGCAGCAACAACGCCGCCCTCGACGGCCAGGGCCATCTGGTCATCACCGCACGCAAGGACAATCCCCGCAACTACCAGTGCTGGTACGGGAAGTGCGAGTACACCTCCGCCCGGCTGAACACCTCGGGCAAGTTCACCTCCACGTACGGACACGTCGAGGCGCGGATGAAGATCCCGCGCGGCCAGGGCATGTGGCCCGCCTTCTGGATGCTCGGCAACGACATCGGGCAGGTCGGCTGGCCCAACTCCGGTGAGATCGACGTCATGGAGAACGTCGGCTTCGAGCCCTCGACCGTCCACGGCACCATCCATGGCCCCGGCTATTCGGGCTCCGCGGGAATCGGCGCGGGCTACACCCTCCCCAACGGCCAGGTGTTCGCCGACGCCTTCCACACCTTCGCCGTGGACTGGGCGCCGAACTCGATCACCTGGACCGTCGACGGGACCGTGTACCAGCGGCGCACCCCGGCCGATCTCGGCGGCAACCAGTGGGTGTTCAACAAGCCGTTCTTCCTGATACTCAACCTCGCGGTCGGCGGCTACTGGCCGGGCGACCCCAACTCGAGCACCACCTTCCCGCAGCAGCTGGTCGTCGACCAGGTGCAGGTCAGCACCAGCGACACCCCGCCGCCCGCCGCGGGCGGCACCATCACCGGGCTCGGCGGCAAGTGTGTGGACGTGGCCGCAGGGAGCACCGCCAACGGCACCGCGGTCCAGCTGTACGACTGCAATGGATCCACCGCCCAGAAGTGGAGCGTCGGGACCGACGGGACGATCCGCGCGCTGGGCAAGTGCCTGGACGTGGCGAGCGGCGGCACCGCCGACGGTTCGCTGGTCCAGCTGTACGACTGCAACGGCACGGCGGCCCAGAAGTGGACCGTCACCGGCGCGAAGGACATCGTCAACCCCCAGGCGAACAAGTGCCTGGACGCGACGGGCAACTCCTCCGCCAACGGCACCCGGCTGCAGATCTGGACCTGTGGCGGCGGCGCCAACCAGAAGTGGACGGTCACCGGCTGACCACCGCCGGTGTGCGGCCCGGCCTCCTCAGGACCGGGCCGCGCGCTGGCCCAGCAGGACACTCACCAGCACCAGGACCAGACCGCCCAGCTGCCAGAGGGTGAGTGTCTGCCCGAGCACCAGCAGCCCTGCGAGCGTCGCCATGACCGGATTGGCAAGCCCGAGGAAGGCGACCGAGGAGGCGGGCAGCCGCTCGATGCCGCGGAACCACATCGCGTACGCCAGGGCCGTGCCGATCAGACCGAGGTAGGCGAATCCGGCGATGTTCGCGCCGCTCAGCGCGGGCGGCATTCCCTCGATCCCGAACGCGAGGGGCACCAGGACGAGTCCGCCCACGGTCAGCTGCCAGCCGGTCACCGCGAGGAGCGGTACGCCTTCGGGCCTCCCCCAGCGCTTGCCGAGCAGTACGGCGAGGGCCATGAGGGACGTGGCGAGAAGCATCGCGCCGAGGCCTACCGGGTCCACCGCGGCCGAGCCGCGGAGGACGAGCAGTCCCACTCCGGCCACCCCGACCACGCCCGCCCCCAGCGTCCGCCGGGTCGGGCGGACCTTCAGGACGAAGGCGCCGAGGCCCGCCACCAGGAGCGGCATCACGGCGCTGACCGTACTGGCCACACCTCCCGGCAGCCGGTACGCACCGAGGAAGAGCAGCGGGAAGAACGCGCCGAAGTTGAGCAGGCCGAGCACGGCGGACTTCCACCACCACGACCCGCTGGGCAGCCGCCGGGTGGCGGCGATGAGCACCAGCCCTGCGGGCAGGGCCCTCATCGTCGCCAGCAGCAACGGGCGGTCCGGGGGCAGCAGTTGGGTCGTGGTGACGTAGGTGGTGCCCCAGGTGAGGGGTCCGATGACGGCGAGCGCGGCATTCATGGCGGCCGAGCCGCGGGCCGGTGCGGTGCCCGGTGCGGCGCCCGGCCCTGATGCGGCCCGGAGATTCGGTGCGACGACAGACATGACGTTCCCCCTCAGCATTGATAATCTCAACGTTGAGATAAATCATCGGCCGCCGATCGGCGAACGTCAAGTATCTCAACGTTGAGAGATTCTGAGGATCGGAGCGGGACGTGCCGCAGAAGCCCCAGCAGGAAGCCGGCGACGCCGTGGACGTGGTCGCCGCTCAGTGGCGCCGCGAGCGGCCCGATCTCGGGCACCTGGACGCGATGGCACTGGTCGGCCGCATCAGCCGGGCCAACAACCTGATGCAGAAAGGCATGAAGCCGGTCTTCGCCCAGTACGGTCTGGAATTCGCGGAGTTCGACGTGCTGGCCACCCTGTGCCGCACCGGCGCCCCGTACGAGCTGACCGCCGGCGGCCTGCTGCGCTCCGCCATGGTCACATCGGGCGCCATCACCAACCGCCTCGACCGGCTGGAGAAGAAGGGCCTCATCGAGCGCGTACCGCACCCCGGCGACCGGCGGGCGATCAAGGTCAGACTCACCACCGAGGGCTACGACCTGGTGAACACGGTGGTCGAGGCCCATGTGGAGAACGAGGCCCGGATGCTGGCCGGACTGACGAAGACCGAGCGCGCCGCCCTCGACACGGGGCTGCGCCGTCTGCTCGTATCGCTCGGGGACACGGACCTGGGCTGAACACGGCGGGGCGGTCCGCGAACCACCACCCCGCCGGCCGGTCCGCCTGGCTCAGCCGTTCAGCAGGACCGGGAAAGCCGCCTTGTCGTTCTGCGTCAGTACGGGAAGATTCCGGATCTCCTCCGCCGGTACGGCGAGGCGCAGCCCGGGGAAGCGCTCGAAGAGCGCCGGGAGCGCGATGGCCGCCTCCAGCCGGGAGAGCGCCGCACCCGGGCAGATGTGCGGGCCGTGCCCGAACGTCATGTGGCGGATCGGGGTGGCGCGGCTGATGTCGAAGGCCTCGGCGTCCGGGCCGTGCTGCTCGGTGTCGCGGCCGATCGCCCGGTAGGAGATCACCACGCCCTCGCCCTTGGGGATGACGGCGTCGCCGACCTCGATGTCCTCGGTGGCGAAGCGCATCAGCAGATGGGTGATGGAGGGGTCCCAGCGCAGCGACTCCTCGATCGCCGTCTCCCAGGAGACCTCCCCCGAGAGCACCAGCGCCAGCTGGTCGGGGTGGGTCAGCAGGGCGCGTACGACATTGAGGATGAGCCCGATGGTGGTCTCGTGGCCGGCCGCCACCATCGCCTTGAGGTTGCCGACCACCTCCTCGTCGGTGAGCGGGTCGCCGCCCTCGTCGGCGAGGATCAGCGCGCTGGTGAGGTCGTCGGTGGGGCGTGCGGTCTTCTCCCGTACCAACTCGGTGTAGAAGACGTCCAGTTCGGCGAGGACCGCCATGCGCTCCTCGTGCGGGGTGAGCATCGAGAAGAAGGCCTTGTACGCCTTCATCAGCATGGGGTGGCGGGCCTCGTCCACGCCCATCAGCATCCCGACCACCAGCATCGGCAGCGGCTGCGCGAAGGCCGTCTTGAGGTCCACCGCACCGTCGACGGCCTGTTCCTCCAGCGCGTCGAGCAGTTCCTGGGTGAACTTCTCGATGTCGGGGCGTATCGCCTCAAGACGGCGCGGTGTGATCGCCTGGGAGGTCTTGGTCCGCAGCCTGCGGTGCTCGGCGCCGTCCACGGTGAACATGGAGCGGCCCGCGTCGATCATCCCGATCAGCGGCCAGGCGTGCGTCACCGCACCCGACTGCCACAGGCTCCAGGCGTCCAGGTCCTTCACCAGGCGCTGGTCGGTGAGGAGTTGGCGCGCGTCCGCGTGGCGGGTGACGGCCAGCGCGGGGACGCCGAGCAGCTCGATCGGGGTGAGCGCACCGGCCTCGCGCAGCCGCGCAGTCTCACCGTCCAGATCCTGGACCATCGGGTCGATGGCGAGTGCCGATGCGGCAGCGGCGGCGTGAGGGCAGTTCACAGGTGGCCTCCAGTCGTGCGTACGGGGGTGAAGCTGACCGGCAGCGAGGTCATCCCCCGAAGGAAGGAGGACGGCCGCCGGACCAGTGTCTGTGCGGGCACCGTCAGATCGATGTCGGGCAGCCGGTCGAGCAGCACCTCGATCCCGGTGCGGGCGAGGATCTCGGCGATCTCCTGGGCGGGGAAGGGGCAGCGATACTCGCCGTGGCCGAAGGAGAAGTGCGCGCTGTTGCCGCTCTGGCCGCCGCCCCCTGAGCCGAGGTCCTGCCGGATCAGCGGGTCGGCGTTGGCCGCGGCCAGACCGAGCAGCAGCATGTCCCCCGCGCGTACGGCCTGTCCGCCCAGTGTGGTGTCGCGGGCGGCCCAGCGTCCGGCGAGTATCTGGGTCGGGGCGTCCTCCCAGAGGACCTCGTTCATCGCCTCGGCGACGCTGTGGCGGCCGCCGGAGAGCGCGGCGGCGAACCGGTCGTCGGTGAGCATCAGCCTGATCGAGTTGCCGATCCAGTCGGCGGTGGGGAGGTGGCCCGCCGCCGTGATCGCCATCAGGTCGAGGGCGTACTCCTCGTCGGTGAACGGTGCGGGGTCGGCCAGCATCCGGGACGTCACGTCGTCCCCGGGCTGGGCGCGCTTGGCCGCGACGAGGCGGAACATGTGCTCGGCGAAACTCTGCATGGCCTGCTGCGCGTCGGGTCCGCCGTCGGCGAGATCGTTGATCACCCGGGCGATCCGCGCGCCGTCCTCGTCGGGGAAGCCGACCAGCCGTGCCAGGACGAGCACCGGCAGCAGCATCGCGAAGTCCGCGACCAGGTCGGCCCTGCCGCGGTCGCAGAAGCTGTCGATCAGCCGGTCCGCCAGCTCCTCGCTGTGGCGCCGGAGTTCGAAGGAGTCGACCTCTTCGAGCGCGGGTCCCACCATGGCTGCGTGCCGACGGTGCTCGGCGCCCGCGGTGAAGTAGATGGAAGGGGCGGGCCTGCCGACCATCGGCAGCAGCGGCCAGTCCTCGGGGATGTTCTCCCACTGGTTCCACAGCGCCACGTCGCGCGGGAACAACTCGGCGTCGCTGGAGACCTGGTGGAGTTCGCGGTAGCCGATGACAAGCCAGGCGGGGATGGAGCCGGGCAGTTCGACCGGGGTCACCGGGCCGTGGTCGCGGCGCATGTCGCGGTAGAGGCCCAGCGTGTCGGTGTGGAACCGTTCGCCGCTGAGCGGCACGACGGGGCAGCCGCCGCCGTGCGCGGGCGTGACGGGCGGCGAGGGGTGCGTCATCGTGCGGACTCCTGGGGCGTCGGTTCAGCGCGTTGCGGCCAAACGATCAACGCGAAACCACTATAAGGAAGTTGAGTGACCAGGTCGCTACATCAATCTTCCACTTGTGTCACTTCCGTGATCACAAAACCCCCACATCCGCACATGCGCGATCACATCGCCTCGTCGTGCAGCAGCCTCCCCGCCAGCGCTCCCCCGAGCACCACCACCCCCACACCGACCAGCCAGGACTGCAGCACCAGAACCGTCCCGAACGGCCCGTAGGTGACGGCGCTCGAAGCGATCAGCGGCGAGAAGACGAGCCGCGAGAAGACCCGCAGTCCCAGCAGACCGAGCACCGTGGTGACCGCCCCCGGCAGCAGGGCGGGCCACCCGATCCGCCCGCCGAGCAGCACCCGCTGCGACCACCAGAAGAAAGCCACCGCGCTCACCGCGCCGCCCAGTTCACCGCCCCAGCTCTGCCGCCACACCGTGGTGGTGCCGGAGATGAAGAGAGCGCCCACCAGCACACCGAGCCAGAGCACCTGGCGCCATCTGCCGTACCAGCGCCCCGGAGGCAGCTCCCAGATCTTCTCGTAGCACGTCTGGATCGTGGCCCCGAAGGACAGCCCGAAGCCGGCGAGCGCGGCGATCCCGAACGCCGTGGTGGTCCGCAGCACTTGTCCGGGTACGGCGAAGAGCTGGTCGATCCGCACCCGAGCGGTCCGCGACACCCCCAGCGCGTCCCCGAGCCACTGGGCGAACCCCTGTCCATGACCCGGATCCGCCGCCGAGACGACGATCAACAGCGGTACGAGGGTGAGGAATCCGAGAGCGGCGAAGGCCATCGAGCGGGGCATCAGCTCCAGTTCGCGCACAGCACCGCGCAACCTCGCGTACCACGGCGGATGTTCCTCGGTACCGGCCTGCTCCTGCGGCATGTCACGAACTATCACCCCCTGACTGTCCTCAGGGACAGGTGGGGGACAACCCCCACCCGACTCGGGGACTACCCCGGTCGTTTGGGGGCCGCCCGCTCTCTAGATTCGGAACTGTCCCCGCACCGCCGCTCCACTCCCCCTACGGAGGCTCCCCGTGACCACCCACCGCCCGCTCGTCGCGGCCTTCCTGCGCTTCGTCGTCTGCGGCGGCGGCGTCGGCCTCGCCTCCAGCGGTGTGCTGGTGGCACTGCACGGACGTATGCCGATGGTCCTCGCCAACGCCCTGGTCACCGTCGTCTCCACCGTCGTCGCGACGGAGCTGCACGGCAGGATCTCCTTCCGCAGCGAGCGCCGCGGCTGGGGCGTCCACCTCCAGTCGGGGTTGACGGTCGCGGTGAGCTACGCCTTCACGACCGGCGCCCTGCTCACCCTCTACGCCGTCCATCCGGCCCCTTCGGCCGTGACGGAACAGACCGTCTACCTCTCCGCATCGGCGCTGACGGGCATCGGCCGGTTCGTGGTGCTGCGGGCCGTGGTGTTCGCCCGGCGTACGGCGGCCGTCGAGGCCCCGCTCGGCCGGACCTCGGTGGCGATGGCGGCCTGAGCCGTCGGCAGCCCTGTCAGGGAGCGCTGAACAGGGCCGGGAAGCGGTGCCCGAGCCAGGGCTTGCGGCCCCAGACGACCACATGGCCTCGGGCCATGGCGCCCCACGGACCGCGCCGGCCCAGGGCCATCAGGAGGAAGTCGACCGGTTCCGTGAGGATGGTGCAGTCCGGGCGGGCCGGGGGCTGCTCCCTCACAGTCACGGCCCCGTCGGCGAAGACCGCCCCGAAGCGGGTGCCGCCCCACAGCCGGATCTCGTAACGGGCGCTCAGCCCGGCGATCGCGGCCGTGTCGACCGCCCGCCCCATGGCCCTGAGCATGAAGGGCATGGTCAGCTCGACCCGGGCGCGGTCGATCATGTGCGGCCGGCCCAATGCGCGGGCGAGGTCCCAGCCGTGGCCCAGCATGTGGGTCAGGAGGTACGAAGCCAGTTCGGCCAGGCTCATCGGGCCCATCGGGGTGATCACGGTCCCCTGTGCGGGGTTCCGCTCCACCGCGTCGAGGAACGCCTCGGCCTGCGCCACGATCATCGCGGCCAGCGGTTCGGCCCCGCGCTCGCCGAAGGCGGCGAGCCCACGCTCATTGGCCGCGGCCAGGCTCTGCGGTGTGCCGTCCCCGTAACCGCGCTCCTGCCCGGCGGCCAGCTCGGCCATCAGTGCGTTGGCCAGCGCCAGGTGCGCCGCCGCCTCCCCGACGGTCCACCGCGACCCGGGGACCGCCCCTGCGGTGCCCGGCGCCCCGCGCACGAGCTCGGCGATCTCGGTGGCGGTGTCACGTATCGCGTCGCCGAGCCCACCGGCATCCATCGTTCTGCCGATGTCGGGCAGGGAATTCCTCATTGGCCGACTATGGACGACCGGCCTACCGTCGAGGAAGTCAGAGCGTGCGAGATCTTGAGGAGTGACACGGCATGGCAAAGATCCTTTTCGTGATGACGGGCGCCGACCACTGGACGCTCGCCGACGGCACCAAGCACCCGACCGGCTTCTGGGCCGAGGAGGCCGTCGCCCCGTACCAGGCCTTCACCGAGGCCGGGCACGAGATCGTGGTCGCCACCCCGGGCGGGGTGGTGCCCACCGTCGACCGGGGCAGCCTGGCTCCCGAATTCAACGGAGGCCAGGAAGGTGCGGACAAGGTGGCGGCCGCGCTGGCCTCGATGGACGAGCTGCAGCACCCGGTCAGGATCGAGGACGTCGACCTGGACGCGTACACCGCTGTCTTCTACCCCGGCGGACACGGCCCCATGGAGGATCTCGCGGTCGACGCCGCGTCCGGCGGGCTGCTCGTAAGGACCCTGAAGTCGGGCAAGCCCCTCGGGGTGGTCTGTCACGCCCCGGCCGCGCTGCTCGCGGCCACGGACGCCGACGGCGCCAACGCGTTCGCGGGGTACCGGCTCACCGGCTTCACCAACATCGAGGAGACCCAGGCCGGGTTCGCCGACAAGGCCAGGTGGCTGCTTCAGGACCGGCTCGTCGAGGCGGGCGCGGACTTCCAGGAGGGCGAGCCCTGGGCTCCGTACGTGGTCGTCGACCGCAACCTCGTCACCGGCCAGAACCCGGCCTCCTCCGCGCCGCTCGCCCAGGAGCTGCTGAAGAAGCTCGTCTGACCGGCCCCTCCACGGATCAGCGCCGAACTGCTTTTCGGGCCACCGGATTTGGGCCGGGAAACGATCTTCCGTAGGATCCGGCGATGATCATAAGTAAACGGCTGGCCGCCGGGGTGTGCGCGCTGCTCGCCGCCCTGGCCGTCGGCTTCTCCCCCACCGGTGCCGCAGCCGACGAGACGGACCCCGCGCAGTCCCCCAAGGTCGACCTCGTACTGGACGTCAGCGGTTCGATGCGGACGCGCGACATCGACGGACAGTCCCGGATGGCCGCCGCCAAGCAGGCGTTCAACGAGGTGCTCGACGCGGTCCCCTCCGACGTACAGCTCGGTATCCGCACCCTGGGCGCCGACTACCCGGGCAACGACCGCAAGACCGGCTGCAAGGACACCGCACAGCTCTACCCGGTCGGCCCGCTCGACCGCACCGAGGCGAAGACCGCCGTGGCCACCCTCGCCCCCACGGGCTGGACGCCGATCGGTCCCGCCCTGCTCAAGGCGGCCGACGACCTCAAGGGCGGTGACGCGACACGACGGATCGTGCTCATCACCGACGGCGAGGACACCTGTGCCCCGCTCGACCCGTGCGAGGTGGCCCGCTCCATCGCCGCACAGGGCACCCATCTGGTCGTCGACACGCTCGGCCTGGTCCCTGACGCCAAGATCCGCAAGCAGCTGACCTGTATCGCGGAGGCGACCGGCGGTACGTACTCCTCGGTGCAGCACACCGATGAACTCGCAGGCAGGGTGACCCAGTTGGTGGACCGGGCCGCAGATCCGGTGGCTGTACCCGTGGCGACCGAGGGCGCCGCACAGTGCACCGGCGCACCGCAGCTCAAGGCCGGCCTCTACACCGACCGCGAGCGGTTCTCCGAGCACCGCTGGTACCGGGTGGACGTGCTGCCGGGACAGGAACTGCGCGCCTCCGTGAGCGTCGGGGCCGACCGCGCCGTCAACCAGGACTACGGCGTCCTGCTGCGGGCGGTGACCGCCTCAGGACGGGAGATCGTACGCGGCGAGCAGTCGGGGAACGGCCGGACCGATGTGATCTCCTCCGGTCTGCGCTACCCCAAGGCACCGCAGGACGACGACGACACCGAGCCGGCACCCGAGACCGTCTGCCTGCAGGTCAGCAACTCCTTCTCGGCCCCGGCCTCCGTCAAGACGACGCCCGGCCTGCCCGTCGAGCTCACCGTGGACCTGGTGAAGGCGCCCGACGCGGCGTCGGACGTGGCCGCCTTCGGCCTCGGCCGGGGCTGGTGGCTGCTGGGCGCCCTGGTGCTCACCGGCTTCCTCGCGGGTGTGCTGTGGGGCTGGATCGCCCGGTGGCGTGTAGCGGTATGGAGGACCAACTGATGTGTACGACACGTGTGATGGCCGCTGCGGCACTGGCCGCGGCAGCCCTCCTCACCACGGCGGGTCCCGCGGCCGCGGACTCCCCCTCGCCGAGCCCCTCGGTGAGCGGCAGCTCATCGGCCCCGACCCAGGCCGGCACCTCCTTCCGTACGGCGGCCGTCCTGCAACAGGACCAGCCGGGCACGGCCGACGCCTCCACCGGTGACTACCTCTACTGGGTGTTCCCGGCCGACGCCGGCCAGACGCCCACGGTCCGGGCCACGGTGACGCTCCCCGAAGCGGCCACCCGGCACGGCGCCGCCACCTGGCAGGTCGACGTCTACGACGGGCTGCGCCGCCGCCAGGCCTGCACCCACGGCAGCCAGACCAGGACCGCGGCGGCCGACGCCGCATCGGTCGAGCTGAAGTGCACCCTGCGTCCGGTCCGCGCCTGGTCGGAACCCTGGGCCAACGACCCGCTGCCGGGCAGTTACTACGTACGCCTGACCGTCACCGGCCTGCCCGACGAGGACCTGGGCCTGCCCGTGCACGCCGAGGCCGAGGCCACGGCGGCGGACGCGGGCGGCGCCCATGCGGTGGACGGCACCCTCGCCGCGCCGCTGGTGCCGGGGACCGCCACCGCGGCCACCGCTGCCGCCCCGTCTGACGACGGCTGGTCGTCGGGCTGGTGGACGGACCGCTGGCTGTGGACCGTCGGCGGCGGCGTCCTCGCCTCGCTGGCCGCGATCGGCGGCTACGCGCTCACCCGGGGCACCGGGAGGCGGCCCGTGCGCGCCTGATCCGTACCGGAGAAACGACAGGGGCCCGCGGCGCATGCGCCGCGGGCCCTTTCGTACGGCGGCCGGCTCCGGCCGGGAGCGGGCCGCCGAGCTCACCGGCCCATGACGTACTTCACGGTCGGGCCCGTGGTCCAGCCGCCGTCCACGGCCAGCTCCGCGCCGGTGACGTAGGACGCCGCGTCCGAGAGCAGGAACAGCACCGCGTTCGCTATCTCCTGGGGCTCGCCGACGCGTCCCATCGGGGTGTTGGGGTAGTTGCCCTCACCCCGCTCGATGCCCACCTGGGCGGTCATCGGCGTGTACGTCATACCGGGGTGGACGGAGTTGACGCGGATCCGCGCCGTGCCCTGCTCGACCGCGGCGATCTTCGACAGGCCGCGTACGGCCCATTTGGACGCGCCGTACGAGGAGGTGAGGGCGAGGCCCATGAGGCCGGCCGCGGAGGAGATGTTGACGATCGAGCCGCCGCCACCCTCCTTCATGACCGCGATCGCGGTCTTCATGCCGATGAAGACGCCGGTCAGGTTGATGTCGATCACTTTGCGGAAGTGCTCGACGGTCTCCGTGTCCAGGGGCTGTCCGGTGGAGACTCCGGCGTTGTTGACCAGGCCGTGCAGTCCGCCGAACTCGGCGGCCGTGAAGGCGGCGGCCCGCTGCCAGTCCCGCTCGGACGTCACGTCGAGGTGGAAGTAGCGTGCCCGCTCGCCGAGTTCGGCGGCCAGAGCCGTGCCGTCCGCGTCCAGGACGTCGCCGAGAACGACGTTCGCACCCGCCGCGACCGCCTGCCGCGCGATGTCGGAGCCGATGCCGCGGGCGCCGCCCGTGACGAGGACCGTCCGGCCGGTGAGGTCGATGATGCTGCTCATGCGATGCCCTTTCCCTGCGCTGCGCGCAGGCTCAGAAGTGCGTTCCGCCGTCGACACGGATCTCGGTGCCGGTGATGAACCTGCCGTCGTCCGAGCCGAGCATCGCGACGACGGAGGCCACGCTCCCCGGTCCCGCGAAGCCCCGGCCGATCGCCGGGGCGAGCTTCATGAACAGGCTCATGTCGGCGTCCTCGGGGAGCCCGGGGCCGCTGCTCTGCCCGCTGGCGCCGCTGCCGTCGGTCATTCCGGAGGAGATGGAGCCGGGTTGTACGGCCGTGAAGCGGATGCCCTGCTTGCTGTACTCGCTCGCCAGCGCATGGGTCATGGACTGGATGCCGCCCTTGCTCGCCGCGTACGCCGCCATGTAGGGGTGCGCGAACGTCGCCGAGGTCGAGCTGAAGTTGACGACCGCCGGGCCGTCGCCCGCCAGGAGAGCGGGGATCGACTCCCGGATCGTCAGGAACGTGCCGACCAGATTGACCCGGAGGACCAGATCGAAGTCGGCCAGCGGGGTCTCGTGCGTGTGCGAGGAACGCAGGATGCCCGCGGCGTTGACCAGGACGTCCAGACCGCCGAGGGTCTCGACGGCGGCGGCGACCCCGGTCCGTACGGAGGCCTCGTCGGCCACGTTCATCACGACCGTGGTCAGACGGTCGGCCGCTCCCGCGGCGGCGGCCTTGTCCGTGGTGTCCCTCAGGCCCGGCTCGCTGACGTCGGCGGCCACGACGGTGGCGCCCTCGGAGAGGACGCGCAGCGCGGTGGCCTGGCCGATGCCGGAACCGGCGCCGGTGATGAGAACGCGACGGCCGCCATAACGGTTCATGGCATGTGCTCCATTTCCCTGTGTCGTTCGTGGTGCGCGGAACTGTCGTTCCGCCGGCCACCATACGACCGAGTGGCACGTTTTGCCACTCTGTCATAGTGTGCATCCTCACATCTCTGCACATACGCTTCCGGGGTGAGTCCTCAACAGCCCCAGCCGAGCCTGACCGAGCGCCGCAAGGCCGCCACCCAGCTCGACATCGCCCGCGCCGCCGCTGCGCTCTTCGCCGAGCAGGGACCCGCGGCCACCACCGCGGAGGACATCGCCGACCGGGCCGGGGTGGCGCTGCGCACCTTCTACCGGTACTTCCGGAACAAGCAGGACGCGGTCGGCCCCCTCCTCGCCGCCGGCGGAGACGCCTGGCGGGCCCTCCTGGAGGACGCGGAAGCGGGCGCCGACCTGCGTACCACCCTCGAACAGGCCGTCACCGCCACGCTCTCCGCATCGGGCGAGCACAGCGACGAGCAGTTCGAGACCACGCGCGGACTGCTGCGCGCGGCCCAGGACGACGCCACTCTGAGAGCCGTCTGGTACCGGGTCAACCAGGAGTCGGAGGAGCGGCTCGTACCGGTCCTCACGCGGCTCGCCGGCGACGAGGCCGACGCTCTGGAGGTACGGCTGGCCGCGGCCGCCGCCACCAACGCGATCCGGATCGCCATGGAGTCCTGGGCGGCGACCGACGCCCCCGCGACGGGCGCGAAGGGCTCCCCCGCCGCACTCGCGCTGCGCTGCCTGCGCGAGCTGACGGGCGGCATGAGATGGCCCGCGGCCTGAGTCCGGCGCAAAGCCGCCCGTAAGGCCGCGGCACTCAGTGGTGGTGCTGGTCGCCGCTGTCGATGGCCCGGTACTCCTCGACCGTGGCCTTGGGCACCTGCGAGCCGGGACCGTACATGGCATGGGCGAGCCTGGCCCGCAGCCGATCCGAACGCCTGGGGCTGCGCTGGACGCCATTGGCGTCGACCAGCGGCCCCAGCTCGAAGGGAGGGGGCTGCTCGTGCGCCGTGAGTTTGTGCAACTGCGCCTGGGTGAGCGGTTCGTGCACCTCCACGAACTCGCCGTGCGGCAGCCGCTTGACGGTCCCGCTCTCCCGTCCGTGCAGGGCCAGTTCGCGGTCGTGCAGCTGCAGGCCCTGGCAGAAGCGGCGGGTGACGATGAAGGCCACCACGGGGGCGACGAAGAACGCGATCCGTACGAACCAGGTGATCGAGTTGATCGAGAGATGGAAGCGGGTGGCCCACAGGTCGTTGCCGCCGCCGATCAGCAGCACGGCGTACAGAGAGAGCCAGGCGACACCCAGCGCGGTGCGCGTCGGTGCGTTGCGCGGGCGCTCGGCGATGTGGTGTTCGCGCCGGTCGCCGGTCACCCAGGCCTCGATGAACGGGTAGACCGCGATCGCCATCATGATGAGGGGGAAGAGCGAGAACGGGATGAAGACACCCAGTTGCAGAGTGTGGCCCCAGGCGTTGATCTCCCATCCCGGCATCACCCGGATCAGCCCCTCGGAGAATCCCAGGTACCAGTCCGGCTGGGCGCCGGTGGAGACATAGTCGGGACGGTAGGGGCCCATCAGCCAGACCGGGTTGATGGAGGCGATCGCGCCCATCACGGTCAGCACGCCGAAGACGAGGAAGAACATCCCGCCGGCCTTGGCGATGTAGATCGGCAGGAAGGGCGCTCCCACCACGTTCCGCTCGGTCCTTCCCGGCCCGGCGAACTGGGTGTGCTTGTGGTAGAAGACCAGGATCAGATGGGCGACGACCAGCCCCAGCATGATCCCGGGCAGCAGCAGCACATGGACCGGATAGAGCCGCGGAATGATGTCGTGCCCCGGGAACTCCCCGCCGAAGAGGAAGAAGGAGAGGTACGTCCCCACCACGGGGACCGAGAGGATCGCCCCCTGCGCGAAGCGGATGCCGGTGCCCGACAGCAGGTCGTCGGGGAGCGAGTAGCCGGTGAGCCCGGTGATCAGGCCGAGCATCAACAGCGTCCAGCCGAAAAGCCAGTTGACCTCGCGCGGCTTGCGGAAGGCGCCCGTGAAGAAGACCCGCATCATGTGCACGAGCATCCCGGCGACGAAGACCACCGCCGCCCAGTGATGGATCTGCCGGATGAGCAGACCGCCGCGCACGTCCATGCTGATGTTGACCGTGGACTCGTACGCCCGGGTCATGCGGACGCCGTTGAGCGGCTCGTACGAACCGTGGTAGATGACCTCCGCACCGCTCGGCTCGAAGAAGAGCGTCAGATAGACCCCGGTGAGGATGAGGATCAGAAAGCTGTAGAGACAGACCTCGCCCATCATGAACGACCAGTGGTCAGGGAAGATCTTGCGCATATTGGCCTTGGCCATCGCGCGCAGCCCGACCCTGGCGTCCGCCCAGTCGGCCAGCCGCTCGCCCTTGCCCTGCGGCTCGGTCCTTCCGCGGTGCTGAGTGCGCTCGGTACGTCCGCTCATGCGAATCCCCCTCAGGCGGCTACCAGAGTGACACGTCACCATGCCGCAGCCAACAGGCTCCGCGTCAGGGGGAGTTACGCAAACGGCTGGGGGCGGCCCGGAGAGTGGTTCCCTCCGGGCCGCCCCGATGTGCGGTCGCGCTACTTGGCGCGGTAGGCGTCGATGACCTCCTGGGTCACCGTGTTGCCCTGCTTGTCGGTGGCCACGGCCTTGAGCGAGACGCTCTTGCCGGCCGCCGGGCTCAGCACCAGGGCCCGGTGGGCCAGGACCGCGGTCCTGATCCAGTGCGCGCCCTTGTCGTACGAGGCGTACACCTGCAGCGACTTCAGGTTGTCACCCGCGCCGGCGCCAAGCACCGCGACGGGGACGCCGAGCAGACGGTGCGCCGGAGTGGTGGAGTCGACCGCCAGCTTCGGGGTGAAGCGGACCGCGGACAGCGGGAGGAACGTCTGCTGCGCGGTGTTCGCCGAGGAGAACGTCCACTCCGTGCTGACCTTGGTCGACACGTCGGAGACGCCGCTGCGCGAGGCGGTGGCGGTCAGCCGGTAGTCGGCCTGGTCCGCCGGGACGGTGAAGGAGGCGCTCAGGGGAAGATTCGGCTTGCTGGAGACCAGCTCGCCGTTGCGGTACAGGCTGGTCTGCGCGCTGTCGACCAGGGACGCACTGTTGTGGCCCGCACTGTCGGCGAACAGCGGCACGGACGCGGAGATGGTGTTGCCGGACCGGACGGCGCCGGTCGAAGCCCCGTCGATCTGCGGGCCGAACACCCCGATGTTGTAGTCGAGTTGATACGTCTTGCCCGCCTCATAGGCGCGGCTGATGTCCTCCTGACGGGTCTCGATCAGCGTGCCGGCGGAGTCCCGCTGCTGGAAGTCGACGTCCCACTTCTGGCCGTCGTCCGCGGACACGTACATCCGGAAGTCGCGCGGGATCGGCAGGATGGGGGTGATGGACAGGCTGATGCCCATGCCGGTGTCGGGCCGCATCGACAGAGCGCCCTTCTTCCCCGGGGCGGGTGAACCGACCCGGACGTCCGCTGCGGCGAAGGCGTCCTTGCCGGGGTGGCGGGTGTAGCCGTCGGAGACCCGGTCGCCGGTCGTTCCGTAGGCGACGTTGTACTCGGTGCCGTCGGGTCGGGCGAAGTTGCCGTAGAACTCCTGCTTGACCTCATCCTGCTTGCCGGGGCCGCCGACGTTGCCGATGCGGATCTGGTCGAAGGAGTTCGCCAGGATGTACTTGGTGAGGGGGAAGAGCCATTCCACCTCGGCGCTGACGCGCACCAGGGTGGAGGCGGCCTGCGGGTCGGGCACGGTGATGTCGACGGGCTTGGCGTCCCGCGCGTCGATGGTGATCGTCTGGTCCTTGTCGACGACCAGCGACGGCTCGAAGAGCGAGTCGATCCCGGTGATGGTGTCGCCTTCGACCACCCTGACGATATTGCTGGCCATGTAGCGGCCCTTGGGCAGCCGGACGGTGGTGCCCGACGTGTTGTCGAGCGTGACGTTGGTGCCGACGCCTGCGCCTTCGAGGCCCGTGATCTTGGTCTCGAACTGCGTCGCGGGCTTGCCGTCGCGGTCGAGGTACTTGTAAGTCACCGCGTACGACTCGGTAGCGCGCTCGACGACCGCGGCGGTGGTGAGGACCTGGTCACCCGCCGTCGCCGTGATGCGCGCGTCGTACACGCCGTTGACGTCGCCGCCCAGGCGCGTGTCGGCGCTCACCTTCGCATCGGCGGTGCCGCCCGCGGGGACGGTCAACTGAGGGGCGCCGAGAGTGAACATGCCCTGCGGGGCCGGGGATCCGCCGGGTGCGGTGCCGCTGACGGTGAGGTCCAGGGTCACCGGCTGCGTTCCGAGGTTGCGGTAGGTGACGGTCTTCTCGACCGCCTGGTCGTCGTCGTGCGGCCAGGCCTGGGTGCCGTAGTTGATGCTCCCGGACTCCGCGACGACGGTCGTACGGATCGCCTTGGTGACGTCGATACGGCCAGAACCCTGCTGGTACGCGGGGAAGTTGCCCGGCGAGGTCGCCGAGGAGAGCAGCTCCTTGAGCTGCTGTCCTGTCCAGTCGGGGTGCTGCTGCTTGAGCAGCGCGGCGGCGCCCGCCACGTGCGGGGTGGCCATCGACGTACCGCTGGCGGCGGTGTAGCCGTCCGGTCCTGGCGTGCCCATCGTGGTACCCGCCGCGCGTGCGGCGACGATGCCCACGCCGGGCGCGGTGACGTCCGGCTTGATGGCACCGCCCCCGAGGCGCGGGCCGCTGCTGGAGAAGGAGGCCATGACGTCGTTCTTGTCGACGGCCCCGACGGTCAGCGCCGCGTCCGCGCTGCCCGGGGTGCCGACGGTGCCGTACTCACTCGGTCCCGCGTTGCCCGCGGCGATGACGAACAGCGGCCCACCGTCGGCGGAAAGGGTGTCGACCGCCTCCTCCAACGGGTCCGTGCCAACGTTGTCAGTGCCGCCGAGGCTCATGGAGACGATGTCGGCGTGCTGCTCGGCCGCCCACTCCATGCCGGCGAGGATCCAGGAGTCGGAGCCACTGCCGGAGTTGGCCAGGACCTTGCCGACCAGGAGCTGCGCGCCCGGCGCGACGCCCTTGTACTTACCGCCGGACATGGCGCCCGTACCCACGATCGTGGAGGCGACGTGGGTGCCGTGGCCGTGGCCGTCCACGGCGCTGGGGTCCGTGGTGAAGTTCTTCGCCTCGGCCACCTGGCCCGCCAGGTCCGGATGCGTCTGGTCGATCCCGGTGTCCAGAACGGCGACCTTCACGCCCTTGCCGTCGAAGCCCGCCTTCCAGGCGTCGGGGGCGCCGATCTGCGGAACACTCACGTCCAGGGAGACCTTGGCCTGGCCGTCCAGCCAGACCTTCCTGACGCCCGGGGCGGTGGAACGGAGCCCTGCCTTGCCCTGGTCGGTGAGCGCCTGCCAGACGTCGGCGGCGCGGTCGACCGGTGCGGTGACGGCCTCGGCGTTGAGCTTGCTGTAACTGCGCGTGACCTCGACACCGTCCGCCGAGCGGAGTTCGGTCTTGGCCTCGGGCTTCTGTCCCGTGTACGAGACGATGAGGCCGAGCCCGTCCGGGTGGGCCTTGCGGTAGGCAGGCGCGGCGAGTTCGGTGACGTCGAACAGCCTGCGGTCCAGGGTGCCGGCGGCGACCAACTGCGCTGCGTCGGAGGGCACCACCTGGGTGTGGCCCTTGTACTGCGAGACCTCCACGGGTATGCGCTCACGCCCCGCGGCGCGTTCGATGCTGACGGGCGCGCCCTTGGCGTCGACCGCGATGCGGTCTCCGGTGATCAGCGTGACCCACTGCTCCGCGGCCGCGTCGGCCTTGAGGAGCGGTGTCGGATGCTCGGCGGCCGACGGTGCGGAGATCATCCCCACGGTCAGTGCCATGGCGGCGGTCGCGACGATGGCCGCGGCGCCGGTTCTCTGTGCTCTGGTGGACAACACGTCTCCTGACGAGGTGCGTTCCTGAGGCCGAGGTGGCCCTGCAGGTCGGTGCAAACCGCAGCAGTATGCGCGTTGAAACGCTTCAATTGGAGAGGTCGGAGGTAAACAAGAGATCTCCGGAGTTCGCGGAACAGGATCTTCCAGTACGAACAGAACACGCTTTCCCCAATCGTTGTGCAACTGCCCAATCCTGAAGGGCCCTCAGAGAACCCTCAGGGGCGAACCGTGATCCTGTACTCGGCGCGGGCGTCGGGGAGGCCGCCCGTGCTGCGGGCCGTGAGGGTGAACTCGGCCCTCCCGGGGCGTTTCGGGGTGCCGATGATGCCGCCGGTGTCCTTGTTCAGCGCCAGCCCCTCCGGCAGGGCTCCGGCTGTCACTTCGTAACGCACCGTCGCCGGGGTGTTGGTGGTCATCTTCGCCTCGTAGAGGCCGTGCTGATGGGCCGTCGGCAGCGGATCCGTGCTGAGCCGCGGCGTCGGCGCCTCGACCCGCTGGGCGGCACCGACCGGGTTGCCGCTCGCGTCGAGCTCCTGGAGCGACCACGTCCTCCCGGGGTCGACGGCGGTGAGATGCCAGTTGGTGGACTGGTCGCGCAGGCGCTCCCGCTGCGCCGCGGTGAAGGCGCCGAGGTTGCGGGCCGTCTCCCACTGCTTGATCGCGTCGAGCACCTGCAGCCCGTGCTCACCGCCCGCGGTGAGATTGGCGACCGACGCCTGGAAGCCGACTCCCGCGTTGAGACCGGAGCCGCGGGCCAGCTTGCTCTCGATGCTGAGCATCGTCTCCGAGCCCTTGAGGCTGACCCAGCCGAGCATCCCGGGAAGGAAGTTGTCCTGGTAGAAGGCGTTGTTGATGAACACCTGCCCCATGGAGGTGACGCCCACCTCGCCCCAGCTGGCACGGGTCAGCGCATCCCAGGTGTTGGACGTCATACGGCTGGTCTCGGTGATGTGGCCGTCCTTGGCCGCAGTCTGCCGGTAGGCGCCGTTCACCAGGAGCGCCTGGCCGTACGAGCCCCAGCCGGACTGCGAGGCCGACTCGACCCCGTCGAAGGAGTTGGCCAGGATGCCGGTGTTGTTCCAGGCCGTACCGAGGCGGGTGGCGATCTCCTTGATGATGCCCTGTCCGCCGATCGCCCCGCCGTATCCGTTGGCGACCACGCGGGCGGCGGTGTCCCCGGTGGCGTGGACGGCGGCTGCGGAACTCCACTGCGCACGGTGCAGCCCGGTGACCTGCCACTCGTCGCCGACCTGCTGGGCGCTGTCGTACGAGATGAACTCGTTGTCGACGCGCAGCAGTTTGCTGTAGAGACCGCCGGAGAGCAGGGTGCCGGAGTCGAGGTACAGCGTGGTGTCGCCGGGAGCCAGCGGTCGGGTCAGTGAGGCGCGTCCGCCGAGGGCGAGGCGGTCGTCGGCCGGGGCGGCCGCGACGTACCGGTCGTTGGCGGAGACGAAGTCCGAGATGGTGTGGACGCCGAGGCGGACCCCGTTGGCCTTGGCCAGGTCGACCGCTGCCGCGGCGCCGGCGTCGCTGCCGCCCAGGCTCGCGTTGAACTGGTAGTGACCGGTCGTCTGCCAGGGGCCCACCGAGTTGGGCAGCGAGTAGATGTAGCCGATGCCCGCGGACTTCGCGAGGCGGGCCGCCGCGGGGATATTGCCGGTCCCCAGGTCCGACAGAACGAGAAAGGACTGACTGCTCGCCTGGGCGGTCTTCTGCCACTGGCCGTTCTGTGTCGGGTACGGGAGCTTCTCACCGGCCGCGATGTCGGAAAGCACGGTCGGGGTCATCTCGGGCGAGGCACCGAAGAGGGCGACCTCGGAGCCTTCGATCCGCCCTTCGGCGCCGGGCAGGGGGCCGACCGGGATCCGGTATCCGTTGATGTTCTGCCGCGACCGCTCCTTGGTGTAGTCGTACGTGAAGGCCCGCAGGACCGAGCCCCACGGGGTCCTGCCCGCGGCGCTCCACTCCTCGTGGGAGGCGACCTGGAGACGGGAGGGGTTGTCGTCGACCTCGCTCTCCCAGCCGTAGTCCTGGTACTCCTGCGGCCAGGCGCCCTCCGTCCGGTCGGTCAGCGGTCGCAGGCCGACGGCGAACGTGTCGTCGCGGACCACACCGACGGATTCACCGACGGTCTTCGTGATGTCCGTGGCCAGCGGACCCCAGAGCAGTGTCTGTAGGTCCGCTCCCGCGGGGCCCTTGACCCGTACGGCCTTCAGCGTGGTGTAGCCGCCCTTCGCGACGGCCTGCACGTCCACCTCGTAGCCGACCGCCTTGTTGCTGAACGTCAGCAGTCCGCCGTGGCCGGTCACCCGGGTGGGCCGCACCTGCTTCCCGTCGATGACGAGGCTGACGAGCGCGGCGGACTTGCCGGGTACGAGGTGGTCGACGCCGGTCCGCGTGTCCCAGAGGCCGACGACGGTCCCCGCGCTGTCGAGGCCGATGGTCAGATAGCCGGCGGTGAGCAGCACGGCGCCGTGCTCGCCCCGGACGGTGTGCGCGAGGGGCGTCGCGCCGTTCGCCGGAGCGGTCGTCGCCACGCCGAGACTCAGCGCCAGCGCGCCGACCCCTGCGGCGACGCGCCATGTACCTGCGTATCCCATGATCGTTCCTTTCGGCCGTACGGACCGGGTACGGAGACCGGAGAGATTTATTATTGATACCTTCTCAAATAAATCAGCTCGATGGTCCACCCAAGTCCGGACGGCGTCAAGGAGGTTGATCAGCGCCGGGTGCGTCCGGGGTGCGCCGTGGCGAGGGCGAAGACGTGGATCATCGGCGCCTTCGCGCTCAGGTACCGCGGCCCTGCGGGCAGGGTGACCGAGGCGAGCGTCCTGGCCGGATCGGTGTCGACTCCGACGACGTACAGCTTCGAAGTACGGGCCGTCTGCGCCCGTCCGCTGCCGTTGACCCTGCCGCCGTCGGCCGCGACGACGGACCCGGCCGGCGGGGAGGCCGCGGCCCAGTCGGGCACGGTCACCGCCGAAGTACCGGTCGTGCCGTCGGTGTAGGTGATCGTGACCGCGCCGGTCAGCCCGCCGGGCGGGGCATAGGTCCCGGTGACGAGCAGCCCGACACGCGAGCCACGGCCGGAGAGCGGGACGGTCTGGCCGTGGGCGACGGCATTGTCCTCCGTACCGGCGAAGGCATCGGGGAGGGTGAACGAGAAGCCTCCGGCGGCCAGTTGGCCACCCGACTCGCCCCCTGCCGCCGCGAGCCCCTCGGCGGAGAAGCTGGACTGCGCTCCGTCGGCATCGCCCGGCTGGGGGTTGCCGTCGGCGGTGACGGCGATGTTGTCGAAGGCCTGGGACAGCGTGCGCAGGCCTACGGAACCGAGCGCGGAGCCCTGTGCGCGTCCGTCGGCGGTGGTTGCGGTGAACCAGTAGTCGCCGGGCGTCGCGCCCCGCCCCGGGGCGACCGGGAAGCGCACGGTGCGGCTCTGGTGCGGCGGGACCGTGACGTACGCGATGAGCGGCTCGTGCAGCAGCGGCGTCAGGTGGAGCCGGTGGTGCGCCGTGAGCCGTACGCCGACGTGGGACAGCGCACGCCCGGTCGTGTTGGTGACGACGGCGTCGACCGTGGTCCGGCGGCCCGCGTCGAGCTTCTCCGGTACCTGGACGGCGAGTTGTACGTCCCCGGGCGCGGCCAGGAACTGCAGCTCCGCCAGCACCGGCCTCGCCGACGGCGCACCGGTGAGCCGCAGCCAGCGGTACTTCCCCCGGGCGTCGAGCGGCAGGCTCAGCCAGTCGCGTGTGGGCGTCCACTCCACGCTGGCCAGCGTGCGGCAGCCGGTGTCGGGGCCTTCCGTGCAGCCCTGCACAGTGGCGCCGGCCAACGAGGCGAGATCCGCTGTGGAGTTGCTGCGTGGGAGCAGCCGCACGGCCGTGGGCGCGACCGCTCCGCTCGGGCCGAGGTCGAGGCCGATGCCCGCACCTGCCGTGGTCGCGGCGAACGAGGTGGCGGGGTCGCCGTCGAAGGCGCTCACCGCCCCGTCGGGGCCGAACGCGCTGCCGCCGAGCGGGCGCGCGCCGGGGTCGGCGGTCTCGGGGACGCCGGGTGCGCTGCCGATCCCGTCGGCGTACACCTCGTAGTCGAGATAGCTGCTGAGCCGGGGGCTGCCCCAGGCGGTGGAGGCGAGGATCTGCAGCGGGCGGCGCAGATAGGACAGCGGGTACGCCTCGGGCATGGTGTAGGCGCGGTCGCCCCACTGGGCCATCTCCAGGCCGCGCACCTGGTCGGAGCCGCTGACGGTGTAGGTGCTGTAGAGCGTGTTGTCGTCGGGGATGTAGTTGCCGTTGGCGGTCCCCGGGGCGTAGGAGGGGACGACGTACAGCCGGGAGTGCTCATTGCTGACGACGACGTCGTAGCCCTGCTTGATGAAGGTGTCCTCGTCGCCGAGCCAGGCCTGGATCCGGATGTCCTTGTTCACGGTCACCGAACCGCTGCCGCCGACCTGCGGCCACCAGCCCCAGATCTGCATGCGCTTGCCCTGCGCGGCGAGGACGTCGTCGAGGTGGTTCTCGTACGCGAGGAAGACGTCCTCCGTCTTCTGGTACCCCTTGGCCGCCGCATGGTCGACCAGTTCCGGGCAGCTCGCCTGGAGGGCCGGCTGTGGGGTCTCGTCGCCGCCGAGGTGGATGACGGGCGAGTCGAACAGGGCCGAGACCTCCTTGACCAGACCGTCCAGCCAGGCGACGTTCGCCGGCTTGGTGATGTCGACGGTGAAGCCGGGGTCGACGCGTCCCGCGCTGATGATCGAGTTCATCGAGGGGCAGTCCCAGCGCAGCTCTGGCCGGTGGTTCGTCATCGAGGTCGCGTGGGCGGGGATGTCGAACTCGGGCAGGATGCCGACGTGGTAGCGGGCGGCGTAGTCCTGCACCGCACGCACATCGGCGGGCGAGTACGACTTCGCCGCCGCGAGACCGGGGTGGCCCGGCAGGTCGAGCCGGAAGAACTCCGAGTCGGTGATGTGCCAGTGCAGAGTGTTCAGCTTCATCCACGCCAGTTGCCGGATCAGCTGCTTGATGGAGTCCACGGACCAGTAGGAGCGCGCGGTGTCGATCATCAACCCGCGTTCCTGCTGGGCCGGTTGCTCGACGGAGCTGCCGACGGGGACGGACGCGTGGTCGCGGGAGACCTTGAGGATCTGAGCGAGGGACTGCTCGCCGTAGAAGGTGCCGGCGGGTCCTGCGCCGCTGACGGTGACCGACTTCGCGGTCACGTCGAGCCGGTAGCCCTCGCCCGCGCCCGCGCCCGCCGTGAGGAAGATGTCCCCGGCCCGGGGAGAGTCGCCCCGGACGACGGGAAGCCGGTCGGCTCCCAGAACGGCCAGATCCGCCGCGAAGGTACGGGCGTCCGCGGTGAGTGCGGAGCTCCGGTCGCGGTCGACGACGATCCGCGACGACCGGGTGAGCCTGAAGTCGCCGCTGCCGCCGGACCAGTGCTGCAGCGGCGGGAGCACGGACGGGGCACTGCTGGGCGGTTCGGCGGGTGAGGCGGCCGCGGCGTCCGGCAGAGCGGAGCCACTGGCCACAGCGGCGCCAACCGCGGCAAAGACCAACCAACGTCTGCATGTGCGAAACATTCGTCCACCCCTCAGAACTGATGGTGTAGACCACTTCCGACGGCAGCGGACTCTACTGGTCACAGTCGGGCCGCACTAGGGCTCTCACACAGCGAACTGCCTTATAGATCCGATCAGTTGACCTCACTAGGCCACTCCAACCGTCAATCGTCACCAATAAACCCTCATCGGCGATAGATACATGGGACCTCATTTTGGGGCTGTTGACACTGCGCAGAGGTGCACGACATCGTCCGGTCGATGGAGATCACCGACCTGACGCCGACCGAGCAACGCATCCGGGAGGCGTTCCTGCGCGGCGCGGCCGTCGATCTGCGGGAGGCGCCCGACGACGAGGCCGCATCCGGTCATTCCTGGGGCCCGGACCGCACGGTCAGGGCCGAGGTGCTCAGGTGGCTGCTTCTCGGCGACCATCTCCGCGACGGCTGGACCATCGGGCTCTGGCTCACGGGGGCACGCATCGTAGGCCGTCTGCACCTGGCGTACGGAGTCGTCGAGCACCCGGTCCACCTGGCCGCCTGCCACTTCGACGAGCCCTTGTCCCTCTACGGGGCACAGCTGCGGCAGCTGGAGCTGAACGGCTCGCATCTCCCCGCGCTCAACGCCGCCACGGTGCGGATCGACGGGGTCCTGCGCATGACCGGCTGTCGCGTCACCGGCTCAGTGGCACTGGGAGGCGCCCGGATTGCCGGAGCGCTCTTCCTCGACAACGCCGAGCTCGGCACGGCCACGGACGGCTCCGGCCAACAGGAGGATCCCGTACTCCAGTTGAACCATGCCGTCCTCGGCACGGATGTCTGGGGCACGGGCCTTGTCGCCCACGGCCAGGTGCGGCTCCTGGCCGCGCAGATCGCCGGGACGCTCAACTTCGACGACGCCCGGATACGCCACCCCGGACACACCGCCGTCGAGGCCGAGAATCTCAGCGTCGGCGCGGACGTGCGCGGCATGCGGCTCGAAGTCACCGGCCGGGTGAATCTCCGCGGCGCGCGCATCCCCGGCCAGCTCAACCTCGCGTACGCCACGCTCGCCAACCCCGGGGGCATGGCGCTGCGGGCCAGCACCGCGGTCATCGGCGAGCTGTGGCTGCGCGATGCCGCGCCCATCGAGGGCTCGGTCAATCTGCGCCGCGCGCAGATCGACTTCCTGCACGCCGCCCCCGGCGTATGGCCGGGCGCGGTCCGGCTGGACGGCCTCACCTACACCACGCTCGCCCCGCACGAGCCCGCCGAGCGCCGGCTGCCCCTCCTCGCCCGCGACGAGGGCGGCTATGTCCCTTACGCGTACGAGCAGTTGAGCGCCGCCTACCGAAGGATGGGCGACGACCGCGCCGCCCGCACCGTCCAGCTCACCCGGCAGCGCCGCCACCGCACCACGCTCCCGTGGTACGGCCGGCTCTGGGGCCAGGTGCAGGACGTCACCGTCGGGTACGGGTTCCGGCCGGTCCGCGCCGCCGTCTGGCTGTTCTCGCTGCTGCTCGCCGGATCCGTCGCGTACGCCCTGCACCACCCGCATCCCCTGAAGGCCGGTGAGGCGCCCGCTTTCAGCCCGGTCTTCTACACGCTGGACCTGCTGCTGCCGGTCATCGACTTCGGCCAGGAACGCGCCTTCACTCCGGACGGGTGGCTGCAGGGGCTCTCGTATCTGCTCATCATCACCGGCTGGATCCTGGCCACCACGATCGTCGCCGGCATCACGCGTGCGGTCAGCCGCCAGTGACCGGCGCGGCGCGGTCATCGGGTGCCGTCGCCAGCAGGCGGCGGCGTACCTCCTTCTCCTGGGCCCGCCGTGCGGTGACGTCCCTGATCACCGCACCGACGTGCGCCGCCTTGCCGTCGGCATCCGTCAGCAGCACCACGCTGAACTCGATCGAGACAGTGGTGCCGTCCGCGGTGAGTGCGGGGACGGCCAGCAGGTCGTCGGCTCCGTACTTGGAGGTTCCCGAGGCCATGGCGGCCACGAAGCCGTCCCAGTGACGCTGCCGGTGCTTCTCGGGGATGATCATGTCCAGGTTCCGGCCGGCGGCCTCGGCCGCCGTGTATCCGAAGATCCGCTCCGCGCCCTGGTTCCAGTAACGGATCAGACCCTCGCTGTCGATGATCACGATGCCATCGGGTGCCCGGTCCGCCATGCCCAGTAGGACGTCGGTGTCCGTATCTCCCGTGTATCCCATTTCCCCTCCGAGTTGGTGCGGCTGCCTGCGGGTGCCCTGGCTCGCGCGGGGCACCCGCAGGCGTCGTCAAGCAGGTCAGGCGACGACCCGGCTCTCGTGCAGGGTGCGGATGGCGTCCGCGTCGTATCCGAGGCCGGTGAGCACCTCGTCCGTGTGCTCACCGAGCAGCGGTGCGCCGATGATGTCGGGCGTGAATCCGGAGAACTTGATCGGGCTGCCCACGGTCAGGTAGGTGCCGCGGTCCTTCTGCTCGACCTCGACGATCGTCCCGCTCTTGCGCATGTCGGGGTCCTCGGCGAGCTCCTTCATGCTGAGCACGGGCGCGCAGGGCACCTCGAAGGTGCGCAGGATGTCGACGGCCTCGTACTTGGTCTTGTCGGCGAGCCACTTCTCGATCTCGCCGAAGATGTCCATGATGTGCGGCTGGCGGGCCAGGGCCGTGGTGTAGGCGGGGTCCTCGGTCCACTCGGGCTTGCCGATGGCCTCGCAGGTGCGCGCCCAGTTCTGCTCCTGGACCGTGAAGTAGATGTACGCGTTGGGGTCGGTCTCCCAGCCCTTGCACTTCAGGATCCAGCCCGGCTGGCCGCCGCCTCCGGCGTTGCCGCCGCGGGGCACCGCGTCGCCGAACTCGCCGTTGGGGTACTGCGGGTACTCCTCCAGGTAGCCGACCTTCTCCAGGCGCTGCTGGTCACGGAGCTTGACCCGGGTCAGGTTGAGGACGGCGTCCTGCATGGACACCGACACCTTCTGGCCGAGACCCGTCGCGTTGCGCTGGATGATCGCGGTCAGCAGCCCGATCATCAGGTGCATTCCGCTGTTGCTGTCGCCGAGGGCCGAGCCGCTGATGGTGGGCGGGCCGTCCCAGAAACCGGTGGTGGACGCGGCGCCTCCGGCGGCCTGGGCGACGTTCTCGTACACCTTGAGGTCGGACCAGGCCGAGGCGTCGTTGAAGCCCTTGACCGAACCGAAGATCAGGCGCGGGTTGAGCTCGTGGATGTGGTCCCAGCCCAGCCCCATGCGGTCCATGGCGCCCGGCGCGAAGTTCTCGACCAGGATGTCCGCCTCGCGGATCATCTTCTCCATGACCGCCTTGCCCTCGGGGGCCTTGGTGTTGATGGCCAGGGAGCGCTTGTTGCTGTTCAGCATGGTGAAGTAGAGGGCGTCGATGTCGGGGATGTCCCGCAGCTGACGACGTGTCACATCGCCGCCGTCGATGCGCTCGACCTTGATGACGTCGGCTCCGAACCAGGCGAGCAGCTGGGTGCACGCGGGTCCTGCCTGGACCCCGGTGAAGTCGATCACTTTGATTCCGGCGAGCGGCATGTCGCTGGCCGGGGGGCCGGGGGTCGCGGCGCGGGAAGACGCAGTACTCATGAAGGATTCCTCATTCGTGTCGGGGTCAGTTCATGTCGGGGTGAGGGCGAAAGCGGGTCACTTCTTCGCCGGCGTGATGTTGCCGACGGTGATGCCCTTCGGGTTGAGGTGTGCGATGTGGCCGCTCTCGGTGCCGGCCGAGGGGTCGATCACGCAGTCGATGAGTGCCGGGCCGCCCGAGGCCAGCGCCTCGGTGAGTGCGGCGGTGACCTCGGCAGGCGTGGTCGCGCGGTAGCCCTTGCCGCCGAACGCCTCGATCATCAGGTCGTGGCGTGCCGCGACCATCAGGGTCGTCGGCGAGGGGTCGTTCGTCAGCGGGTTGACGTCGTCACCGCGGTAGACGCCGCCGTTGTTCATGATCACGGTGACGACGGGCAGCTTGTAGCGGCAGATCGTCTCCAGCTCCATACCGCTGAAGCCGAAGGCGCTGTCGCCCTCCACGGCCACGACCGGCGCACCGCTCTCGACGGCGGCGGCGATCGCGTAACCCATGCCGATGCCCATGACGCCCCAGGTGCCGCTGTCGAGGCGGTGGCGCGGCACATGCATGTCGATCACATTGCGCGCGATGTCCAGCGCGTTGGCGCCCTCGTTGACGAGGTAGATCTCGGGGCGCCGGCGGATCACGTCGCGTACGGCCTTCAGCGCACCCATGAACTGCATCGGGCTCGGGTCGGCTTCGAGGCGCTTCGCCATCTTGGCCGTGTTCTGCGCCGTGCGCGCCGCCAGCTCGTCCGTCCAGGCCGCGGGGGTAGCGATCTGGCCGGGCTTCGTCCGTTCGGCGAGCGCGTCGAGCACCGACTCGATGTCACCGACGAGCGGGGCGGCGATCGGCTGGTTGCTGTCGATCTCCCGGGGCTCGATGTCCACCTGGATGAACTTCGCTTCGGGGTTCCACTGGGGCGCTTCGCCGTGGTTGAGCAGCCAGTTCAGCCGGGCGCCGACGAGCATCACCACGTCGGCCTTCTTCAGCGCCAGCGAACGGGCGGCGGCCGCGGACTGCGGGTGGTCGTCGGGCAGCAGGCCCTTGGCCATCGACATCGGTACGTACGGAACGCCGGTGGACTCGACGAAGCTGCGGATCTTCTCGTCCGCCTGCGCGTACGCGGCACCCTTCCCCAGCACCACCAACGGCCGCTCGGCAGCCGCAAGGAGCTCGATCGCGCGGTCCACCGCCTCCGGCGCGGGCAGTTGGCGCGGCGCCGGATCGACGAGCCGGCTCAGGGTCCTCGCGCCCGCCTCGGCGTCCAGGATGGTGCCGAGCACCGCGGCCGGGATGTCGAGGTAGACACCGCCGGGGCGGCCGGATATCGCGGTGCGCAGCGCGCGGGCGATGCCGCGGCCGATGTCCTCGACCCGGCCCACGCGGTACGCGGCCTTCACGAAGGGCTGTGCGGCGGCGAGTTGGTCCATCTCCTCGTAGTCGCCCTGCTTGAGGTCGACGAGGTGCCGCTCGCTGGAGCCCGAGATCTGCACCATCGGGAAGCAGTTGGTCGTCGCGTTCGCCAGGGCGACCAGGCCGTTGAGGAAGCCCGGCGCGGACACGGTCAGTGCCACGCCCGGCTTCTTGTTCAGGTATCCGGCGGCCGCGGCCGCATGCCCGGCGTTGCTCTCGTGCCGGAAGCCGATGTAGCGGATGCCCTGGGCCTGCGCGAGGCGGGCCAGGTCGGTGATCGGGATGCCGACCACGCCGTAGATGGTGTCGACGTCGTTCATCTTGAGCGCGTCGACGACCAGGTGGTACCCGTCGGTGAGCTCGGCCGGTGCGTCGCCGTTCGCCGCGGTGTCCGTCGCGGCGAGTCCAGATAGGGCTGTCATGGTCCGAGGTCCTCCTTGGGCAGTCATGCATGCGGCTACTCCTCACACCTTCGGCAGCGGGCGCGCCCGCGTCCAAGACCTATCGGCGACCAGCTGATAAACAACATCTATCGAGGGCGGTACGAGGGCTGCGGCCCGGCCCTCCGTCTCCCTTGATAGACGCCCGCTATCGGCTGTTCGCCAGCGCGTATTGGACGCGCACCCCGCCCCGGCGCAGGCTCCTGGAGACAGCTTCAACAGACCTGGTGCGCAGGGGGTGGTGGCCATGGCCGTACCGACGACCACGGCAGCCGTACGGGACGCGGACGGATTCCGCGCCCCGGCGCTCACGGGTCTCGCCGATCTTCTCGACCATCAGGTGCGCACCCGGCCCCGCGCGCGGGCCCTGGTCGTCGGAGGTGACCGGGTGGAGCTGTCCTACCGCGCTCTCCGGTCCCTGGCCGACGACGTGGCGGGCGCGCTCGCCACGACGGGGCTGCGCCAGGGGGACGCGGTCGCCCTCCTCTCCGCCAACACGGCCGAGTTCGTCGTCGGGCTTCTGGGCGCGGCGCGTGCCGGTCTGGTGGTCGCGCCGATCGATCCGGCGCTCCCCCGCTCGCAGTTGACGGCCCGCCTCGACGCGCTGGGGGCGCGGGCGGTCATCACAGGACCGACCGTCTCCGACGCGCAGCCGACAGGCACCCCGGCCTGGCCTCTGCACGTGGACATCTCCCGTGCGGGAACGGCGACCGCCACGCTCGGCACCGGTGCGCTGCCGGTACGCCGAATCCGTGGTGCCGCAGCGGAGTTGTCGGCCCAGGACGCCCTGGTCCTGTTCACCGCGGGAACCACCGACCGGGCCAAGATGGTCCCGCTGACGCACGGCAATGTGGCCGCGTCCGTGCGGGGCATCTGCGCCACCTACGAGCTGGGGCCCGGCGATGCCACGGTCGCGGTGATGCCGTTCTTCCACGGCCACGGGCTGCTCGCCGCGCTCCTGTCGTCCCTGGCCAGCGGTGGATGCGTACTGCTGCCGGAGCGGGGGCGGTTCTCGGCGGGTACGTTCTGGGACGACGTACGGGCGGTGGCCGCCACGTGGTTCACGGCGGTCCCGACGATCCACGAGATCCTCCTGGACCGCTCGGCACGCGACTACCCGGGCCCGCGGGCCGCCCCCCTGAAGTTCGTCCGCAGCTGCAGCGCCCCGCTCAACCCGGCCACACAGCGGGCGCTGGAACGCACCTTCGGGGCGCCGCTGCTGTCCGCGTACGGCATCACGGAGGCCACGCACCAGGTGACCAGCGAGCCGCTGCCGCAGCACGGCTTCCTCAAGCACGGCACGGTGGGCCGCTCGACCGGGGCGAAGCTCCGCGTCGTGGACCGCGAGGGGCGCTCGTGCCCGTCAGGCACGGAGGGCGAGGTCTGGGTGTACGGCCCCACCGTGACCCGCGGCTATCTCACCGGACCGGCCGAGACGGCGCGGAGCTTCAGCGACGGCTGGTTCCGCACCGGCGACCTGGGCTCACTGGACGAGGACGGCTATCTGTTCCTCACCGGGCGCATCAAGAACCTCATCAACCGCGGCGGCGAGAAGATCTCGCCCGAGCACGTGGAGGACATCCTCGCCGGTTGCCCGGGGGTCGTCGAGGCGGCCGTGTTCGCGCTGCCCGATCCCGTGTACGGGCAGCGGGTCGGTGCCGCCGTGGTCGTACGCGAGGGCGAGGGCATCGGGGCCGACCAGATCCTGCGCTACTGCCGCCACCGGCTGTCCGCCTTCGAAGTCCCCGACCGCCTCGACCTCGTCCCGGCGCTCCCGCACACGGCAAAGGGCGGCCTGGACCGGAAGGCGCTGGAGGCCACGTACTCATCGCGTACGCGCACCGACTGACCGTCTAGCGGACGCGGTGCTCGGCGGCCAGCGGCTGATCGAAGAACTCGTCGAGCGACAGGCCCGTCGCCGCGTTCACGAAGGCGCGTGCGGCGACCGAGCCCGGGGTGGCCGCGTGGATCGCCACCGACACCTGCGCCCTGGCATCCGGTTCGACGAGCCGTACGGCCCGGGTCCTGCCGATGACCGGCATCGCCCGCAGCCATGAGTGCGGCACGATGCTCGCCCACTCGCCGACGCCCACGTGCGCGTACAGGGAGGCGATCGAATCCGTCTCCACCTGCGGGGTCACCACGACCCCGTTCTTCGCGAACACGCCGTCGATGAGCTGACGGATCCTCATATCGGGGGTCAGGAGCGCAAGCGGCAGCTGGGCCGCTTCCGCCCAGGTCATGGTGTGGGTCTGCGGCATGAGCTGGTCGCCCGACACCAGGAGCATGTACCGCTCTTCGTAGAGCGGAGTCACCACAAGCCCCTCCTGGTCGCCGGGCGCGAAGTGGGCGATGACGGCGTCGAGCTCGAACTCGCTGATCTGACGAAGCAGTTCCTTCATGGACAGCCGCGAGCGGACCTGCACCTTGGCCAGCGGGTGCGCGGAGCAGAAGGCCCCGACGGGAAGCGCCAGCGTGGTGGAGGCGGTGGGTTCCGTCCCGAGCCGCAGCGTCCCGGTGATGCCCGACTGGACGGCGGCCACCTCGGCCTTGAACGCGTCCTGCTCGGCGAGGATCCGCTTGGCCCACACCACGAGCCGCTCGCCCTCCGGGGTGAGGCCCTCGTAGTTGTGCCCGCGGTTGATCAGCGTGACGTTGAGCTCGCGTTCGAGCTTGGCGATCGCCGCCGAGAGTGCGGGCTGCGACACGTAACAGGATTCCGCGGCCCGGGCGAAGTGCCGCTCCCTGGCCACGGCCACGAAGTACTCCAGCTGACGAAAGAGCACGGACCACCCCTCCCCTGGGCGAGCACCGCATACCAGCAGGCCCGGTCCGCGACAGCGGCACGTCGATGATCCTACAGACCTGCACGGTGAAGGCACTGGACGAGCGGGCCGCCATGCCCGTCCCCGCTCGGTCACGAAAACCTGCACACCGAATACGCAGGGCGGTCACTTCACTCCAGAACCCTCATCACGTAAGGCCCGGATCGAGCGCCTTTGATGGAGGAGTGTCCATTTTGCAGAATGCGGCCACACCTAATTCGCCTGCGCGTTCGCAGTGGTTGTGAAGGACCTGATCCTGCCGCGTGAACAGACATGCACGCAGTACCAATTGAGTGCGCACATTCACTCTCACCAGCGATCTTCCGATTGGATGTGCGATGCGCCGACGTGCTTTGATCCTCCGCATCGCGGAATTCGTCATCGCGACTTCGCGGTCGTCCCCATTTTTTGCAATACCCATGCGAAGGGCAGCTCATATCATGAACTCCACTCCCCAGGTCGCCACCGCCGAGATCTCCGACGCCGAGCTCGACAACGTCTCGGGCGGCCTCCTCGGCGGCCTCGCCGGCAACGTCACGGGCACCGCCGACGCCATCGCCCCGGTCTCCGGCCTCATCGCCGGCGTCACCGGCACGGTCGAGGGCATCACCGGTCTGAACACCGGTGCGGCCACCGGTCTGGCCACGGGTCTCGTCGCCGGCCTCTGAGCAAACACTTCCGTCAGCCCCGGAACCCGGCAGCCGGCCGGCCGTTCCGGGGCTTTCGGCCGCAGAGAACCGGACAAGCAGCAAGGCAAGCAGCAAGGTAGGGGAAGTCAGCCGTGCAGTTCCGCCAACAGGCCCTGTCCAAGCTGCAGTCGCCCGAGGAACTCGACCTCCCCGCGCGCCTCGCCAGACCCCAGGGGTTGCTCGCCCTCGCGGTGACCGTCGTGGTCATGGCCGCCGCCTCCCTCTGGGCCATCACCGGATCGGTGTCCTCGACCCTGAAGGCCCCCGGCATCCTCACCCACGGGCAGGGCAGTTACGTCCTCCAGACCCCGGTCACCGGCCAGGTCATGGGCCTGTACGCGAAGGAAGGGCAGCGGCTGGCCGCCGACGCCCCGCTCCTCAAGGTCCGCACCGCGCAGGGCGACCGCACCGTGCGCGCCGTCGAAGCGGGCCGCGTGACCACCCTCCTCGCACAGGTCGGCTCCGTCCTCACCACAGGTTCCGACGTCGCCACCCTGGAGAAGACCGGCGCCGCCCGGGACCCGCTGCTCGCGATGCTCTTCGTCCCCGCCGATACCGCGGCCACCGTCCCCGTGGGCGCTTCCGTGGACCTCACCGTGCAGTCCGCCGCCTCCCAGAAGTACGGCTTCCTGCGCGGCACGGTACGAGCGGTGGGCCGGGCCGCCCAGACCCAGCGGCAGATCACCGCCTTCCTCGGCGACAAGGATCTGGCCGCGCAGTTCACCCGGAGCGGCCCGCCGGTGGCCGTCCTGGTGAAGCTGTCCGTGTCGCACTCCACCGTCTCGGGCTACACCTGGACCTCCGCGGCCGGCCCTCCGTACGCGCTCGACTCCATGATCCTCACCTCCGGCGCCGTGCACCTCGCCGAGCAGCGCCCGATCGATTGGCTGCTGCCGTGAGCAAGCACTCCCCGGCCCCCGCACCGCTGCCTCCCGCCGGGCACGGACGCCGCCGCTCCCGCCCCTCGCCATCCAGAGCCGCGCCCAAACCGCGGCGCCGCCGCAGAGTGCGTACCCCCACCGTCCTGCAGATGGAGGCCGTCGAGTGCGGTGCAGCCGCGCTCGCGATGGTCCTCGCCCACCACGATCTGCACGTCCCCCTGGAGGAACTGCGTATCGCCTGCGGGGTCTCCCGCGACGGCTCGCGCGCCTCCAACCTCCTCAAGGCGGCCCGCAGTTACGGCATGAGCGCCAAGGGCATGCAGATGGACACGGCCGCCCTCGCCGAGGTGCAGGGGCCCGCGATCCTGTTCTGGGAGTTCAACCACTACGTCGTCTACGACGGCATGGGCCGGCGCTTCGGCCGACGCGGCGTCCACCTCAACGACCCGGACAAGGGCCGCCGTTTCGTGGCGACGGAGGACTTCGACACCAGCTTCACCGGCGTCGTCCTCGTACTGGAGCCCGGTGACGACTTCTCGAAGGGCGGGCGCAGGCCCGGCATCCTCAAGGCGCTGCCCGGGCGGCTGCGCGGGACCAGCGGCACCATGCTGGCCGCGCTCCTCGCGAGTCTGCTGCTGGTCGCGGTGGGCGCGTCACTGCCCGCGCTCAGCCGTACCTACATCGACCTGTTCCTGATCGGCGACCAGACCTCGCTGCTCGGCGTCCTGTTCGCCTCGATGGGCGCGATGGTGGCCCTGACCGGGGTGCTGACCTGGCTGCAGCAGGCGAATCTGCTGCGTGGCCGCATCATCTCCTCGACACTGAGCAGCTCCCGCTTCTTCCGGCATCTGCTGCGCCTGCCCGTCCAGTTCTACGCCCAGCGCAGCCCCGCCGACCTGGTGCAGCGCCTGCAGTCCAACGACGCCGTCGCCGAGACCCTGGCCCGCGATCTGACCGCGGCGGGCGTCGACGGGATCGTGGTGCTCCTGTACGCGGCCCTGCTCTGGAGTTACGACCCGCAGCTCACGGTGGTCGGCGTGGGCATCGCCCTGCTCAATGTGGTGGCGATGCGCATCGTCGTCGCACTGCGGGCGACCCGTACACAGAAGCTGCGCGCGGACACCGCACGTCTCACCAACACCTCTTACACCGGGCTGCAGTTGATCGAGACGCTCAAGGCGACCGGCGGCGAGAGCGGCTACTTCCGGCGCTGGGCCGGGCAGCACGCGATGACGCTGGAGGAGCAGCAGCGGCTCGGGGTGCCGAGCGCCTGGCTCGGCATCGTCGCACCCACGCTCGCCACCCTCAACAGTGCGCTGATCCTGTGGATCGGCGGTCTGCGCTCGGTCGAGGGCCATCTGTCCGTGGGCCTGCTGGTCGCCTTCCAGGCCCTGGTCACGCGCTTCACCGCGCCCCTCACCCGGCTGAACGGGGTCGCGGGGCGCGTCCAGGACTTCGCCGCCGATGTGGCCCGGCTGCACGATGTGGAGAAGTTCCCCGCCGACTCCCGGTACGCACGCCCGGACGAGGTCGCCGACACCCGGCGGCTGCGGGGCCAGGTCGAGCTGGAGGACATCACCTTCGGCTACAGCCCCCTCGACCAGCCACTGCTCTCCGGCTTCTCCCTGACCGTGGGTCCCGGCCAGCAGGTGGCGCTGGTCGGCGGCTCGGGCAGCGGCAAGTCGACGGTTTCCCGGTTGATCTCTGGCCTCTACTCCCCCTGGGAGGGCGCGATTCGGATCGACGGCCAGCGCCTGGAGGACATTCCCCGCGGGGCTCTGGCCGCCTCGGTGTCCTTCGTCGACCAGGACGTGTTCCTCTTCGAGGGCAGTGTGCGCGACAACGTGGCGCTCTGGGACCCGTCGATCACGGACGCGGCCGTGGAGAGTGCCCTGCGCGACGCGTGCCTGTACGAGGTCGTGTCCCGGCGCCACGGCGGAATCCACTGCCGGGTCGATCAGGACGGCCAGAATTTCTCCGGCGGGCAGCGCCAACGCCTGGAGATCGCCCGGGCGTTGGTGCGCCGTCCCAGCGTGCTGGTCCTGGACGAGGTGACCAGCGCGCTGGACGCCGAGACGGAGCAGCTCATCATCGACAACCTGCGCAGGAGGGGCTGCGCCTGCGTGGTCATCGCGCACCGGCTGAGCACGGTGCGCGACAGCGACGAGATCGTGGTCCTCGACCACGGTCAGATCGTGGAGCGCGGCAGGCACGAGCACTTGCTCGCGGCCGGCGGCCCGTACGCCGAACTGGTCAGGGAGCACTGAGGTGACGTACACACAGCAGGATCAGGCGTACGCGGCAGCCGACCAGGTCATCACCGCCTTCGGGACGCTCGGCGAACAGGTCGACGGCACCGCTCTGCGCAGCCTGTCCCTCGAAGGCCCGAACATGCTGTGGCTGGTGGTCGCCGGGTCCATCGACCTGTTCGCAGTGGATCCCATAGCCCAGAGCCACTGGCATTTCCTGGGCCGCCTGGAGCCGGGCGCGCTGCTCATGGGCCCGGTCCAGGGAACGCAGCACACCCTGATCGGCCGCCCCCTGGAGGGCTGTCTGCTGCGCCGCATCCCGCTGCGGGAGCTGCCGTACACACCCACCGTGCACGGATACGACCAGCACGGGTACGACCAGCACGGCCACAGCCGGTACGGCTACGACCAACAGGCGCTCAGCCTGGTGGAGTACGCCTTCTCGCTGGGCGTGGGACGCAGCCAACAAGTGTTGTTCGAGGCCCCGTTGGACGGTCGCACCGTGCCCGACGGGCAGTCCGCGCACAGCGGCGACGAAGATGTCGTCTGGCTGACGGTCTCCCCCGGCAGTGTGCAGTACGGAGCCTCCTACGCGGCCGACGCCGCCGGGGACCTGCTGCTCGACGGGACGCTGTGGCAACGCATGGTCGACCAGCAGCACCGGCTGCTCACGGCGCTCGACCGGTGGATCGAACACCTGGAGAACGCCCACGAGACAAGGACGGCGGCCGGTCTCAAAGCGGGCGCGACCGTACGCGAACAGGCCGACCGCACCCTCCTTGCCTCCATCGGCCGCCAGGGCGGCTCCCGGCGCGGGGCGCGCACCGGAGGCGCCGGTGCGGACGGCAGCACGGCCGACGCGACGTACGACGCCTGCCGTCTGGTGGCCCGCGCCGCCGGGATCACCCTGGCCGCACCCGGACTGAGCGGCGCGGTGACCGAGCGCGTCGACCCCGTCGAGCAGATCGCCCTCGCCGCCAGGGTCCGCACCCGCCCGGTGCGGCTCGAAGGACGCTGGTGGCGGCAGGACGCCGGCCCTCTCCTGGGGCACCGGGAGTCCTCGGGGACACCGGTCGCCCTGCTGTGGCGGCGCGGAGGTTACGAGTCCGTCCACCCCTCCAGCGAACGGCGCACCCGGATCGACGAGGACAACGCGGCGGAGTTCGAGGCGCGGGCGGTGATGTTCTACCGGCCGTTGCCCGACCGCCCGCTCACCCCCTGGCGGCTGCTGCGGTTCAGCGCCCGCGGCACGCAGGTGGATCTGCGCAATCTGGTCCTCGCGAGCCTGGTGACGGTGGCGATCGGCGCGCTGGTCCCCCTCGCGACCGGGCAGGTGCTCGGCGTCTACGTACCCGACGCCGCCACGGACCTCATCGTGCAGGTCTCCGTCGCACTCGTCATCTCCAGCGTCGTATCGGCCGCCTTCATGCTGCTGCAGAATCTGACGGTGCTGCGCCTGGAGGGCAGGGTGGAGAGTGTCCTTCAACCGGCCGTCTGGGACCGGCTGTTGCGTCTGCCGACCCGCTTCTTCGCCTCCCGCTCCACCGGCGAACTGGCGAGCGCCGCGATGGGCATCAGCGCGATACGCCGCCTCCTTTCGGGGGTCGGACCGCTCGTCGTGCAGTCGGGCACGATCGGGCTGCTGAACCTGGTGATGCTTCTCGTCTTCAGCGTGCCCCTCGCCCTGGCCGCCCTCGGCATGCTGGCCGTGATCGCGGCGGTCTTCCTCACTCTCGGTCTGTGGGAGCTGCGCTGGCAGCGCCGCCTGGTCAAGCTGAGCAACAAGCTCAACAACCAGGCCTTCCAGACCCTGCGCGGGCTGCCGAAGCTACGTGTCGCCGGGGCGGAGAGCTTCGCGTACGCGGCCTGGGCCAGAGAGTTCGCCCAGAGCAGGGAGCTGCAGCGGCGTGCGGGCCGTATCAAGAACGCGACGACGGTGCTCAACGCGGTCTATCTGCCTCTCTGCTCGCTCGTACTCTTCATGCTCCTCGCCGGCCCGGCGCGCGGCACCCTCTCGGCAGCCGCGTTCCTCACCTTCAGCACCTCGGTGACGATGCTGCTGACCTCGGTCACCCAGCTGACCGGGGCACTGCTCTCGGCGGCCGCGGTACTGCCGATGTTCGAGCAGATCAAGCCGGTGCTCGATGCCACGCCCGAGGTGCCGAACACCGCCACCCAGCCCGGCACGCTCGCCGGGGAACTGGAGGCGCGCGGGCTGTCCTTCCGGTACTCCGAGGACGGTCCGCTGGTCCTGGACGAGGTGTCCCTGTCGATCAGGCCCGGCGAGTTCGTCGCGGTCGTCGGCCCGAGCGGCTGCGGAAAGTCGACACTGCTTCGCCTGCTCATCGGCTTCGACAAGCCTGTCGCGGGCAGCGTGCTGTACGACGGCCAGGACCTCGCCGCCCTCGACCAGGCGGCGGTGCGCCGCCAGTGCGGGGTGGTGCTGCAGAACGCCCAGCCGCTGACGGGTTCGATCCTGGAGTGCATCTGCGGGGCCGAGGCGTACACGCAGGAGGAGGCCTGGGAGGCGGCGGAGATGGCAGGCCTGGCCGAGGACATCCGGCGGATGCCGATGGGCCTGCACACGATGATCGCGGGCGGCGGAGCCGTCTCCGGCGGCCAGCGCCAACGCCTCATGATCGCCCAGGCGTTGATCCGCCGCCCCCGCATCCTGTTCTTCGACGAGGCGACGAGCGCCCTGGACAACGAGACCCAGCGCACCGTCATCGACAGCACCCGCGCCCTGAAAGCCACCCGGATCGTCATCGCGCACCGTCTGTCGACGGTCCTGGACGCCGACCGGGTGGTGGTGATGTCCGAGGGCCGCATCGTCCAACAGGGGTCACCGGCCGAGTTGTTGGCGGACACGGGCGGGCGGCTGCGCGAACTGGTGCGGCGCCAGCTCGCCTGACCCGGACACAAAATGCGGTGCCGCGCGGCGCGGAGATCACTACGCTCGTACTGCACACGCCACCACTACGCGAAGGGAGCACCGGTCATGCGTGCTCCCCGTACGCGTTACGACGTGATCCTGGTGTCTCCGCGCTCCTGGTGAAGGCTGCGCGGCCCTCACCGGATCCCGCGACGAACATCTGACGCGATCCCGCACATCACCACACCTTCACTGGATCGTCGCCGCATCGCGCCGCCCTCAGCTTTCCCCTGTCCGACCCGAAAGGCGCCGGCCGTGCGCACCCATGCCACCACCCACGTTCATCCCCTCCCCCTGTCCACCGTCAGGAACCTGGGCATCCTCGCCCATGTCGACGCGGGCAAGACCACCGTCACCGAGCGCTTCCTGTTCCTGACCGGCGCGATCCACCGGCTCGGCGAGGTCCATGACGGCAACACCGTCACCGACTTCGATCCGCAGGAACGCGACCGCGGAATCACCATCTCCGCGGCAGCGGTCAGCTGCGACTGGAACGGTCACCGCATCAATCTGATCGACACGCCTGGACACATCGACTTCGCCGACGAGGTGGAGCGCGCACTGCGCGTACTCGACGGAGCGGTCGCGGTGTTCGACGCGGTCGCAGGAGTGGAGCCCCAGTCCGAGTCGGTCTGGCGGCAGGCCGACCGTTACGGGGTTCCGCGCATCGCCTTCGTCAACAAGCTGGACCGCACCGGGGCCGACCTCGACACGGCGGTGGCCTCGATCCGCGACCGGCTGCACACCACGCCGCTGGTCGTGCAGCTGCCGGTGGGACGGGAGTCCGGATTCACCGGAGTCGTGGACCTGGTACGGATGCGACTGCTCACCTGGGAGGACGCGTACACCGAACGTCCGGTACCCGAAGGCCTGTTGGCGGAGGCGCAACGCCGGCGTGCCGTACTCGACGAGTCCGTCGCGGGCCTGCACCCGCAGGCCCTGGAGGAGTACGTCCACCACTCCGCGCTCACCGACGCGACACTCGCCGCCGCACTGCGCGCGATCACGCTCGACGCGAACGGCGGCGGCGTGGTGGTGCTGTGCGGATCGGCGTACCGCAACCGCGGCATCGAACCACTGCTCGACGCGGTGACGGCGTACCTGCCCTCGCCGCTCGACGTACCGCCGGTGCCGGGCCGGACCGCCGCGGACCCGACGGAGCCGTTCGCCGGCCTCGTCTTCAAAGTGGCGGCGACCCCGACGGGCCGCCTCACCTACCTGCGCGTGTACGCGGGAACGATTCGGAAGGGGGACCTCGTGCTGGACACGGGCGCGGGCCGCACCGAGCGCATCGGGCGGATCGTACGGGTACAGGCCGACCGGCACGCGGAGGCGGACCTGGCCGTCGCCGGGGACATCGTCGCCGTGGCCGGCGTGAAGGCGGCGCGCGCCGGGGCGACCCTGTGCGCGCCGGACGCACCGCTGCTCCTCGAGCCGGCGGCCGTACCCGATCCGGTCGTCTCGGTCGCACTCGAAGCGGTCCGCAACACGGACACCGGCCGACTGGCCGGCGCACTGGCCCGCCTCACCGAGGAGGACCCGTCGCTCCGGGCGCGGACCGACCCCGAGACCGGCCAGACCCTGCTCTCGGGCATGGGCGAACTCCATCTGGAGGTCGCGGTGGAGAAGCTCCGTCAGGCCCACGCCCTGCAGGTCACGGTCGGCCGACCGCGGGTCTCGTACCGGGAAACCGTCGTACGGGGCGTCTCGGATCTCGTCTACCGGCACGTCAAACAGGACGGCGGGGCAGGGCAGTTCGCCCACATCGTCCTCGATGTCACTCCGTACGACACCGGGCAATTCGCCTTCGATTCGACGGTGACCGGAGGCCGGGTGCCGCGCGAGTTCGTGCGCGCGGTGGAGGCGGGCTGCCGGGACGCGCTGGCCGAGGGGCCGCTGGGCGGGCATCCGGTGACGGGGGTGCGGGTCGTCCTGACGGACGGCTCCACCCACGCCAAGGACTCCTCCGACCTGGCGTTCCGCACGGCGGGCCGACTGGCTCTGCGCGAGGCGCTGCGGTCGAGCACCATGGCGCTCCTGGAACCGGTCGCCGAGGTCACGGTGACCGTGCCCGAGGACGCCGTGGGCTCGGTGCTCGGTGACCTCGCGGCCCGTCGCGGCCGGGTGATGGACTCGACGGTACGGGCTGCTGCGGCCGTGGTCACAGCCACGGTCCCGCTCGCCGAAATGTTCGGCTACGCCTCCCGGCTCCGCAGCCGCACCCAGGGCCGCGGAACCTTCACCACCCGTCCGACGGGGTACGCACCCGCCCCGGACGAGCGGTAGCCACCGGCTGCCGTGACCCGCACTCCACGCAGGTCACGGCAGCTGTACGGTGCGATTCGCTGCGCGGCGGTCCAGGATCTCCAGCGCCCGTCGCGCCCAGCGCAGGTTCTCCTCCTCGAAGGACATGCCGCGCATCAACGTCAGATACGGCCCGATCCGGTCGCTGTCGCGGAGGAAATCCTCCTCGCTCAGGCCGCCCAGAAGGTGGATCCGTACGCGCTCGTAGCGGGCGAGCTTCCCGCGTGCCCAGTCCATGCGCTCCGCGATGTGGCCGCGCACGGCGTCGGCATCACCGACGTCCAGGGCCTGCACCTTCACCAGCAGCTCGTCGCGGGCCGCGGTGGGCCGGGGCTCCTTCGCGGTGAACGCGGCCAGATCCTGCCGGCCGGCCGCGGACAGCGTGAACATCCGCTTGTTCGGCCTGCGGTCCTGTGCCACGACACGCGCCTCGACCAGCCCGTCGGCGGCCAGGCGCTCCAGCTCGCGGTAGAGCTGCTGGGGCGTCGCCGCCCAGAAGTTGGAGACCGAGACGTCGAAGATCTTCGCCAGGTCGTAGCCGGAGGCCTCGCCCTCCAGGAGCGCGCCGAGGACCGCGTACTTCAGAGACATCTGGACACCGTACATCGATGCGATTACTGTCACCCGCACCTATTCAACGAATTGACTACAAGGTGGCGACGATGCACCCCTTCCGCAAGGCCGTCGAGGCGGGCGACCACACCGCGATAGAGGACCTCCTGGCCGAGAATGTCGTGTTCACCAGCCCGGTCGCGTTCAAGCCGTACCCCGGCAAGGCCATGACCGCGGCGATCCTGCGCGGCGTCATCCGCGTCTTCGAGGACTTCCGCTACGTACGGGAGATCAACAGCGCCGACGGCCGCGACCACGCACTCGTCTTCGTGGCGCGTGTGGGCGAGCGCGAGATCAACGGGTGCGACTTCCTTCACATGAACGAGGACGGCCTCATCGACGACTTCACCGTCATGGTCCGCCCGCTGTCGGCGGCCCAGGCGCTGGCCACGGCGATGGGCGCGCAGTTCGAGCAGATCGCACGGGAGGCGCAGGGCGAAGCGTCCTGAAACGCGGAGAACCCCACGTCAGGCGGGGTCTCGGGGCGCCCTTGCACAGCCACCTGTGTGGAAACTGTGAACCACCCGCAGTCGATGTGAGGAAGTCGTCAGGGGTTTGCGGATCCCCTACCGACCTGTTTAGCGTGCAACGTCCGCAGTCAAGCGGAACCGATATCTCCGGAACGCCGAGTCCTGCCGCCGGAGGAATCCAGACACCGACACACCGCACCACGGCAGGAGCGGGGGACCCAGGTAAGCCGCCGCGATCCAGCGATCGCGGCTAGGGGTGAAGTCGTGCAGTGCACGGCCGGGCAACTCCAGCCCGAATCCGACAGCTCACCTCGCAGGCGTAGGAGAGGAACGCAGATTCATGCTGCCCACGAATGACGTGAACGCACCCAGGCCGCGCCGCACCCGTGTCCACCGTCTGGTCGCCGGAATGAGCCTCGCCGGTGTCGGCCTGGCCATCCCGCTGGTCTCCGCCACCGGCGCGAGCGCCGCCCCGGCACAGGCCACGACGACAGCCTCCAGCTCCGCCTCCACCGGCACCGCCACGAGCGCCCCCGCCAAGTACACCGTCGTCGCGGGCGACTGGCTCTCCAGCATCGCCAAGAAGAAGAACGTCACCGGCGGCTGGGAGAAGCTCTACGACCTCAACAAGTCCACGCTGGCCGACGGCCCCAACCACATCTACCCCGGCCAGGTGCTGACCCTCAGCGGAACGGCCACCACCGGCGACAGCTCGTCCAGCACAGGCTCCTCGACGGCTTCGAGCTCTTCGACTTCGTCCGACAGCGGTTCGTCGTCCTCCACCTCGGCCTCGGACAACTCCACCACCCGGACGTCGTCCGACACCTCGACGAGCAGCACGACCGCCACCACGGCCAGCGGCAGCATGGCCTCCGCGATCTCCTTCGCCGAGTCGCAGGTCGGGACCCCTTACGTCTACGGCGGCTCCGACTCCTCCGGCTGGGACTGCTCCGGCCTGACCCAGACCGCCCTCGCCAAGGCCGGCATCTCCATCCCGCGGGTGGCCAACGACCAGGCCGCCGCCAGCACCCATGTCTCGCTCGACTCGCTGCAGGCGGGCGACCTGCTGTTCTGGTCCTCGGACGGCACCGACGCCGGTGTCTACCACGTCGGCATCTACATCGGCGACGGCAAGTTCGTCCAGGCCGCCAACCCGAGCTCGGGCGTCATCTACGACACGATCTCCAACTACACGCCGGACTTCGCTGGCCGCATCGCCTAGTCATCCGGCTTCACCGGCACAAACGTAACGTCGGGTCTGCCGGCCCCTGTTGGGGCCGGCAGACCCGACGTCGTCGCGATACCGCCCTGAAACGCAGAAAACCCCACGTGAAGTGGGGTCTCAGCTGGTGTCCGAGGGGGGACTTGAACCCCCACGCCCGATAAAGGGCACTAGCACCTCAAGCTAGCGCGTCTGCCATTCCGCCACCCGGACAAGGTGTCTGTCGTTCGCGGTGTGTTCCCCGCGGCGACATGGAAAACAATACCAGGGGTTCGGGGTGGGTTTCACCTGCATATCCCGAGGTCACGGACGGCATGAGCAGGGGATCTCGCCGTGTGTTGCCGAACTGTCACGGAGTGTGGCAAATAGCCTTCGGCAGGTGAGCGACACGATCAGCGCGTACCGCCGGCCCCGTCTGCTGTCCCCGGTACGGGAGCACCTCCGGGACAATTTCTGGTTTGCCCCCATGGCCGCGATGGTGCTGGTGATGCTGGCCTGGCTGGCGGCTTCCGCCCTCGACTCGGAGGTGGTGCGGCAGCTTCAGGCCGACGGTGATTTCGACCAGCTCAGCGAGCTGGTGAACGTCACCGAGGACATCAAGCCGGTCATCTCCACCGTGAGCTCCGCGATGATGACCTTCATCGGTGTGGTGTTCTCGATCTCCCTGGTGGCCGTACAGATGGCCAGCGGGCAGTTCAGCCCGCGGGTGGTGCGGATCTTCGTGCGGTCGCGGATCACCAAGTCCACCTTCGCGGTGTTCCTGGCGACCTTCGTGCTGTCGCTGGCTGTGCTGTCGTCGTACGAGAGCGAGACCGATCCGCGGCTGATCGGCACCGTCCCGCTGGTCCAGAGCCTGCTGACGCTGGTCATGGTCGCACTCAGCCTGCTCCTGTTCGTGGCCTATGTGAATGCCACGCTGCGGCTGATGCGAGTGGGACAGGTGGTGGAGCGGATCGCCGGGGAGGCGTTCCGGACGCTGGAGCGCCAGCCCGGTGCGTGGGACCCGGAGTGGGAGCTCCCGGCGGAGTCCGGGGTGGTGCGGTACGCCGGGCGCGCCGGGGTGCTGCGGGATGTGAACATCGCGCGGCTCGTGCTCGTGGCACGCCGTCACAGCTTGGTCGTACGGCTCATTCCCCGCATCGGGGACTTCGTGGTGCCCGGTGCTCCGCTGCTCGCCGTGCACGGCGGGGACGTCCCAGGGCGCGCCTCCATGACCGTGCGGTCCTCGGTATCCGTGGCGGCCGAGCGGACCTTCCATCAGGACCTCGGGTTCGGGCTGCGGCAGCTCGCCGACATCGCGCTGCGGGCCCTGTCCCCCGCGGTGAACGATCCGACCACCGCCGTGCAGTGTCTGGACCGGATCATGCAGCTGCTCGCGGCGGTCGTCTCGCAGCCGCTGGGCGCCGTGCAGCACCGGGATGCGAAGGGCGTCGTACGGCTGGTGCAGCCCGTGCCCGAGTGGAACGACCTGGTGAATCTGGGGTTGGCCGAGGTGCGGGGGTGTGCTGTCGGATCGCCGCAGGTCACGCGGCGGCTGATGGCCGTGCTCGACGATCTGGCGGCGCTGGCGCCCGAGGGGCGCGTGGAGGTGCTGGCGCACCATCGTGAGTTGCTCGTACGGGCCGTGGAGCGGGCTGTTCCCGAGGCCGCGGACCGGGTCTTCGCGCTCTCGCCCGACCATCAGGGCATCGGCTGAGCCGCACGGAGGGCGCCGGTGAGCGACACCCTCCGTGCGACAGGCCCGCGTCTCTACGGAATGAGCTGGTAGTCCGGGAAGTTCCCGGGCAGCCGCTCCCCCTCGGGGCCTTCGGTCACGGCGTGGACGAGAAGTTCGCCGCCGACGAAGGCCCCACGCCAGGAGGCGCCGAGCCCGCCGAAGAGCTCGTCGCGGTCACCGCGTGAGCGGGGCTTCGACTTGCCTATCTTGAAGGCGCGGATCTGCGGGGCGAGGCGTTCGTACGTCGCCGGGTCGTCGGTGGACAGGGTGGCGACCAGCGCCCCGTTCGAGGCGTTCATGGCGGCCAGCAGTTCGGCCTCCGTGTCGACCAGGACGATGGTGTCGACCGGGCCGAAGGGTTCCGCGTGGTGCAGCGGGGAGGAGGGGGGCGGATTGAGGAGGGTCACCGGCTGGAGGTAGGCGCTGGTGTCCTGGCCCTGCAGGAAGCGGCCCTGGTCGGGCGTCGCACGGTGCAGGGGTACGGCGCCGCGGTCGATCGCCTCGGCCACCTGGTCACCGAGTTCCTTGGCCTTGGCCGCGTTGATGAGCGGGCCGAAGTCCAGTTCGGGCAGGGCGTCGTCGGGGTGCTCGACCGCCAGGGGGTGGCCTGTGCGCAGCGAGCGTACGGCCGGCAGGTAGGCGCCCAGGAACTGGTCGAAGGCGCTGCGCTGGACGACGAAGCGGGGGTAGGCGGTGCAGCGCTGCTTGCCGTAGTCGAAGAGCTTGGGGATCACCGAGGAGAGCGCGTCCCAGTCGGTGTAGTTCCAGATGCCCCAGGTATTGAGCCCCTCCTGTTCCAGGATGTGGCGCTTGCCCAGGTCGGCCACGGCGGTGGCGATACGGGCGCCGGTGTCGCGGCCCCCGACGAAGGAGACGCAGCCGATTTCCGGGGAGCGTACGAGGGCTTCGGAAAGCTCGCCGCCGCTGCCGCTCACCAGGGTGACGGGGATGCCTTCGCGCGCTGCGAGGGCGCTGGCCAGGGTGAGGCAGGCGACTCCGCCGTCGGTCGGGGCCTTGGCGATGACCGCGTTGCCGGCCAGGGCCTGCACCAGCATCGCGTGGACCAGGACGGACATGGGGTAGTTCCAGCTGGCGATGTTGGAGACGGGGCCGGCGAGCGGGGTGCGGCCTTCGAGCATGGTCTCGATGCCGTCGACGTACCAGCGCACTCCGTCGATGGCGCGGTCCACGTCGGCCTGGGCGAGGCGCCAGGGCTTGCCGATCTCCCAGACGAGGAGGAGGGCGAGGAGTTCACGGTGTTCGGTCAGGGCGTCGAGGGTGGCCGAGACGCGGGCGCGGCGCTCGGGCAGCGGGATGTGCCGCCAGGCGCGGTGCTGGTCGAGCGAGGCGCGTACCGCCTGCTGGGCGGTGGCGGAGTCGAGGCGCGGCGGGCCCGCGATCGGGCTGCCGTCGACGGGTGAAGTGGCGGGCAGGGCTCGGCCGTCGGCCTGCCATGCGGAGCCCCAGAGGTTGAGGACGCGGTCGTCTCGGAAGGCTTCGGGGGCGACGGCGAGACAGCGCTGCCAGGCGTCGGACCAGGAGGTTCCGGGCTTGATGATGAGGGTGGGTGCCATCGGTACAGTTCTCCGCTCGTGGAGTGGGCGGGGCAGTGTGGGTGGCTCTCACGGCCGTCCTCGCACAGGGCGGCCGTACGGTGAACGTAGTGAGGGGTTGAGGGTCGCGCTATGTAACTGCCGTTAATTGTGGGTGACTTCACGTGCTGCCGCGAGGAGTGCGAGGACCAGCGCGGCGGTTTCGGAGGGGGTCGAGCCCACGGACACACCCGCTGATTCGAGCGCCTCCTTCTTGGCCAGGGCCGTACCCGAGGAACCGGAGACGATCGCCCCCGCGTGCCCCATGGTCTTGCCTTCGGGGGCGGTGAAGCCCGCGATGTAGCCGACGACCGGCTTGGTGACGTGCGCGGCGATGTACGCGGCCGCACGCTCCTCGGCGTCGCCGCCGATCTCGCCGATCAGGACGATCAGCTCGGTGTCGGGATCGTCCTGGAAGGCGGCCAGGCAGTCGATGTGGGTGGTGCCGACGACGGGGTCGCCGCCGATGCCGACCGCCGAGGAGAAGCCGGTCTCGCGGAGTTCGTACATGAGCTGGTAGGTGAGGGTGCCCGATTTGGAGACCAGGCCGATCCGGCCCGGCTTGGTGGCGATGTCGGCGGGGATGATGCCGGCGTTGGACTGCCCGGGGCTGATGAGTCCGGGGCAGTTGGGGCCGATGACGCGGGTTCCCTTCTGCTTCGCGTACGCCTGGAAAACCACGGCGTCGTGGACGGGAATGCCCTCGGTGATGACGACCGCGAGGCCGATCCCCGCGTCGGCCGCCTCCATGACGGCGGCCTTGGCGAAGGGCGGCGGGACGAAGATGACGGTCACGTCCGCGCCGGTGGCGGCCATGCCCTCGGCGACGGAGCCGAAGACGGGGACGGCGCGGTCGTCGAAGTCGACGACCTGGCCGGCCTTGCGAGGATTGACGCCGCCGACGATCTCGGTGCCCGCGGCGAGCATCCGGCGGGTGTGCTTCATGCCTTCGCCGCCGGTCATGCCCTGGACGAGGACCTTGGACTCCTTCGTGAGGAAGATGGCCATCTCTATCGCACTCCCTGGGTCGCGGCGGGGGTTTGGGGGCTTGCCCCCATGAGACAGAACGCGGCCGCCCGGCGGGCCGCGCCGTCCATGGTGGTGGCCTGCTGTACGAGGGGATGGGCGCGGGCGTTCAGGATCGCGCGGCCCTGGGCGGCGTTGTTGCCGTCGAGCCGTACGACCAGCGGCTTGGTCAGGTGAACCGATTCCAGGGCCTGGACGATGCCGTCGGCGACCGCGTCGCAGGCGGTGATGCCGCCGAAGACGTTGACGAGGACGGACCGCACATCGGGGTCGGAGAGGATGACGGAGAGGCCGTCGGCCATGACCTGGGCGGAGGCCCCTCCCCCGATGTCGAGGAAGTTGGCGGGCTCCGCACCGCACCCCGCGACCACGTCGAGGGTGGACATCACCAGGCCCGCGCCATTGCCGATGACACCGACGCGGCCGGCCAGTTTGACGTAGTTGAGGCCCTTGGCCGCCGCGTCCGCCTCCAGCGGGTCGCCGTGCGGATCTGCGTTGTCGGCGTGGCTTGTGCCCCAACGGGCCTGCCGGAAGCTCGCGTTGTCGTCAAGGGTGACCTTGCCGTCGAGGGCGAGGATCCGTCCTCCGGTGGTACGGACGAGCGGGTTCACCTCGACGAGCAGGGCGTCCTCACGGATGAGGACCTGCCAGAGCTGCTGCAGTACGGTCGCGGCCTCCGCGGGGAGCCCGGCCGCTGCCGCGATTGCGGCAGCCTTCTCGGCGGTGATGCCGACGGCCGGGTCGACGGGGATGCGGACGACGGCCTCGGGGCGGGTCGCGGCCACTTCTTCGATGTCCATGCCGCCCTCCGCGGAGGCGATGGCGAGGAAGGTGCCGGCCGCGCGGTCCAGTACGTAACCCACGTAGAACTCGGCGTCGATGTCGACCGGTTGGGCCAGCATGACCTTGCGGACGGTGTGGCCTTTGATGTCCATGCCGAGGATCTGACGGGCGGTGAGTTCCGCCGACGCGGCGTCGGCCGCGAACTTGACGCCGCCCGCCTTGCCCCGGCCACCGGTCTTTACCTGGGCTTTGACGACGACGCTGCCACCGAGCGCTTCGGCCGCCGCCCGCGCCTCACGCGGCGTGGCAACAACTGCCGCGTCCGGCACCGGAATGCCGTGGTCCTTGAAGAGTTCCCTTGCCTGGTGCTCGTACAGATCCATGCCGGCTCCTGACTCGGTCGGAAAAGTGCCGCACGCCCCTGGACACCACCCCTCAAGATGAGGGATAACAAGGTTCATACAGTATTCGTCGACTGTATGCAATGTATCGAACGGAGCTCCAACACCCCTTCCCCAGACCCATGTACACGTAGTGAGGGGCCCTTGACATGACCCAAGCTCTTGAAGGCGTGCGTGTCCTCGACATGACGCACGTACAGTCCGGGCCCTCGGCCACCCAGCTCCTCGCCTGGCTCGGCGCGGACGTGGTGAAGCTGGAGGCACCCTCCGGAGACATCACACGCAAGCAGCTCCGCGACCTCCCGGACGTCGACTCGCTCTACTTCACGATGCTCAACTGCAACAAGCGGAGCATCACCCTCAACACCAAGTCGGAGCGCGGGAAAGAGATCCTGACGGAGCTCATCCGCCGCTCCGATGTGATGGTGGAGAACTTCGGACCCGGTGCCGTCGACCGGATGGGCTTCACCTGGGAGAAGATCCGGGAGATCAACCCGAGGATCATCTACGCCTCCATCAAGGGCTTCGGGGACGGTCCGTACACCAACTTCAAGGCGTACGAGGTCGTCGCGCAGGCCATGGGCGGCTCGATGACATCGACCGGCTTCGCGGACGGCCCGCCGATGGCGACCGGCGCGCAGATCGGGGACTCGGGTACGGGAATCCACGCGGTGGCCGGCATCCTCGCCGCTCTCTTCCAGCGCGAGAACACCGGGCGCGGGCAGCGCGTCAACGTGGCCATGCAGCACGCCGTGCTCAACCTCTGCCGGGTGAAGCTGCGCGATCAGCAGCGGCTGGCGCACGGCCCCCTGGCGGAGTACCCCAACGAGGACTTCGGCGACGAGGTGCCGCGTTCGGGCAACGCGAGCGGCGGCGGGCAGCCGGGCTGGGCGGTCAGGTGCGCGCCCGGCGGACCCAACGACTACGTCTACGTCATCGTCCAGCCCGTCGGCTGGCAGCCCATCAGCGAACTGATCGGGCGGCCCGAGCTGGCCAAGGACCCCGACTGGGCGACGCCGGAGGCCCGGCTGCCCAAACTGCCCAAGATGTTCCAGCTCATCGAGGAGTGGTCGTCGACCCTCCCCAAGTGGGAGGTCCTGGAGAAGCTCAACGCCCACAACGTCCCCTGCGGACCGATCCTCTCCACCAAGGAGATCATCGAGGACGCCTCACTGGCCGCCCAGGAGATCGTCGTCGAGGTCCAGCACCCCGAGCGTGGCACCTTCACCACCGTCGGCTCCCCGCTGAAGCTCTCCGACTCCCCCGTCGAGGTCCTCACCTCGCCGCTGCTCGGTGAGCACAACGCGGAGGTGTACGTCGGCGAACTCGGCCTGGGCGACGAGGAACTGCGCCTGCTGAAGACGGACGGAGTCATCTGATGCCTCTGCCCGCAACAGCACGGCCCGACAGAGCGGCGGTACGTGCCGTGCTCGACGCCGCTCTCACCGAAGGCCGCAGCGCCCTCACCGCGCCCGAGGCCAAACGGATCGCGGACGCGTACGACATCCCGGTCCCGGCCGAGGCGCTCGCCGAGTGCGCGGACGAGGCGGTGGCCCTTGCCGACCGGATCGGCTTCCCGGTCGCGCTGAAGATCGTCTCCCCCGAGATCGTGCACAAGACGGACGCGGGCGGAGTGCGGATCGGTGTGACCTCGCACGCCGAGGTACGGGCCGCCTTCACCACGATCGTCGCCAACGCCCGTCGCCACGACCCGGCTGCCGCCATCCTCGGCGTCCAGGTCCAGCAGATGGTGCCGGCCGGGACCGAGGTCATCGTCGGCACGGTCACCGACCCGACCTTCGGCAAGATCGTCGCCTTCGGGCTCGGCGGGGTGCTGGTGGAGGTGCTGAAGGACATCACCTTCCGGCTCGCCCCCGCATCCGAGGACGACGCGCTGTCGATGCTGGACTCGATCCGGGCCGCGGAGGTGCTTCGCGGTGTCCGGGGCGGGGCGGCCGTCGACCGCACGACGCTCTCCCATCTGATCGTCGGGGTCTCGCAGCTCGCCGCCGACTTCCCCGAGATCGCGGAGATCGATCTCAACCCGGTCTTCGCGTCGGCGGACGGGGTGATGGCCGCCGACGTACGGATCCTGCTCGGCGGGGAGCCGGCCGCGCCCCGGCGCTCGTACAGCCGCGAAGAGATCCTCACCTCGATGCGCCGGCTGATGCAGCCGCGCTCGGTCGCCGTCATCGGCGCCTCCAACGAGGAGGGGAAGATCGGCAATTCGGTCATGAAGAACCTGGTCGCCGGGGGATTTCCGGGAGATATCCACCCGGTGAACCGCAAGGCCGACGACATACTCGGCCGTAAGGCTTACAAGAGCGTCATGGATGTTCCTGGTGAGCCTGATGTGGCGGTCTTCGCGATCCCCGCGCAGTTCGTCGCGGCCGCTCTCGAAGAGGTCGGCCGCAAGGGGATACCGAACGCCGTCCTCATCCCGTCCGGCTTCGCCGAGACCGGTGAACACGCGCTGCAGGACGAGCTCGTGACCATCGCCGAGCGGTACGGAGTGCGGCTGCTCGGCCCGAACATCTACGGCTACTACTCGACGTGGCACGACCTCTGCGCCACGTTCTGCACGCCGTACGACGTCAGGGGCGGTGTCGCCCTGACCTCGCAGTCCGGCGGCATCGGGATGGCCATCCTCGGCTTCGCCCGGTCCACCAAGACCGGGGTGTCGGCCATCGTCGGCCTCGGCAACAAGTCGGACCTGGACGAGGACGACCTGCTGACCTGGTTCGGCGAGGACCCCAACACCCAGTGCATCGCGATGCATCTGGAGGACCTCAAGGACGGGCGCGCCTTCGTCGAGGCGGCGAGGGCGACCGTGCCGAAGAAGCCGGTCGTGGTCCTCAAGGCGGGCCGCACCAGCGCCGGCGCGAAGGCGGCGGGCTCGCACACCGGCGCGCTGGCCGGTGACGACGCCGTGTACGAGGACATCCTCAAACAGGCCGGGGTGATCCGGGCGCCGGGTCTCAACGAGATGCTGGAGTACGCGCGGGCACTGCCCGTGCTGCCCACCCCCAAGGGCGACAACGTCGTGATCATCACGGGGGCCGGCGGCTCCGGGGTGCTGCTCTCGGACGCGATCGTCGACAACGGGCTCTCGCTGATGGAGATCCCGGACGACCTGGACGCCGCCTTCAAGGCGTTCATCCCGCCCTTCGGGGCCGCGGGCAACCCGATCGACATCACGGGCGGCGAGCCCCCGTCGACGTACGAGGCGACGATCCGCCTGGGTCTTGAGGACCCGCGCATCCACTCCCTGGTCCTCGGTTACTGGCACACGATCGTCACTCCCCCGATGGTCTTCGCGGAGCTGACGGCGCGTGTGGTGGCGGAGTTCCGGGCGCGCGGCATCGAGAAGCCGGTGGTGGCGTCCCTGGCGGGCGACATCGAGGTCGAAGAAGCCTGCCAGTACCTCTTCGAACGAGGGGTCGTGGCCTATCCGTACACGACCGAGAAGCCGGTGGCCGCACTGGGCGCCAAGTACAGGTGGGCCCGCGCCGCAGGTCTGTTGGGAGGCGGCACATGAGCTGAGGGGTGGCCGGTCCCCACCGGGACCGGCCACTCCCGCTTCACGCGCACATGCGAAAGGCATTGGACAGGGGGCGCTGGCCAGCTCTTTCGACACATAGGAGTGCGAAACCGACATGACCACCACATCGATCACCACACCCGTTCCGTTCCGCGAAGTGAAGGACGTGAACGGCCGGGTGTACCGGCTCGGCGAGACCGACCGGCACATCATGGGACGACCACGCTGGACCATGGTGCTCTTCCCATGGATGGGAATGCTGGGCATCAGTTCCTCGGAGTACGCCTTCACGTCCGCCGAGGAGACGCTCCACGACGCGCATCTGTGGAACAGCGGACACATCTTCTGGCTGATGGGCGTCTGGATCTTCTTCCAGGCCGCTGTGGCCTTCCCGGCGGGGCAGTTGCGCGAGAGCGGGCGGCTGCCCGCCAGGAGCGCGATGATGCTGGGCGCGCTCGGGACCGTACTGGGCTATGTGTCACTGGCGTACGCGCCACATGTGGCCGTCGCCTACCTCGGCTTCGGGATGTTCAGCGGCATAGGCGCCGGCCTGGTCTACGCGACCTGCGTGAACATGGTCGGCAAGTGGTACCCGGAGCGCAAGGGCGGCAAGACCGGCATGGTCAACGGCGGTTTCGCCTATGGCTCGGTGCCCTTCGTCTTCCTCTTCACCTCGTACATGGACCTCTCGAACTACGAGACCGTGCTGGTCATGGTCGGCGTGACCTGCTGTGCCGTCGTCGCGGTCGCCGGCTGGTTCTTCAAGGACCCGCCGAAGAACTGGTGGCCCGCGCACGTCGACCCGCTGAAGGTCTCCGACGACCCCCGGATCGTCCGGGCGCTGGCGAAGAACCCGCCGGCGATCAAGCAGTACACCCCGCGGGAAGCGGCCAGGACACCCCTGCTGTGGATGATGTGGTTCTGCCTGCTCTGCACGGCCGGCATCAACATCTTCGGCATCGCCATGCAGGTGCCGTTCGGCAAGGAAATGGGATTCGCCGGCGGGATCGTGGCGACCGCGATGTCGCTCAAGGCAATCGTGAACGGCACGGGCCGCGGTGTCATCGGCTGGATCTCCGACAAGTACGGCCGGCGCAACACTCTGATCATCGTCTGCATCGTGCTGGGAGCGGCGCAGTTCGGGGTCTTCTTCTCCGGGGACATGGGCTCGATGCCCTTCTTCCTGTTCTGCTCGATGGTCTCCGGCTTCGGCGGCGGCGCCATCTTCCCCCTGTTCGCGGCCATGACCGCGGACTACTTCGGCGAGAACAACAACGCATCCAACTACGGCTTGGTCTACAGCTCCAAGCTGATCTCCGGCCTCGTCGGCTCCGGCATGGGTGCCGTGGCCGTCGGCGCCTGGGGCTACGGCGGCGCCTTCGCGTTCGCCGGTTGCCTCGGACTCGGATCAGCTGTGCTCGCACTCTTCCTCAAGGCTCCAGGACGCCCGCAGCCGCAGGTCAAGCGGCGCCTCCAGCCGAACCCGCAACCGCTTGGCGAGGAGATGGCCTGAGATGACAACGGAAAACATCACCACGAAGACCGCACAGACAACCACCGGCCGGGACTACCGCGAGGTCAAGGACGCGCGCGGCCGTGTCTACCGGGTCGGGGAGAGCGACCGCCAGATCCTGGGCCGGCCACGCTGGACGATGGTGGCGCTGCCCTGGGCGGCGATGCTCGCCATCAGCGTCTTCGAGTACGCCTTCGGATCGGCGGAGGACACCCTCTCCGAAGCGAAGCACTGGACGTCCTCCAACACCTTCTGGGTGCTGAGCGTCTGGATCTTCTTCCAGGCAGCGGTCTCCTTCCCGACCGGAAAGCTCCGCGAGAAGGGCATACTCACCAGCCGGTCCGCCATGCTGATCGGCTCGGTGCTCTCCCTGCTGGGGTTCGTCAGCCTCAGCCACGCGCCCAACATCACCTTCGCGCTCATCGGCTTCGGATTCTTCGGCGGTACGGGGTCCGGGCTGATCTACTCGACCTGCGTCAACATGGTCGGCAAGTGGTACCCGGAGCGCAAGGGCGGCAAGACAGGCCTGGTCAACGGGGCGTTCGCCTACGGGGCGGTCCCGTTCATCTTCCTCTTCCAGTACGGCTTCAACACCTCGAACTACCGGACCGTGCTCGACCTGGTCGGCTTCTACGTACTCGCCGTGACCCTGGTGGCCGGGATGTTCTTCAAGGACCCGCCGAAGAACTGGTGGCCGGCCGAGGTGGACCCGCTGAACACCGCAGCCGACGTGAAGATCGCGACGGCGATGGCCAAGAACCCGCCCGCGGTACGGCAGTTCACCCCGGGTGAGGCGCTGAAGACCGGAGTCATCCCGCTGATGTGGTTCTGCATGCTGTGCTGTGCGGGCGTCTCCATCTTCGGGATCTCCTTCCAGGTTCCGTACGCCAAGGACATCGGCTTCGGCCCGCTCATCGCGGCCTCCTCGATGGGTGTCATGTCGGTGATCAACGGCACCGGCCGCGGAGTCGTCGGCTGGCTCTCCGACCGGCTGGGCCGGCAGCGCACCCTTACCTACGTCTGCCTGACCCTGGCGGTCGCACAGTTCGGGGTGCTGTGGGCGGGCGATGTCCGCAGCGAGTGGCTGTTCCTCGTCTTCGCGTTCGTGTCCGGCTTCGCGGGCGGGGCCTTCTATCCACTCTTCGCGGCACTGGTCCCGGACTACTTCGGCGAGAACAACAACGCATCCAACTACGGAATGGTCTACAGCGCCAAGCTGGTGAGCGGTCTGTTCGGCGGCGGGCTCGGCGCGATGGTCGTGGACTCATGGGGCTATGACGGGGCCTATGCGATGGCCGGCGGGGTGTCACTGGTCGCCGCGACCCTCTCGTTGCTGCTGCGACAGCCCCGGGAGGAGAGGGCGGTCCCCGTTCCCGCGTAACAGGATTGCGGTGAGTACATGCTGAGGGGGGCCCGGCCTGATGGCCGGGCCCCCCTCAGTTGCGTGTGCGCGGTGGGAGGACGGTCAGCACTTCTCGCGCAGGGCGGCCAGGTGGTCGTAGCCGATCTTCGCGTGCTTCAGGGACTGACCCAGGTCGGTGGAGCTGGGTGCGTTGTCCTGCTCGACCATCGGGTTGCGGTAGTTCTTCTCACCGACCCTGCTGAGGAACGTGGTGTAGTCGATGACGCCGGTGCCGAACGGCACCATGTCGTAGCCCATCCCGTTGGTGTCGTTACGGGTGCCGTCCTTGGCGTGGAAGAGCGGGTAGCGCTTGTTGTGGGCGCGGACCAGGGCGGCCGGGTCGAAGACCTTCTCCCGGGTGGAGCCGTCGAGGGCGGTGTAGGTGTGGAACTTGTACTGCGCGACGTGCGCCCAGAAGATGTCCATCTCCAGCCACACGGTCCTCGGGTCGCTGACCTTGAGGAAGTACTCCAGCTTACGGACGCCGGAGCTGCGGGTGGGACGGCCCTGGGCGTCGAGCGGGCCGCCGTCGAGCAGGAAGCCGTACGCCGCGTCGTGATTGTGGGTGTAGAGCTTGAGCCCCGCGCGGTGCGCGATGTCGCCCAGTGCGTTCCACTTGTCGGCGGCCACGTCCCAGTCGGCCTTGTAGTCGCTGCCGGTGGGGTCGCCGCCGGTGCCCACGTGGTCCATCCCGAGGATGGAGGCGATCTCCAGGTGCTTCTTGAAGGTGTCGGTGTCGGGCTGGTTGAGCGGCCAGGAGCCGGGGATGAAGCCGTGGTTGCCCTGGGCGCGCAGCCCGTACTCGTCCAGCCAGGAGCGCAGCAGTCTGGCGCCCTCCACGGATTCGAGGTTGGCGCCGCCGGGGGCGTTGGCGTGCTGCCCGTAGCCGGCGAACTCGACCTGCTTGTAGCCGTATCGGGCCAGCTCCTTGAAGACCTCACGGAAGCCGGAGGGCAGGTCGCTGGAGAGCGGGTCGCGGCCTGTCGCGTCGCGCACGGTGTAGAGGATGATGCCGCGCTTGGTGGCGGGCACGAGGGTGTTGCGGCCCTTTCCGTGGCCGTGGCTGTGTCCTTGGCCTTGCTGTGACTGCGACTGGGCGAAGGCCGGTGATGCGCCGAACACCGGTGCGGCGATCGCGCCGGCGGCCGCGGCGGTGCAGGTGGTGAGGAAGTTACGGCGGTTGATGCCGAGGCGTTGTCTGAGGGACTCGGCGGGCTGGTCGTGGAAGTTGCTCACGGATGCCTCTTTTCGGCGTGCGGGGCGGGCGCCACCGGGGCGTTGTCAGTGGCGCGTGCTTCACTTTCCGTAACTGCTTCTCCGTCGGGTCGGGCGAGGCCCGCCAGGCCGAGGAGCAGGGACTTCACATCGGTGGCCGGTACGCGGCCACCGACGGCGCGGGGGGTGGAGCAGATGATGAGCGGACCTGTCTCGTCGCTCAGGGGGAGGCGGCCGTGGCTGCCGCGGATAGGCGAGGGGTCCAGGGGGACCACGGCCATCCGGTAGCGCATACCGAGCTTCTTGCGGGCCAGGGCCTTGGCGGCCTTGAGTTTCACGTACGGGTCGAGGGGGTCGAGGAAGAGCTCGACCGGGTCGTAGCCGGGTTTGCGGTGGATCTCGACAAGCTGCGCGAAGTCGGGGGCGCGGGCGTCGTCGAGCCAGTAGTAGTACGTGAACCAGGCGTCGGGGTCGGCGACGGCGACCAGTTCGCCGGAGCGGGGGTGGTCGAGGCCGTGCGCCTTCTTGCCCTCGTCGTCGAGGAGTTGCTCGATGCCCTTGAGGTCGCGGAGCGCCTCACGGGTGGCTTCGAGGTCCTCGGGGCGGCGGACGTAGACATGGGCGATCTGGTGGTCGGCGACGGCGAAGGCCCTGGACGTCATCGGGTCGAGATACTCCATGCCTTCCTGGGTGTGGACCTCCAGGAGGCCGGCCCTGCGCAGTGCCCGGTTGATGTCGACGGGGCGGCTGACGGGGGTGATTCCGTACTCGGAGAGGGCGACGACGGTACGGCCCTCGGCCTTGGCGTCGTCGAGGAGCGGGGCCAGGGCGGCGTCCAGGTCGGCGGCCGCCTGGAGGGAGCGCGGGTCGTCGGGGCCGTACCGCTGGAGGTCGTAGTCCAGGTGCGGGAGGTAGCAGAGCGCCAGGTCGGGGCTGCGGGTGGTGATGATGTGGCGGGTGGCGTCCACGATCCACTGGGAGGAGACGAGGTCGGCTCCCGGGCCCCAGAAGTGGAAGAGGGGGAACGTGCCGAATTTGTCGGTGAGTTCGTCGTGGAGGGCGGGGGGCCTGGTGTAGCAGTCGGGTTCTTTGCGCCCGTCGGCGTAGTAGACGGGGCGGGGGGTGACGGTGAAGTCGGTGTCGGCGCCCATCGCGTACCACCAGCAGATGTTCGCGACGGTGTAGCCGGGGTGCACCCGGCGGGCGGCGTCCCAGATCTTGTCGCCCTCGACGAGGCCGTTGTGCTGGCGCCAGAGGAGGACCTCGCCGATATCGCGGAAGTACCAGCCGTTGCCGACGATGCCGTGCTCGGCCGGGGTGGTGCCGGTGAGGAAGGTGGACTGGGCGGCGCAGGTGACGGCGGGCAGGACGGTGCCGAGCGGGGCCTGGGAGCCGGACTGGGCGAGGGTCTTGAGGCGGGGCATGTGGTCGAGAAGCCGGGGGGTGAGGCCGACGACGTCCAGGACGAGAAGCGGGGTCGGGCCGGTCATGGGAGCTCCTTCAGTCCGAGGTCGGTCAGCAGGTCACGGGCGAGGGTGAGTTCGGCGGCGATCCCGTCGGCGAGCTGGGCGCGGCTGCGCGGGCGCAGTTCGGCGGGGAGCGCCTGCCAGGTGTAGGTCTCGACCTCGAGATGGCGGGTCCGCGGCCGCTCACCGCCGACCAGCCGGGTCAGCGTGTCCTGGAGCACGGGGAGCGTCGAGCTGAGCGGTGGGGCGGGCGGGGCGTGCAAGGG
>NZ_JAFLRJ010001105.1 GCF_017315755.1 Streptomyces beijiangensis
GTCGGGCGCTGCTGTGCAGGGCGAGGAAGGCGAGTCCGAGGAACATCAGGCTCGTCGGGGCGAAGACCAGATCGGTCGACGTCTCGGTGACATGAAGGATGAACGCGATGGCGAAGAGCACGGCCGCTACGAATGCGAGCATCTGGCTTTCTCCTCAGGAGTGACGGCCGGCCGCGCCCTGTGGCTGCGGCTGCACCGTTGAATGCCGAGTTCCCCCGAACCGGCCGCACATTCGTG
>NZ_JAFLRJ010001106.1 GCF_017315755.1 Streptomyces beijiangensis
CGTGGGCGCCGATGTCATCGTGGCGCAGGGGACCGAGAGCGGTGGACACGGAGCCAGGCACGGGCGGTCCACCTTGCCGTTCGTACCGCTCGTGGTCGATCTCGCGGGACCGGTGCCGGTGCTGGCAGCGGGTGGCATCGCTGATGGCCGCGGCGTGGCCGCGGCGCTGGCCCTGGGCGCTGCGGGAGCGCTCATCGGCACCCGCTTCCAGGCCACCGCCGAAGCCCTGGTCGACCCCGCCACCAGCAAGGCG
>NZ_JAFLRJ010001107.1 GCF_017315755.1 Streptomyces beijiangensis
GCTCCGCCCCCGAACCCCCGCAAGGCGGGGTCCGGGGGCCGCGGGGTCCGGAGGCTAGTCGGCCCCCGGCCGCCCCGTCAGCGGCGCCTGCTGCAGCGGCACCGGTTTGCACGCAGCAGGGGCCTCCGGGGCCGCCGCCGGTTCCTCACCCGCGGCGTCTGCCGGCGCGGACTCCGCGAGCGTCACCCGGAGTTCGTCCACCGGCGGCTCCACCACCATCACCCCGCACGCCACATCCGCATGCGCGTAAGGCAGCCTCAGCGACCCGCCCCGCGTCCAGAGCCCCGCCCCCCTCAACC
>NZ_JAFLRJ010001108.1 GCF_017315755.1 Streptomyces beijiangensis
TTCGTCGACCAGGACGAACCGTCCCTCGGCATGTCACCACCGGTCGCGGCCGCCACGTACACGATGCTTCTCTCGCTCGCCGCACGCTCGGCCGCCGTGGTGATCGCGGAACAGGGGCTGCCGCCCGGCCTCGACGGCCGGACGCCGGTGGTGGTGCCGGTGGTGGTGCATCAGCTCCGGCGCGGGTCCGTGGTGTTCAGCGGAGAGCCCGCTGAGCTGACGGCGGGATGACGAGCTGCGTGCCGATGTTCAGCCGGTCGGGGTGGGGTCCGATCATCTGGGCGTTGGCCTTGTAGAGCGCCTGCGAACCACCCTTGATCCCGTACTTGCGGGCGATCGAGCTGAGCGTCTCCCCGGACTGCACGGTGTGAATGCGGCCCTTCAGCTTGTACTTCCTGGAGCAGTCGGGCCACGCGTCCCACCCCTGGTCGGCCAGCACCCGTTTCGCGACCGCGATCTGCTCGGCGCGGGTGGCGAGATCGGCGCGCGGGGCGTACTTGAGGCCGCCGTACTGCTCCCAGGTGGGCTGCCAGAACTGCAGTCCGCCGTAGTAGGAATTGCCGGTGTTGACGTGCCAGCGACCGCTGCTCTCGCACTCGGCGAGACAGCTCCAGGGCCATTCGCCGGCGGCGCAGCTGTACGGACCGAACCCTCCGTTCGGGGCCGGGGCGCCGGCGAATGGCCCTGGAG
>NZ_JAFLRJ010001109.1 GCF_017315755.1 Streptomyces beijiangensis
GAGTCGAGGGTGTGGTCGGGGAAAGGGTGGGTGTGGGCGGTGGGCTGCGGCACGGTGGTCTGTCCTTCGGTAGAATCGACAACGTGATTGACCAAAAGGTAAACCAGGTTGTCGAGTTCTGCAATGGCTGAGGGCATGGGCTCGGACGGGCGCGGCTTCGAGCTGCCGCTGCTGCTGTTCGCCGGATTCCGGTCGCTGCTCGAC
>NZ_JAFLRJ010001110.1 GCF_017315755.1 Streptomyces beijiangensis
CAAGGCCATCCTGCGGCCGGGAGCAGATCACGGCCATTCGGCCGGTCCCGTGATTTTCCGCGCGCTGCGGGCGCGGTTGCGCTGCTTTCCGCGTACCGGTTGATAAAAGGACAATTGTGTACGAGACCAGGATGCTGTCACCCGTGAAGAAGCGTGGCCCCGCGTTCGTTCCCCTCGCTCTCGCGGCCGCCCTCGCCATGTCAGGTGCCGCGGCG
>NZ_JAFLRJ010001111.1 GCF_017315755.1 Streptomyces beijiangensis
GTCCGCCGGACGTTGGCCGGGCCGAGTCCGCGTCACGCCGGAACGCACGCAGGCCCCGCCGGTGAGGGCGGGACCTGCGGACGTACAGAGCCAGAAGGCTCGGATCGATCAGAAGACTCAGATCAGGCCGAGCTCGCGGACCGCGTCGCGCTCCTCGACCAGCTCCTGGACCGACGCGTCGATGCGCGCACGGGAGAAGTCGTTGATCTCCAGGCCCTGGACGATCTCGAACTTGCCGTCCTTCGTGGTGACCGGGAAGGACGAGATGATGCCCTCGGGGACG
>NZ_JAFLRJ010001112.1 GCF_017315755.1 Streptomyces beijiangensis
CCGCGACCGACACCTCCGGTACGGACGCGGGCACGACCGGCGGCGACAGCGGCTCCACCACCGGTGGCGGGGACGCCTCCTCGCACGGTCCGCTCGCCTCGACCGGCAGCAACGCCCTTGCCATCGGGCTTGGTTCGCTCTCGCTGCTCGGCCTCGGTACGGCACTCGTCCTGCACGCCCGCCGCAAGGGCCTGCTGGCCTTCGGCACGCCCAAACACTGACACCGCTGTACGGCGGCGGGGGCCCGGCCCCCGCCGCCGTACCCCCG
>NZ_JAFLRJ010000115.1 GCF_017315755.1 Streptomyces beijiangensis
CACCCGCCCCGCGCTGCTCGTCGCCGACGAGGCGCACTTCGCGAAGAACCCCCTCACCCGCCGGGCCCAGGCCGTCTCCGCCTGGGCGGACACCGCCGAGCGCGTCCTGTTCCTGACCGGTACGCCCATGGAGAACCGGGTCTCGGAGTTCCGCAGTCTTGTCCGGATCCTCCGTCCCGATCTGGCTCCCCAGGTCCAGGACGTCGACGCGGTCGCGGGCTCGCAGGCCTTCCGCAGGGCGGTCGCCCCCGCCTACCTCCGCCGCAATCAGCAGGACGTCCTGGCCGAACTGCCCGCCCTCGTCCAGGTCGACGAGTGGGAGGAGCTGAGCGCCGCCGATCTGGGTGCCTACCGCGAGGCCGTCGCGGCCGGGAACTTCATGCGGATGCGCCGGGCCGCTTACGCCCGCCCCGAGAAGTCGGCCAAGCTCGGACGGCTGCGCGAACTGGTCGACGAAGCCGCGGCCAACGGCCTCAAGGTCGTGGTGTTCTCCTACTTCCGCGACGTGCTGGCCACGGTCGGCGACGCGCTTGACGGTTCGTCATCGTACGGACCGATCTCCGGCGACGTCCCTGCCGCCCGGCGCCAGCAGTTGGTCGATGACTTCTCCAGTGCCCCGGGCCATGCGGTGCTGCTCAGTCAGATCCAGGCCGGCGGAGTCGGACTGAACATGCAGGCGGCGTCCGTCGTCATTCTCTGCGAGCCCCAGATCAAGCCGACCCTGGAGCACCAGGCGGTCGCCCGTGCCCACCGGATGGGCCAGGTCAGGACGGTGCAGGTGCACCGGCTTCTGGCAGCGGACAGCGTGGACCAGCGGATGCTCGAGCTGTTGGCCGACAAGACGCGCCTCTTCGACGCCTACGCGCGGCGCAGCGAGACGGCCGACTCGACACCGGACGCGGTCGACGTGTCGGACGGTTCGCTGGCCCGGCGGATCGTCGAGGAGGAGCAACTACGGCTGGGGGCCCGGACCGGGGCGTGACGAACGCCTGCCGTCCGGGCCCCTGTCCGTTCAGATCGCGGTCATCACGTGCTTGACGCGCGTGTAGTCCTCGAAGCCGTACGCCGACAGGTCCTTGCCGTAGCCCGACAGCTTGAAGCCGCCGTGCGGCATCTCCGCCGCGAGCGCGCCGTGCGTGTTGATCCAGACCGCGCCGAAGTCCAGGCTCTTCGACATCCGCATCGCCCGGGCGTGGTCCTTGGTCCACACCGAGGACGCGAGCGCGAAGTCCACGCCGTTCGCGTACGCGACCGCCTGCGCCTCGTCCGTGAAGGACTGGACCGTGATGACCGGGCCGAAGACCTCGTTCTGGATGATCTCGTCGTCCTGGCGGAGGCCCGAGACGACGGTCGGGGCGTAGAAGTAGCCCTTGTCGCCGACCTGGTGGCCGCCCGCCTCGACCGTGGCATGCGCGGGGAGGCGGTCGACGAAGCCCGCCACCTGTGCCAGCTGGCCGGCGTTGTTGAGGGGGCCGAAGAGCGCGTCCTCGTCCGTGGGGTGGCCCGTCTTCGTGTCCTTCGCCGCCTGCGCCAGCGCTGTCACGAACGCGTCGTGGATCGACTCGTGCACGAGTACGCGCGTGGCCGCGGTGCAGTCCTGGCCCGCGTTGAAGTAGCCCGCGACCGCGATGTCCCCGGCGGCCTTCGCGATGTCGGCGTCCTCGAAGACCACGGCCGGCGCCTTGCCGCCCAGCTCCAGGTGGACCCGCTTGACGTCCTTGGACGCCGAGGCCGCGACCTGCATGCCGGCGCGGACCGAGCCCGTGATCGCCGCCATCGCCGGGGTCGGGTGCTCGACCATCAGGCGGCCCGTCTCGCGGTCGCCGCAGATCACGTTGAAGACGCCCGCAGGGTGGCCCTGCTCCTTCAGTACGCCGCCGATGATCTCGGCGAGGAGGACCGTCGACGCGGGGGTCGTGTCCGACGGCTTCAGCACCACGGCGTTGCCCGCCGCCAGCGCCGGGGCGAACTTCCACACCGCCATCATCAGCGGGTAGTTCCACGGCGCGACCTGCGCCACGACGCCCACCGGCTCGCGCCGGATGATCGACGTCAGGCCCTCCAGGTACTCGCCCGCCGAGCGGCCCTCCAGCATCCGTGCCGCGCCCGCGAAGAAGCGGATCTGGTCGGCGCACGGCGGCAGCTCGTCGTCCGTCATCTGCGCGATCGTCTTGCCGGTGTCGCGCGACTCGACGGCGATCAGCTCGTCGGCGCGCTCCTCGAAGAGGTCCGCGACGCGCAGCAGCACCTTCTGCCGGGCGGCCGGGGTCGCGTCCCGCCAGGCGGGGAACGCGGCCGCGGCGGCCTCCATCGCGGCGTCGACGTCCGCGGCCCCGGAGAGTGCGGAGGTCTCGTACACCTCGCCCGTGCAGGGGTCGGTCACGTCGAGGGTGCGGCCGTCCGCCGCTTCCCGGAATTCGCCATTGATGTAGTTACGCAGCATGGGCTCCACACTGGACGAAAGCCCGGCCCACGTGACCTGCCAATGTGGAGCGGAGCGGGCTGTCGCCCTGTGCAGAGCGGCAGAGTGCGGGTCACATGTGGTGATGGGGCTCATAACCGGGAATCGTTCCGTCCGGTTTGGCCACCAGGAACAGGCCGGCCATGCCCATGTCGGAGTGGCTCTGGACATGGCAGTGATACATCCAGGCGCCCGCCCCGACGTGCTCGCCCGCCAGGACCTGGAAACCGAAGGAGTCCGCAGGGCCGACGATCTTGGTGTCGACGACACGGCTCGGGTCGTCCGGGCCGGTCAGCATCCCCGTACGGTTGTCCGCCCAGCGATGTCCGTGCACATGGAACGTGTGGTAGTACTCACCGTGCGTGATCATGACGATCTCGACGCGCTCGCCGACCGTCGCCTGGAAGTCAGGGCCCATGTGGCCGGAGACGTTGTTGATCGTCATGTCGTTGAAGACGATGGTGAAGGTCTTGTCGGGGAGCAGGTCTCCCTTGCGCCGCACGACCAGCCCGCCGTAGAGCCCCTTGCGGATGCCGCCCGTGCCGTGGTCCGTGCCGACGACATGGTCGTGGTAGTGCCAGTAGCCCGCGCTGCCCGGCTGGTACGTGCCGTCCTTGCGCCTGCCGGGTGTGTGCGTGCGCCAGGTGTACGTACGCGTGCCGCCCGGTTCGACCTGGCTCTTGTTGAGACGTGTGCCGTCGCTCGCCACGTCGTAGTCCACGCCGTGGGCGTGCAGGCTCGCGTCGACGTCCATGGTGTTCTCGAACTCGATGTGCAGGGTGTCGCCCTCGGTCAGCTCGATGAGCGGGCCGGGGATCGTGGCCTTGCCCTTCTCCAGTCCGTACCCCATCTGCCCGTCGGCGAGCTTCTCCGCGTACAGCTTGAGATGGCGGACCGCGCCGCCCGCGGGGGCCGTCGGCGCCGTGACGGCCGCCGCACTGTCGTCCGCCGTGGCCAGCGACAACGATGTCACCCCGGCCGCCGTGACCGCGCCGCCCGCGAGCAGGCGCTTGCTGAAGCTCCGTCTGTCCAGGCTCATACCGAACTCCCCACCGCTGTACGGATCTTGAGAGGTTGACGGGGCACACGAGACCCCCGGGACGCCGACACGGTAGCCGGGGACTCTTCGTTTATCCACACCCAGGACAAAGTTCGTGCCATTGCGGTCATACCTCTTGGCGAGTTACGCAAAGGGGTCTAGCTTCATCCGCGTTTGCAGTGACCTCTGAGGGGTGGGTGAACGCATGCAACACCAGCGCAGATCGAGACGTGCCATGGTCGCGGCCCTCGCGGCCGGCGCCCTCGGCGCCTCCTTGCTCGCCGGAAACGCGGCCACGGCGCAGTCGCCACCGGATCCAGATGCCATCAGGACAACGTTGTCCCTGCCGTCGCCGCCCGGCACGAGCAATGTGAAAGTGCTCGTTTTCCACGGCTCGACGGGCGAAGAGTCCCCGACCGTGGACGCCGGGATCGCCGCCATCGAGAAGATCGGGCTGAGCGGTCCCGCGGGGCAGCGGTTCAAGACCGTGGCCACGGACGACGCCTCCGTCTTCACCACCGCCAAGAAGCTCGGCTCGTACAACGCGGTCGTCTTCCTGACCGGCGGCGGGGACATCCTCGACCCCGAGCAGGAGGCCGGGCTCGAGACCTACATGGAGGCGGGCGGCGGCTTCCTCGGCATCGCGGACGCGGCACGCACCGAGCCGTACTCGGACTGGTTCACCGGACTGGTCGGCGCACGGCCCGCAGCGAACAGCCCAACCGCCGTGCAGCGCGCCACTGTTGAGGTCGGCGACCGGCAGAATCCGGCCACCAAGGACCTGCCGCTGGAGTGGAAGCGGCCTGACAAATGGCTGAACTGGACGAAGAACCCGTCCGGTGATGTGCACACCGTGGCCCGGGTACGCGAGATCACCTACCAGCCGGGCGCGAGCGCCAACGGCGCCGACCACCCCATCTCCTGGTGCCGTGACTACGACGGCGGCCGGTCCTTCTACACCGGCATGGGCTCCACGGCCGACTCCTTCAGCGAGGTCGACTTCCGCGACCATCTGCGGGGCGCACTGCTGTGGACGACCCGTCTCGTACGGGCCGACTGCAAGGCCACCATCAACGCCAACTACAAGGCCGAGCGCGTCACCCAGCCCAACCAGCCAGGACAGAACGACCAGATCGGCGAGCCGCACGGCGAGGTCATCGCCCCTGACGGGCGCGTGCTCTACATCGGGCGCGGCGGCGCGGACTCCAATCAGCCCGTCGTCACCGACTGGGCCGACCCGGACGTCGGCAAGGGCATCGGCCAGATCCACGTCTACGACCCGAAGACCAAGAAGGTCACCCTGGCGGGCGGTCTCACCGTCTTCGGCAACAAGGGCGGCGGGGACGAGCTGACCAAGGTCGAGGAGGGGCTGCTCGGCATCGAGCTGGACCCCGGATTCGAGCAGAACGGCTGGGTGTATCTGCACTACACACCCCACTCCCAGCTCGACCGCGACAAGCAGATCGCCGAGCGCCGCGTCTCGCGCTTCACCCTCGACCTGGCGACGAACAAGCTCGACCTCGCCTCGGAGAAGGTGCTGCTCAAGTGGCCGGTCCAGGTCCACAGTTGCTGCCACGCGGGCGGCGGAATGGCCTGGGACTCCAAGGGCAACCTCTACATCGCGACCGGTGACAACAACTCCTCCGGATTCAGCGACGGTTACTCCGGCAACAACCCGCAGCCCAACTACAAGGGCCTCTCGTTCGCCGACGCGCGCCGCACCGCCGGCAACACCAACAACCTCAACGGCAAGATCCTGCGCATCCACCCCGAGCCCGACGGGACGTACACCCTCCCCACGGGCAATCTCTTCACGGGCAAGGAGCAGGACGAGGGCGGCGGCAAGACCCGCGGTGAGATCTATGTGATGGGCGTACGCAACCCGGCGCGCATCTCCGTCGACAAGAAGACCGACATTCTCTACGCGGGCTGGGTCGGCCCCGACGCGGGCGAGCCCTCGACCACCTGGGGCCCTGCGAAGTACGACACCTTCTCGGCCATCATCAAGGCGGGGAACCACGGCTGGCCGTACTGCATGGGCAACAAGCAGCCCTACCGCGACCGCAATCTTCCCGACCCGAGCAAGCCGCTGGGCTGGTACAACTGCGACGCCCCGAAGAACGAGTCGCCGAACAACGACGGCCTGGTCAATCTGCCGCCGATCACCGGCAACACGATCTGGTACTCCCCCCAGGGCGGCGGCATCGACTACCCGCGCGACGCCAACGGCATCCCCAGCTACAAGAAGGAGGAGGGCAAGCAGCTCCTCCCGTGGCTCAAGGGCGGCGGCCAGGCGACCATGAACGGTCCCGTCTACCGTTACGACGCCGCTTCCGCCAGCGCCGACAAGTGGCCCTCGTACTGGGACGGCAAGTGGTTCGTCGGCGACTTCTACGACGGCGACCAGCCGCGCAACGCGGTCCTCACCGACCCCAAGACGGTCGGCAAGGGCGGTCTCCCGACGCACGCCGAGTCCCTGAAGAAGATCATCCCGGTGGGCGCGGACGGTATCCGCAACCTCATGGACTGGAAGTTCGCGCCGGACGGTTCGCTCTACGTCCTGGACTACGGCCGCGGCTTCTTCACCTCGGACTCCAAGTCGGCGCTGTGGCGCGTCACTTACAAGGGCGGCGAGGCGACTCCGGCCGCCGCCGATCTGGCCAGGAAGGCGGAGTAGCGATGAAGCGAAGAACTCCCCGGCTCCGAAGGCCCAGGATGTGGGTGGTCCTGCTGTCCGCCCTGCTGATGGTCCTCGGGCTGACGTCCACGGCGGCATACGGCCGTACCGACGACGCTCAGGAGGCCCAGCAGGTCCTCACCTGGACCGCGGGCGACTCGATCACCCAGTACACCTCGGCGCCCGCCACCGCGGTGGCCGGAACGACGACGATCGTCTTCGAGAACAGCGCGGCGACCGGCAACACCTCAGGCATGCCGCACACGCTGACCTTCGACGTCTCGGACCCCGAATACAACAACGACGTCCCGCTGAACATCCTCGCCAACCCGGGCGACGACCAGGGCGGCAAGCACACCGCCGAGGTCACCCTGACCCCGGGCCGGTACCGCTACCACTGCACGATGCCCGGCCACGAGACCATGCAGGGCATCCTGGTCGTCACCGAGGGCGGCGGCGATGACACCACCGCGCCGGAGACCTCCGCCAAGGTCGAGGGCGAGAAGAACCAGGCCGGCGCCTACATCGGCCAGGCGAAGGTCACGCTGAGCGCGACCGACGCGGGTTCGGGCGTCGACACGATCGAGTACGCGGACGGGGCGGCCGGCGCCTGGACGCCGTACACCACGCCCGTCGTCGTCTCCACGGTCGGCGACCACACCCTCCGCTACCGGGCGACCGACAAGGCGGGCAACGCGGCCGCCGAGAAGTCGGAGACCTTCACGGTCGCCGCCCCGCCGACCGACGACAAGACCCCGCCGGAGACCTCGGCGACGGTCAGCGGCGAGAAGGACGCCGACGGAAACTACCTGGGCATGGCGACGGTCACCGTGACCGCGTCCGACACCGGCTCGGGCGTCAACTCCATCGAGTACGCGGTCGGTTCGGCCGGGGCCTGGACCGCGTACACCGGTCCGGTCATGGTCCACGCGCTGGGTGCGCAGACCGTCCGCTACCGGGCCACCGACAAGGCGGGCAACGCAGCGGCCGAGAAGGCGGTCGACTTCACGGTCGTCGCCCCGCCCACCGAGGACAAGACCCCGCCCGAGACCACGGCGGCCCTCGACGGGACGCTCAACTCCGACGGCGCATACATCACGAGCACCAAGGTGACGGTCACCGCCACCGACGCGGGATCGGGCGTCGACAAGGTCGAGTACTCGCTCGACGGCGGCCCCTACCTCGCGTACACGACGCCGGTTCTCGTCGACCGCGTGGGCCGGCACACCTTCGCCCACCGCGCGACCGACAAGGCCGGCAACACCTCGGGCGCCAAGCAGTCGGCGTTCACGATCGCGGAGGGTGGCGGCGTCCCGGCGCCCAACTGCCCCGAGTGGGACGAGCGGTTGACGGTCATCGTCGGCACGGTCGACACGGGTGTGCCGAACCGGATCACCCGCAGCCGGTGCACGATCAACGAGCTGATCGAGGACGAGAAGGAGTGGACCTCCCAGGCCCTCTTCCTCAAGCACGTCGAGAAGGTGCTCGCCAAGCTCCGGACCGACGGCGTCATCGACCTGCGCGAGCACAAGAAGATCACCAAGGCGGCCAGGCAGTCCGGCATCGGCAAGCCCGGCCAGACGACCGGCTACCGCGACATCTTCGACGGCACCGCACAGTCCCTCGCCAAGTGGCAGCACGTGGGCGGCGGCAAGTTCGGCCTGAACGCCGACGGTTCGATCACCAGCTCCACGACCGTCGACGGCATGGGCATGCTCTGGTACCCGCAGCGCAAGTACGCGGACTTCTCGCTCAAGCTCCAGTGGCGCGACGACGCCCCGGGCACGGGCAACGCCAACGGCGGTGTCTTCGTACGCTTCCCGTGGGTGCACGACAACCCCGAGGAGTCACGCCCCGAGTGGGTCGCCATCAAGTACGGGCACGAGGTCCAGATCCTCGACAAGCCCGACGGCGACATGTACAAGACGGGCTCGCTCTACGGATTCGACCGCGTCGGTCTGGGCGGCGCGGGCGTCACCCCCAAGGGCACCTGGAACGATTACGAGATCCGGGTGGTGGACCAGCACTACTCGATCCTCCGCAACGGTGTCCTGATCAATGAGTTCGACAACGTGGGCGGCCAGGACTTCTTCCCGGCCCGCTCGGATGACCCTGGGACCGACGGCCGGCGGTTCGCCGACGGCTACATCGGTCTCCAGGTCCACTCCACCACGGATGTGATCTCCTACCGCAACATCCGCATCAAGGAGCTGTAGCGGCTCCGGCTGCCGCGGTCGGCGTACCCCCCTCACCTGACGGGAGGGGGGTACAGCCTTCCCCGCCGGGCGTCGCGCTCGGGTCGGGACTCGGTGAGGCCGTGTCCGAGGGCGAGGGGCAGGCCGGCGGTGTGGAGGCCGAATCGCTCGGACTGGGGCTGTCACTTGCGGTCGGCGAGGGCGACGGCGACGGCGACCCGGAATCACTGGCGCCGGGACTCGGGCTCGCACTCGGGCTCGCACTCGGGCTCGGACTCGCACTGCCGGAGGGCGAAGGACTGCCGCTGGGACTCTGCGACGGCTTGGCCGTGCTCGATGGCTTTCCGCCGGGCTGCGGGCCGATGATGATCCCGCCACCGTCACCGCCACCGGGCTTGGCGTCGCGCGGCGGCCTGGGATCGCCCTGCGCGCTTCCCGCACCCGGACTCTGCGGCAACACACCCTGCCCGTCGGCGACTTGGTGCACGCCTTCGCGGTAGAAGGACAGCCACGACAGCACCAGCCGCAGATACGCGTCCGAGTGGTTGTAGCTCAGGATCGAGCGGTCCAGATCGGTTTTTACGGCAAGATCCCTGTCGCCCGCGCAGAGGTAGTGCCCGGCCGCGAGCGCCGCGTCGAAGATGTTGTTCGGATCCTTCTTGCCGTCGCCGTTCCCGTCCTGTCCCCAGGTCGCCCAGGTCGACGGGATGAACTGCATCGGCCCCACGGCCCGGTCATAGGTGGCGTCCCCGTCGTACGCCCCGCCGTCCGTGTCGGAGATGTGCGCGAACCCCGAGCCGTTGAGCACGGGCCCGAGAATCGGCGACAGCGTGGTCCCCTGCGCATCGACGGCGCCACCGCGCGCCTGTCCCGACTCGACCTTGCCGATCGCCGCGAGCAACTGCCACGGCAGCCTGCAGCTCTTGTCGGTCCGTGCGAGATCGCCCTCCGCCTTGCGGTACGCGGCGAGCACCGTGGCCGGGATCCCCTGGTTGTCCCAGGTGGGCCCGGAACCCCCCAGGGTGACGGAGATCTTCGGCGCCGCCGGGGTGACCAGAGGCGGGATCTCGGTGTGGTACGAGTCGTCGGTCGGCCCCTCGACCTGTGCGGTCGTCGGCCCGCCCGCGGTGTCCTGCCCGGGCGAGGCCGACTGGTGCGCCACGAGCCCTGGTGCCTGCGATGCCGTCAGTGCGGCCATCGCCGCCGCGGCCACCGCCGTACCGCCCAGTCCTCGTCTCATCCGTCGCGCGTGCCTCATCCGTCGCTCCCTGATCGGCTCTTATCGGGTGAAGGTGTCGATGTTCGCTATCCGCCAGCTGCCGCCGGTGCGCACCACGTCGACGGCGAACATCGCGGCGGCGTACGTCGTTCTGTCGTCCTTGGCGGCGGTGTTCGTGTTGCTCTGGTCCGCGTAGAGCAGGACCCGCGCCCGGTTCCCGTCGATGAGCTCCACCCCGCTCTCGGTGACCGTGGTGGTCAGTACGAGCTTCTGTTTCGCCGCCTGGGCGCGTACCGCCGCGAGCATGTCCTTGTGCTGCTGCACCGCCTTGCCGGTGAGCAGGGTCCGCGCGGCCCGGTCCGCCGTGCCGGTGTTCGCGTAGTTGTACGAGAAGAGAGAGTTGACGGCGTTGGTGACCTGGCCCTTGACCTCGGTTGTACGGGCGACATCCGAGAGGGCAACGTTGCTGGTGGCGGAGGATTCGCGCAGGTCGGACGCCTGGGTGCCCGCGTAGGCGGCGAACCCGCCGAGCAGCACGGTCAGCAGCCCGAGCACGACGGGCAGCCGGGCCCCCCTGGGAAGGGATCTCCTCGCGGCAGCCCGGGTCTCCCCATCCGCTGCCGTCTCTTCCGTGACAAGCACCGGCCCGGCCACCGCCTGCGGCACGTCCCGCTCGGGCTCTTCCTCGTCCGGCCGCGGCTTCACCCGGACCGCCGTCACAGGTGTCGCAGCCGCCAACCGCCGCTGCCGGTTGATGAGATGACGGGTCGTCGACATAACGTCCTCAGTTCCTGTCCTGTCCGATCCGGTCCGGATTCAGCTTGCGGTGTTGCCGACGGGCGCCTGGCCGAGGGCGCTGAGCTTCCAGACCCCCGAGGTACGGGTGAGCTCCCCCAGCAGCCGGCTCTCCTTGGCCGCCGGTTTGCCCTTCGGGGCGGTCACCGTGATGCGCAGCGCCACCATCACGCTCGCCTTCCCCGTCCGCTCGTCGAGCTCGGTGACCGCCCCCGACAGCACCTTCGCCGTGGACACCGTCTGCGCCTGCTGGATCTGCTTCTCGAACTGCGGGCGCCCGTCGGTCAGTTGCTTGTGGAGATCGCCGGTCGTGGACGCCTCCCAGGAGTCGAGACCGTGCGCCAGCCGCTTGTAGTCGAGGGTGTTCATGTTCTGTACGGCCTGCTCGCCCGCCTGCAGCGCGTCGTCCCGGGTCTGCGCATAGCCGGCCGACTCGTCGTGCGCCGCCGCGTACCAGCTCCAGCCGCCCCAGCCGGCCGCCCCCGCGGCCAGCAGCGCCAGCGCGAGCGCCACGACCGTCAGCGGATTTCTTGCCGTCCTCAGACTCAGCATGTACTTCGTCCCCCTCAACGGGCCTTGATGTCGGTGATCAGCCAGCGGCCGCCGCGCAGTTCGGCGGTGACGGACAGCTGTGCGGCCACCGCCCCGGCCACCTTCCCCTTGCGCTGGGCGGTCTGATCGAGGAAGACCAGAAGGTACGCCTCGCCGCCTTCGAGCCTGACGACCCCGGCCCGTACGACCTGGGTGGTGAGCGTCAGCTGCTGTTCCACCGCACGGGTCCCGACCTGCCCGAACAGCTCGGTGTACTGCTCGGCCGCCTTCCCCGCGAGCAGTTCGCGGGCCGCCTTCGCGGTGACGCCGGTGTCCTCGGGCGTGTACGAGAAGATCTTGCCGAGGGCGTTGCTGACATCCCCCGCCACCTGGGCGGTGGTCTCGGTGTCGGTCAGCGCATGGTTCCTGGCCGCCGGGACATCCCTCAACTGGTGGGCACGGAACAGGAATCCGACCCCACCGCCCACCAGCAGTACGACCGCCAGTGCACCCGCGAGGAAGCCGCGGCTGCGACGCCACCAGGGGCCTGCCTTCCCGGCCTCCGCGCCCTCATCGGCGCCCGGGACATCCTCGACCGCCCCGGCAGCCTCGGCCTCTTCGGCCTCTTCGGCCTCTTCGACGTTCTCGGTGACGCTCACGCGCTGCCCTTCCCCACCGGCACCGCGTTGAGCACGGTGACCTTCCAGCCGTCCGGAGTCCGGGCGAGCGAGGCCTCGAAGCGCTTGCGGTCACTGGTGGCCGAGCCGCTCTTCGGGGTGATGTCGACCTTGACCGTCGCGATCAGCGAGGCCGTCCCCGCCCGGTCGTCCAGCGCGGTGAGCGCCACGTCCGTGACGGTCCCGCGCGCGGAGGTCCCGGCCCGGGCGAGCGTGGTGCGGTCGGTGGCCCTGGTCGATGCGAGCTTGTCGTGGAGTGCGCCCGTCGAGGCGTCGAGCCACTGTTTCAGACCGTCGTCCGTGTGGCTGACATCGAGTGTGTTGAGCTGGGCGACGCGCTCGCGCCCGGCGGCCAGGGCGGCGTCGCGCGAGGCGGAGTATGTCAGCGAGTCGTCGCCGCGCGTCTGCCAGTACACCCATCCGGAGAACCCGCAGAAGAGCACTGCGGCCACGACGACCACCCAACTGACCACTCTGGTACGTCCGTTCACTGCGCCCCTCCCAGTCCGAGCAGCCCGCTCATATCGGTCGGCGCGTTCGCGGGCACGGCCGGCTGCCCCAGCACTCCTGGGAGCGGACCTCCCGCATCGGCTCCCAGGAGCAGGGACCCCGGCTTCGCGGGGGCTGGTACCGCTCCCCCGCCGGGCGCCTGGGCCGACCCGCGTACTTCCTTGCCGCTGCTGGCCGGCGCGGTACAACTGGCTCCGGTGTTCAGCGCCGAAGTGGCGCTGGTGTCCAGGCCGTTGCGGTACTTCGTGCCCTCGTAACCGGTCGTGCAGGGCAGCGGCGAGAAGAAGGTGACCGCCATGCCGAAGCGGGCGCCCTTGTCGGTGATCGCGGTGGATCCCGCGGCCGTGACGGCGGGCAGTTTCACCAGCAGCTCCTCGATGCCGCGCTGCCGTGTGACGGCGACCTCCGAGGTGGTGAGCAGATTGGCGAGCACCACGCTCAGGCTCGGGTTGAGGTCGCGCAGCAGCCCGCTGACCTGGGTGGCGGCGTCCGGCGCGGCGGCGATCAGGTTCCGTAGATCCGTGTCGGAGGCCACCAGCTGTCCGGCGAGCCCCTTGGCCCCCTTCGCGAAGGACTTGAGCGCGTCGCCCTCGGCCGACTGGGTGCGCAGTACGGTCTCGCCGTCGATCATCAGCTTGGTGTTGGTGGGCAGCGCCTTGTCGGCGGCCTGGATGAAGTCGCTGCCGTTGTCCATGAGGACCTGCAGGTCCTCCCCCCGGCCGTTGAGTGCCGTGCCGAATTCATCGACGACCGTGCGCAGCGCCTCCAGGTCGACGGACGACGAGAGGTCGTTCACGCTGGTCAGCACATTGGTGACGGGTGCCGGAATGCTGGCGTCGGCTTGCACGATCGTCGAGCCGTCCTCCAGATACGGGCTGCCGTCGTGGACCGGCCGCAGGTCGATGTACTGCTCGCCCACCGCCGACAGGTTCGCGACGACGGCCTTGAGGTCAGCCGGGATACCGGGTGCGGAGTTGTCGATACGCAGCTCGGCCTCCACCCCGTCCTTGGTGAGCCGGATCGGCCCGACCCGTCCCACCGAGACACCGCGATAGGTGACGTTCGAGTGAGTGAACAGCCCGCCCGTCTCGGGGAGTTGCACCTTCACCACGTAATAGCCGCGCAGTCCGACCAGATGCCCGAGGTCCGCGTAGTGGACCCCGAGATAGCCGAGGACCAGTACGGCGATCAGCAGGAATGCCAGGTTCTTCAGCCGGATGGCCGTGGTGATCATCACTGGCCGCCTTTCGTGGACGGCACGGTGATCGAGGGCAGCGGGAGCGGCATCTTCCGGGACTTCACAGCGGGCGGCGGGGTGGCCGTGCCGGGTTCGTACGGCGGAACGATCTGCGTCCCTGGTGCGGCCGTCACATTCAGATAGACGTTGAGGTAGTCGCCCTTCACCCCGCGCAGCACCTCGTCGGTGAAGGGGTACGTGAAGAGCACCTGCAGCGAGTCCGGCAGATCCTGCCCCGAGTCGGCGAGCGCCTTGAGCGTCGGCGCGAGCGCCGTGAGGTCGGCGACCATGTCGTCCTTGCTCTTGTTGATGGTGTCGACGGCGACCCCGGAGAGCGTGTCGAGCGCCTTGAGCATGGTGAGCAGGGAGCCGCGCTGCTTCTCCAGGACCTTCAGGCCGGGGCTCAGCCCGGTCAGTACCCTGCCGACCTCCGTCTTGCGGGTGGCGAGGGTCGAGGAGAGCCGGTTGACGCCGTCCAGCGCGGCGGTGATGTCGGCCTTGTGACCGTCGAGGCTGGTCACCAGCGTGTTGACACGCTCCAGCATGGAGCGGATCTGCGGTTCGCGTCCGCTGAGCGTCTTGTTGAGTTCATGGCTGATGGTCTTCAGCTGCTGGATCCCGCCCCCGTTGAGCAGCATCGACAGCGCGCCGAAGACCTCCTCGACCTCCGGATTGCGGTTGGTCCGGGTGAGCGGGATGGTCTGCCCGCTCCTCAGCATCGCGGTGGACGCTCCCTTCGTGGGCGCGGCGAGCTGGATGAACTTCTCGCCGAGGAGGCTGGACTGCTCAAGGTGCGCATAGGCGTTCTCGGGCAGCTTCACCTTCCCGTTCACCTTCATCGTGACCTGCGCGGACCAGTTGTCCGGCGAGAGCGTGATCTTCGTGACCCGTCCGACGGAGACGTCGTTGACCTTGACCGCCGACTGCGGCATCAGATTGAGGACGTCATTGAAGTCGGCGGTGATCTCGTACGGATGCGAGCCGAGGTCGGCTCCGCCGGGCAGTGGCAAGGACTCGATGCCGTCGAACGAGGGCGCCGAGCACCCGCCGAGTGTCATCGAGAACCCGACGGCCAGAGCGGCCGCAGCCACGGCTCTCGTACTGCCGGCAATGTGTCGCTTCACTGTCCGGCCCCCTTGCTCTTGGCCGGGGAGCCGTACACATCGCCGACGGCCGGCAGCGGCAGGGCGGGCAGCCCGCTCTGCTGCGAAGGCTGTACGGGCACGAGACCGGCGATCCCGCTGCCGGCTCCCCCGCTCGCACTGTTCAGCGCGGGATTCATGCTGAGCTCGTTGACGTTGCCGCGGCCGTCGATGGTGCGCCGTTCCGGGTCGTACGCATTGAGCAGGTTCCCGGCGGCGAGCGGCGCGGTGTCGAGCATCTCGGCGAGCGAGGCGCGCTGCTTGACGAGGGTCTCGGTGATCGGCCGCAGCTGGTCGATGTTCTTCTTCAGCGCGCCACGGTTCTTCTCGATGAACGCCTTGACCTGCCCGAGCGCCGAACCGAGCTCCTTGAGCGCGGCGCCCAGGTTCTCCTTGTCGTCGTCGAGGAACCCGGTGACGGTGGAGAGCTGCTCCTGTGCGTCCCGTACGTTGCCGTCGTTGTTCTTCAGCATCGTCGTGAAGGACTGCAGATAGGCGAGGGTGTCGAAGAGGTTCGCGCTGCTCTTGTCCAGGGTCTTGCTCGCCTTGCCGAACTGCTCGATCGAGTCCCCGATCGCCTTGCCGTTCCCGTTGAGGTTGGCGGCCCCGGTCTTGAGCAGATCGGCCAGTGCCCCTTGGGAGTTGGCACCCTTGGGGCCGAGCGCCGTGGCGAGCTTGGTGATGCTCGCGTACAGCTGGTCGACCTCCACGGGTGTCGCGTTGCGGTCGGCGGCGAGTGTGGCGTGGTCCTGGATCTCGGGCCCTCCGCTGTACGCGGGCGAGAGCTGTACGTACCGGTCGGCGACGACGCTCGGTGCGACGACCACCGCGTGCACATCCGCCGGCGCCTTCACCCCCTTGTCGAGGACGAGCACCACCTTCACCTCCTTCCCCTCCGGTCTGACCGATTCGACCTTGCCGACCTTCACTCCGAGGATCCGCAGGTCGGATCCGGCGTAGACGCCGGTCGCCTGCTCGAAGTAGGCGGTGATCCTGGTGCCGCCCGAGTCCTCGAAGGCAATGACCCCCGAGGTCGCCACGGCGGCGACGACGGCGAGCGAGGCGGTGATGGTCACGGCGCGTCTGGTGGTGTTCTTCACCGGGTGCCCCCCGACGTCAGCTTGGGCGACATGCATCCGGTGGCCGGAGGCGTGCCCTCGGGCAGGTAGTTCTTGGGTACGAGGCCGCAGATGTAGCTGTCGAACCAGCGGCCGTTCCCGAGCGTGTTGCCGACGAGCCGGTAGTAGGGCCCGGCGAGCGACAGCGCCTTGTCGAGGCTCTTGCGGTTCTTCAGGAGCACGGCGGTGACATTGCTGAGCGCGGTCAGCGTCGGCTGCAGCTGCTTGTCGTTGTCCGCGACCAGGCCCGAGAGCTGGGTGCCCAGATCCCTGGTTCCGGTGAGCAGCAGATGGATGGCGTCGCGTCGGTTCTTGATCTCCCCGAGCAGCAGATTGCCGTCCTTGAGCAGCGCTTCGAAGGCGGTGTTCTTGCCGGACAGCGTCTTCGTCAGCTGTTTGCTGCCCTTGAGCAGCTTCGCCAGCTCCGCATCGCGCTCGGAGACCGTCTTCGACAGGGCGGAGAGCCCGTCGGCCGCCGTCTTCACATCGGGCGGCGAGTCCTTGAAGGTCGCCGATATCGTCTCGAAGCTCTTGGCGAGCTGCGCGGTGTCGATCTCCCCGATGGTGTCGCTCAGCCCGTTGAAGGCCTGGGTGACGTCGTACGGAGAGGTGGTGCGGGTCAGCGGTATCCGGCTGGAGGGATCCTGCTTGCCGGTGCCGACCGGGTCCAGCGCCAGGTACTTGTCGCCCAGCAGTGTCTTGATGGCGATGGCCACGGTGCTGGAGTTCCCCACCCAGGCATCCTTGATCTTGAAGGTCACCTTCACCTTGGCGCCGTCGAGCCCGACCTCGGTCACCTTGCCGACCTTGACGCCGGCGATCCGGACCTCGTCACCGTCCTTGAGCCCCGCCGACTCGGTGAAGTCGGCGGTGTAGGCGGTCCCGCCCCCGATGATCGGCAGCGAGTCGGCCCGGTAGGCGGCGAGCCCGATCAGCGCGAGGACCAGCAGCCCGACGATGCTGACGGCGACCGGGTTTCTCTCCCGTACCGACTTCATCCTCATCATCCCTGGCACCTCGGCTCCGTGATCGCGATGCCGGTGGGCGGCTTGCTGCCGTCCGAGGTGGTCACGCCGGTCACCTTCGCCTCGCAGAGATAGAGGTTGAGCCATGATCCGTAACTGGCGAGCCGGGTGACGGCCTGCATCTTGGCAGGCGTCTTCTGGAGGAAGTTCTCCAGTTGCGGCGTGCTGTCGCCCAACCGCTTTGATACGCGGCCGAGTTCGGCGATGTCCTTCTTCAGCGGCTCCCTGCCGTCCTGCAGCAGTCCGGCCGTCGTGGTGGTCAGTCCCCCCATCGCGGTGATGGCCTCACCGAGCGGTTTACGGTCTCCGGAGAACCCGGTGACCAGCTGCTGCAGCGTCACCACGAGGTCGTTGAAGTTCGTCTCGCGGTCGTTGACGGTCGTCAGGACGGTGTTGAGGTTCTTGATGACCTCGCCGATGACCTTGTCCTTGCCCGCGACGGTGGTGGTCAGCGACCCCACGTGCTGCAGCAGGCTGTCGACCGTCCCGCCCTCGCCCTGGAGCACCTGCACGATGGACCCGGCGAGCTGGTTCATCTCGGTCGGGGCCAGCCCCTGGAAGAGCGGCTGGAATCCGTTGAAGAGCTGGGTCAGATCGAGTGCGGGAGTGGTGCGCGCCAGCGGGATGGTCGCCCCGGCCGCGAAGTGCTGCCCTACGGGCCCGCTCCCCTGGTCGAGGTCGACGTACCGCTGTCCGACCATGTTGAGGTACTTGATGGACGCGGTCACGGAGGCGGGCAGCTCCCGGCCCCGCTTCACCGCGAACCTCACTTCGGCGACCCGCCGGTCGGCGACCTTGATGGACTCGACCTGACCGACCTTCACCCCGGCGATGCGCACGCTGTCGCCCTCGAGCAGCCCGGTGGCGTCGGTGAACCGTGCCCTGTAGGAGACGGTGTCGCTGACGTCGGAGTTGGCGATGGACAGCCCCAGTACGGCAGTTGCCAAGGAGGTGACGATGACGAAGATGGAGGACTTGACGATCGGTCCGGTAAGGCTGCGGCGCTTCACTTGAGCTTCACCTCCGCACCGCGGAAGACAGGACCGGCCAGCAGGCTGCTCCAGTCGGGAAGAGCTGCAGGACGCACCTTGGCGCCCGGTGCGAGCAGCTCGTTGACGAGCTGGTTCTCCTGCGGCGAGTTGGGCAGGCCCAGGCTGTCGCTCCTGCTGGTGGCGGTCGCGGCCGTGGGCGCGGTCTTGCCGATGTACGGGACCGAGTAGCAGTGCGGTCCGCCGTTCGCGGTGTAGACGGGGGTGTCCTTCCCGGGGACGTACTTCCCGAGCGAGGGCACCGACACCAGGCTGACGTGCAGCCCCGGCTGCTTGGTCCCCTTGCCGAGCGCCTTGTCCATGGCGGGCACGAAGCCCGCGAGGGTGCGCAGGGTGCAGGGGAACTCGGGCGAGTACTTCGCGAGGAGCTCCAGCGTCGGGCGGCTGACGGAGGCGAGCCGGATGATGTTGTCCTGGTTCTGGCGCAGGAAGGCGGTGATGTCCTGCGCGGTCTTGGTGGTGGACCCGTAGAGCCCGGCCAGATCGGCCTGCTGCTGTACGAGGGTCGCGCTGGTGGTGGTGAAGTCGTTGAGCGCGGTGAGGATGTCGGGTGCGGCGTCCGCGTACACCTGGGTGACCTTGACCAGCTCCGCGATGTCCCGGTTGAGGGTGGGGAGTTGGGGGTTGAGCTTCTTCAGGTGTGCGTCGAGGGTCTCGAAGGTGTCGCCCAGCTGCTGCCCGCGCCCGGTCAGCGCGGTGGAGACCGCGGAGAGTGTCGCGGAGAGCTTCTCGGGCTTCACCGCGGTGAGCAGCGGCAGCACGTTGTCGAGCACCTGCTCCAGCTCGATGGCGTTGCGCGAGTGGTCCTGCGCGATGGTGTCCCCGGCCCTGAGCGGCTCGGCCGAGGCATGGGCGGGCGGTACGAGGGCGACGTACCGCTCCCCGAACAGCGTCGTCGGCAGCATCTGCGCGGTGACGTCGGAGGGGACCTGTCCGAGCTTGTCGGGCTGGATGGCGAGGGTGAGCCGCGCCCCGGTGCCGTCGGCACTGATGGACTCAACCTGGCCGATCACCACGCCGCGCAGCTTCACGTCGGCGTTGGGGTGCATCTCGTTGCCGACGGTGTCGGTGTCCACGCGGATGGTCGTGGAGCGGGTGAAGTCCTTCTGGTACACGGACACCGACAGCCACACCAGCAGCGCGGGCACGATGACGAACACCACTCCGGCACTCCGGCGCCGTACCGTCTGCGCGCTCATCCCGCCACCTTCACGGTCGTCGTCGCGCCCCAGATGGCCAGGGAGAGGAAGAAGTCGGTGACGCTGATGAGGACGATGGCGTTACGGACCGAGCGGCCGACCGCGACGCCGACGCCGGCCGGGCCGCCGGTGGCGCGGAAACCGTAGTAGCAGTGGGACAGGATCACCATCACGCTGAAGATCAGCACTTTGAGCACCGACAGGATCACGTCGTCGGGGGAGAGGAAGAGATTGAAGTAGTGGTCGTAGGTGCCCGCGGACTGGCCGTTGAACATGACGGTGACGATGCGCGAGGCGAGGTAGGAGCTGAGCAGCCCGATCGCGTACAGCGGGATGATCGCGACGACCCCGGCGATGATGCGGGTGGTGACGAGGTACGGCATCGACCGCACGCCCATCCCTTCGAGCGCGTCGATCTCCTCGTTGATGCGCATCGCGCCGAGCTGGGCGGTGAAACCGGCGCCGACGGTGGCCGAGAGGGCGAGTCCGGCGACGAGAGGCGCGATCTCGCGGGTGTTGAAGTACGCGGAGATGAAGCCGGTGAAGGCTGCGGTGCCGATCTGGTTGAGGGCGGCGTACCCCTGCAGCCCGACGACGGTGCCGGTGAAGAGGGTCATGCCGATCATCACGCCGATGGTGCCGCCGATGACGCCGAGGCCGCCGCTACCGAAGGCCACTTCGGCGAGGAGGCGCTGGACCTCTTTCATATATCGGCGCAGGGTGCGCGGGATCCAGATCAAGGCCCTCACATAGAAGGTGAGTTGGTCGCCTGATCGGTCGAGCCAGCCGAGCATGGACATCGGGTCAGCTCCCCTTCGCGGGGACGATCTGGAGATAGATCGCCGTGAGGACCATGTTCACGAAGAAGAGCATCATGAAGGTGATGACGACGGACTGGTTGACCGCGTCACCGACGCCCTTGGGGCCGCCGCGTGGGTTGAGCCCGCGGTAGGCGGCGACGATCCCGGCGAGGAAGCCGAAGATCAGCGCCTTGACCTCGCTGATGTAGAGGTCGGGAAGCTGGGCGAGCGAGGAGAAGCTGGAGAGGTACGCGCCCGGGGTGCCGCCCTGCATGATGACGTTGAAGAAGTAGCCCCCGAGCGTGCCGACGACGGACACCAGCCCGTTGAGCAGGAGGGCGACGAACATGGTGGCCAACACCCTCGGCACGACGAGCCGTTGAATGGGCGAGACCCCCATGACCTCCATGGCGTCGAGCTCTTCGCGAATCTTCCGCGAGGCGAGGTCGGCACAGATGGCGGAACCGCCGGCGCCGGAGATGAGCAGGGCCACGATGAGCGGGCTGGCCTGCTGGATGACGGCGAGCACGCTCGCCCCACCGGTGAAGGACTGGGCGCCGAGCTGCTGCGTCAGCGAACCCACCTGAAGCGCGATGACGGCCCCGAAGGGAATGGAGACCAGTGCCGCGGGCAGGATGGTGACGCTGGCGATGAACCAGAACTGCTCGATGAACTCCCGCATCTGGAAGGGGCGTCGGAAGATCGCACGGCTGACCGCGATCCCGAGCGCGAAGAGCTTCCCGGTCTCCCGCAGCGGGGCGAGTACGCGCAGTGGGGGCTTGACCCCCGAGTGCCCGGACCGGCTGCCGGCAGCGTTGGTCTCCGGCGGCTCGGCGGGCCGTACCGGTAACTGTGCGGTCACGACTGCACACCCCCGCCCGCGGGGGCCGCGTAACTCTTCATGATGGCCGTGCGTGCCGCCTCGGGCAGCTGGGACATCATCCCCAGGACCCGTTCGCGGCGCCGCATGACGGCCTGGCGCTCGGGGAGTCCGGGGGACGGCTCCAACTGCGGCTGGATCGCCCGTGGTTCATCGAGGTACGCGGCGCTGCCGTTGAGCTGCTCGGCGGCGAGGGTGGCCGCGTCCTTCTCCTCGGACATGGCGATGGGCCCTTCGCGCCGCCCGGCCAGGAACTGCGCGACGGCGGGCTCCCGGCTGGTGAGCAGTACCTCGCGGGGCCCGAAGGTGACGAGGTTCCTGCAGTACAGCATCCCCATGTTGTCGGGAACGGTGGCCGCGATGTCGAGATTGTGGGTGACGATCAGCATGGTCGCGTCGATCTGGGCATTGAGATCGATCAAGGTCTGCGACAGATAGGCGGTCCGTACCGGATCGAGCCCGGAGTCGGGCTCGTCGCAGAGGATGATCTGCGGATCGAGCACCAGCGCCCGCGCCAGCCCCGCCCTCTTGCGCATACCGCCCGATATCTCACCGGGCAGTTTGGCCTCGGCGCCGAGGAGCCCGACGACATCCATCCGCTCCATGACGATGCGGCGAATCTCCGACTCTTTCTTCTTGGTGTGCTCGCGCAGCGGGAAGGCGATGTTGTCGAAGAGTGTCATCGACCCGAAAAGCGCCCCGTCCTGGAACATCAGCCCGAAGAGCTTGCGGGTCTCATTGATGTCGCGCTCACGGCCGTTGACCATGTCGACCCCATTGATGAGGACGCGTCCGCGTTCCGGCTTGAGCAGCCCGATCAAGGACTTGAGGAACACGGTCTTGCCCGTACCGGAAGGACCGAGCATGACGCTGACTTCCCCGGCGGGGAGCGTGAGTGTCACGTCCTGCCAGATGTTCTGCCTGCCAAAGGACTTGGTAAGGCCTTCGACGACTACTTCGATTCCCATCTCACCTCCTGCATGCACTCACGTTGTGACAGAAGTGCACCGAGAGGCGCACGCTAGGTTCACAATCACCGCCAGGACAAGCCCTTGAACAGGGAATTCGACAAGATCCGAATTACTTGTCACCCGATGACAAGTCAGCCGGGGAACTTTGTCGAAAAGTGCGCACTGAGAGCCTGTTGTGCAGGTGGGACCCCGCGGCCCGGAGGGCCGGGACCGCGAGGCCCCACCTCGAGAGCTCCACCCGGAAGGAGGGATCGGGCCGGCGAGCTCTCCCGTAGGGAATCCCGCACGAAGGGGGCGTGGCGGGACTCCATGTCGGGCATGCGGGCAACCCCCGCCTCAGCTGCGGCAGTTACCCACCAGAGGGACGTTACGGCCGGGTAACCTGGCTCGCAATACCAGGTCTCCAAGTTTCCGCACACCGCTGACCAGCCATGTTTTTCTTGGCGTCGGCTGAGTACGCGGGCCTGAAAACTTATCGGCGAGTGATAAATCCCGGGCCGTTTCCGTGCGACGACCGGAACCGGCGGCAAACCGCTTTATCGATATAGGACAGCCTCGCCGGATCAGGCAGTATGGGACAGCTGGTGAAGTTTCCGGAAGAATGTCCGGATGTCCGCGACGAGCCGCTCGGGCTGTTCCATCGCGGCGAAGTGCCCGCCCTTCTCGTGCTCCGTCCACTGCACGATGTTGTTCGTCCGCTCCGCGATGTGCCGCATCGGGATGAAGTTCTCCTGCGGGAAGTCGGCCAGCGCGGTGGGCGTGGACGAGAGCTCGGGCGGGTTGCCCCAGTAGTCGGCATGGGCGCGCTCGTAATAGATACGGGCGGCGGAGCCGGCGGTGCCGGTCAGCCAGTACAGCATCACGTTGGTGAGGAGCTGGTCGCGGTCCACGGCATCCTCCGGCCGGTCCTTCGAGTCGGTCCACTCCTTGAACTTCTCGGCGATCCAGGCGAGTTGGCCGACGGGCGAGTCGGTCAGCCCGTACGCGAGGGTCTGCGGCCGGGTCGTCTGGATGTCGGCGTACCCCTGCCGCTCACGCGCCCACTCCTGGTAGCGGCGCCAGGAGGACAGCGCCCGCTCGCGCTCGGCCGGGCTCAGCGCGGCGAGCTCGTCGGTTCCGGGCTCCTCGGTGACCCCGGAACCGGGAATCAGATTGAGGTGTACGCCGATGACCTTGTCCGGGTGCGTACGCCCGAGCTCCCGCGAGATGGCGGAGCCCCAGTCACCGCCCTGGGCGCCGTACCGCTGATAGCCGAGCCGCTCCATGAGCTCCGCGAAGGCGGCGGCGACCCGGCGGAACTCCCAGCCGGTCTCGTACGTGGGCCCGGAGAAACCGAAGCCGGGGATGCTCGGCAGGACCAGATGGAAGGCGTCGGCCGGGTCGCCGCCATGGGCGCGCGGGTCGGTCAGCGGGCCCACGACCTCGGCGAACTCCACGATCGACCCCGGCCAGCCATGGGTCATGATCAGCGGAGTGGCGCCGGGCTCGGGCGAGCGGATGTGGGCGAAGTGGAGGTTGGCCCCGTCGATGGTGGTCGTGAACTGGGGCCATGAGTTGAGCTTGGCCTCGGCGGCCCGCCAGTCGTACGCGTGGCGCCAGTAGTGGGCCAGCTCCTGCAGATAGTCGCGCGGGATGCCGTACGCCCAGCCGACGCCGGGGAGCTGGTCGGGCCACCGTGTGCGGTCGAGGCGGTCGTCGAGGTCGTCCAGATCGGCTTGGGGGATGTTGATGCGGAAGGGCTGTACGCCCTCGGTGGTACTCGTCATGGCGAGTGACGCTAGATCGACTTGGCGGTGAACGCGAACGGGATACGCCTCGGCCCGGACCTGTCGGGCCGCGGCGATCGTACGGACGGCCCAACACCGCGATTTTGCGCACCGATTGACAAAGAGAGACGGCGCCCCACTCACCCCCGTACGAGAAATGACCCGAGGCGGACATTTATCAAACCTCGGCATTGTGCTCGCGTGTTTCCCGCCAGTAACGTCACGGTCCGGTGAATACGGAGGTGGAATCGGCCTCGCTCAGATCAATTCACCGTGCACGTTCCAGACCCGACAACTCCGGTGCACCGCTGTCACATCGATGGCCGCCGAATAGGGGAAGACATGAGACCTGTTTCCACCCGGGTAAGGGTGAGCGCGCTCGGCGCCTTCACCGCACTCTCCACCGTCATGGCCATGGGGACGGCGACCGCGCAGACACAGCTCAACGGCGTCTGGGGCTCGTTCACCCGATGCCCGGTCGACCACCCGACCATGCTCGCCGCCGACGGGATGACGGACACGGCACTCTGTGTGTCCTCGCACTCCGCCAGCGGTGTCATCAAGCTCGGGAACACCACGGTCCCGACCGGCGCCAGCGACCTGCAGATCGGTGTGGTCACCCACCCGGACGGCGGGTCCACCCTGGTGTCTCCCGCGGGCGGCGCCCTGGTGGCCGACTCGGCGACGCTTCCGGGCGGACTGCTCGGGCTCATGTGCCCGAGCAACGTCCCGGTGGTGAGCGGCGTCTGCAAGTCGATCACCAACGCGACCCTCAACAAGGTCACCGCGACCATCGAGTCCGTCAACTCGCCCAGCGACTTCCAGCTGCTGGCGGGAACCACGACCGGCGAGCCGATCGTGACCCTGCCGGTCAGGATCCATCTGCAGAACCCGCTCCTGGGCGACAAGTGCTACATCGGCTCCGCGGCCAAACCGATCGTGCTGAAGCCCCAGAACGTGACGCAGCCCGAGGCGAGCACGGAGGCGTTCGACGCCAACGGCACGTCCAACCCGGACGGCGTCATGGGCCGGATCAACCTCACGGGTGCGAACCAGGGCGACTCCACGTTCACGGTCCCCGGAGCGAGCGGCTGCGGCGCCGGGCTGCTCGACTGGGCGGTCAACCTGAAGACCGGCCTGCCGGCCGCGTCGGGCAAGAACAGCGTGGCTCTGAACGGCGCGTCGACCTACGTCGCCACCATCAACGACCCGAGTACCGTCGCGCCCGACCAGGGCAAGGCGCTCGCCCAGTACTGGCACTCCGCGGTGAAGTAGCCGCCGACCGCACACCGGTGGGGGCCGGCCCCTTGATCGAAGGGGCCGGCCCCCACCGGCATGTGCGCGCTGTGCCGGGCGCCGCTACGGCGCCTTCGGCAGCGAGGTGGGCAGTGCGGGGATCAACGGGGGGCATGGGGTGTTGTCCGGCTGGTCCTGCACACACGCGTTTCCCTGGTTCATGACGACGTGATTTCCGGGGCCGGAGATCTGGGCGGTGAAGAGGGAGTTCAGATTCTCGCCGCCTGTACCGCACCCGGAGAAAGAGGGAATGGTGACGTCACCCTCGAGAATTCCGCCCGCGAATACGTTGGGGTACCTGGCTCCTCCGTTGAGCACGACCTTGAACGGCCTGGAGGTGCCGCAGTTCTTTCCCACGTCGAGTGGTACGCCGTTGACTTTCACGTCGTACAGCCGAAGAGACTGTTTGAAATACGCCGTGGAGAAAACCCCGGCGTCGGCGTCGGCCCCGATGTTTCCCGTGGAGACGGTGATGGGCCCGTTCTCGAACCTGACCTTCGCGGAGACGGGCTCAAATCCGAACGCCAGGAACGTGGACTCCGCGTCGGGAAGGTCCAGTTGCCCCAGCGAGTCGAACCGCATGTAGTAACCCTCGTTGTTCTCGTCCGGTTCCCTAAACGCGGTGTGCATCATCGCCGCGATGCCGATCTGCACCGGTTTCTTCTGCGGGTCGTTGATGATCATCGCGCCGTTCAGCTTGCGCACATTCGCCAGCCCCACAGCGTAGGAGCACGTCTGCATTCCCGCGCCCACATCGTACTCAGTCGGGACCCGGCCATCGGGGAGCTTGGGCGCCGGGGGCGCTTCGCTGGCGTCGAGTTTTCCCTTGGGCAGGGGGGCCTTGCACAGTTTCTCCGCTGCGGTGACCGGTCCGTCCTGCGGTCCCAGCGCGATGCCCTTCCGCTGCTTCCCACCGGGGTCGTCCGAGGTCGGGGACCCCGTGGGCGACGAGCTCTCCGTGGCGCCCGGGACCGTCACCGTCGCGAAGCGGCCGCTCTCGCCCGCCGCGGGGTCACAGCTGAACGTGAGCCCGGCTCCCGGGTCCTTGTCTTCCGAGGCGACCAGCGGTTTCACTTCGACGGTGAGCCTGCCGGCCGTCAGGGCGACGACCCCCGGGGCGTTCACGGTCACGGTGGGGACCGCACCCTGGTGGGAGAGTTCAAGGTCGCCCTGCGGCGGGACCGGGGCGCCGGGCGCGGCCAGCCCGTTCCACTGCGCTTCTGCGGTGCGGCCGTTCTGGGCGACCTGGACGGCGAGGGTGGCCGTGCTCTGCACCACCGTCGTATCGGGGGGCAGCGCCGCACCGAGGCCGGAACGCGGCAGACTCATGCCGACCGTCACGGGCCCCGGGTCCATCGGTCTGCCGGCTTCCCCCGACTCGGGATAGGCTGCGGCGATCCTGACCGCGGCACGGACCGCCCCCGAGGGCAGCTTGCAGTCGTACTCGATCGTGACCGGGGCCGCGGTCCCTGCTTCTTTGTTGCCCTCGTCGGCAGCCGATCCACCTCCGGAGAGCAGTCCGGCGACCATCGCCGCCGCCGCTACCGAAGCCACCCGCACCGAACGGCTGTTGCGGCCCGCCGGGTACCTCACATCCACGCCCACTCCACTCTCTCCGATCGCTGTGCCGAGCACCCGCTGTGCCGAGCACCCGTACAGAACGGCCCGGAGCGACGGGCGGCATGAGCCGCGTTCGTCGCCCTGGACCCTGAAATGCCGGGCAGCTACGGTGTGGTGACCGACGGGTGTGTGCTCACCGCGTACGTGGCCTTGAGCTTGACCACGTCGCCGTTCTTGATGAGGTTGTAGCAGCTGGCGCTGGACGCGATCAGCGTTGTGCCGGTGCCCGGGAGCACGAGGTTGCCGGTGTCGTTCTCGTAATGAACCGGGATGGTGCCTGTCAAGTCGACGTCGCAGGCGGACCCCTTGATGTGGGCGGAGACACTGCTGATCTTGCCGTCGACCCACTGCGGGTTGGTGACATTGATCGCCGCGACGTCGATCTTCCAGGGTGTGACCTTCATCGTCATGGCGAAGTCGGTAGCGCCGATCTTGCAGGTGGTGAACTTGATGTTGTTGATGTTGCCTATGCCGTTGCCGGTGGCGCTGGTCGCCGCGAGGGTTCCCGCGGTCACGTCGGAGGACACGCAGGGGAAGGTGGCCGCTGGCACGGTCAGCGTCGGGTAGACAGCGTGGGCCGTGAAGGGGCCGGACGGCGCCACGTGCCAGGACAACGTCGCCGTGGCCGAGGCCGTGGTCGTGGTCAGGCCGATCGCTGCGCCAAGTACGCCGGTCACCAGGGCGGCTCTACGGGCGAACTCACGCATTATGCGTTTCCCTTCGTGGGGCATGGCTCCGGCCGAGGGATTCATATCCCCCAGAGAACTACAACTTCCGAGGGGTTCACCCGGTGGCGACGAGTCGACCGGCTCCCGCGCCGTCGACCGTCCCGCGCGGCGATGACGCTACGGACGGGTAACGTGGCCCGCAACAGGTCGCGCCGAAGAAAACGGAAACTTGGTTTCAGCAGCCCGCCTTCTGTCTCCGAGTGAGTAAACCGCCGGACTTTCTTATCAATGAGTGAGCAATCCCTCGGCGCACCGACCGCCCGTACCGAGCAGCGGTCCGGGGCGACGGGCGGCATTATTGGCCGCTTCCGTCGCCCCGGACCCGGAAGTACCCCGACAGCTACGGGGTGGTGATCGAGGGGTGGGTGCTCACCGCGTACGAGGCCTTGAACTTCGCCACGTTGCCGTTGCTGATGAGTCCGAGGCAGCTGGCGTTGGACGCGATCAGCGTCGTGCTGGTGCCCGGGAGGACGAGGTTTCCGGTGTTGTTCTCGTAGTGGCCGGCGACGGTACCAGTGAAGTCGGCGGTGCAGCCGACGCCCGCGATGTGGGCGGAGACGGCGCTGATCTGGCCGTCCACCCACTGCGGGTTGGTGGCGTTCACAGCCGAGACGTCGATCTTCCAGGGAGTGGTCTTCATCGTGACGTTGAAGCTGATGCCGGCGACCTTGCAGGTGGTGAAGGTGATGGTGTTGATGTTGCCTATGCCTGCGCCGGTGGCGCTGGTCGCGTTGAGGGTTCCCGCGGTCACGTCGGAGGAGGCACAGGTGAGGACCGCCGCCGGCACGGTCAGGGTCGGGCTGACGGCGTGGGCCGTGTAGGCGCCGGACGGGGTCGCGTGCCAGCTGACGGTGGTCGTGGCCGTTGCCGTGGTCGCGGTCAGGCCGATTGCTGCGCCGAGTACGCCGGTTACTAGGGCGGCTCTACGGGCGAACTTACGCATTATGCGTTTCCCTTCGTGGGGTATTGCTCCGGCTGAGGGATTCATATCCCCCAGAGAACTACAACTTCCGAGGGGTTCACCCGGTGGTGACGAGTCGACCGGCTCCCGCGCTGTCGTCCGTCCCACCGTGCGGCGATGACGCTACGGACGGGTAACGTGGCCCGCAATAGGTCGCGTCGAAGAAAACCCAAACTTGCTTTCAGCAGCCCGCTTTCTGTCTCCGAGTGAGTGGTCGGCCGCAGATTCTTGTCACCGAGTGAGTACATCCGAGGCGTCCGGATCATGCCCGTACGGGTACGGCGGTACGGTGCGACAGCGGATACCGCGCAGGTCCCGTCCGAGTGCGCCGGGCTCATGGGTGCGCACTCCATGACAGAGGAATCCCGGAAGTCACTCATCTGTTGCCAAAAATTGCCAGGTGCCCGCCACCGGCCCGCGGGTCTATTCCTGACGCCGCTCCCGGTCACCCTCCGCGCCGGTGGACGAGCGAGCGGATCCCGCCAACTTCGGCGCGGCTTCCATGGGGCCCGACGGCGCCGGCCGCTTTTCTTGTCACCGCATGACAATTGGCGATACGCAGCTCGTCACCGTTTACGCATGTCCGCTTCCGGCCGGAACACCATGGCCGGATACATGCCCCATACGCGACGTCCTGTCACAACCGTGTCCATCAGCACCAGCGTGGTCTATGTTCAGCAGCCAAGTCGGTGCGCACCTGACGGCCGCTGGGAGCGCTCTCCCGTCGGCCCACCCCCCACCGGGCGCCGGAGAGCAAGGGGTCTGAATCATGCCGGGAGTCGCACAACCCTCGGACATCGATGAACCGCTGGGACCGCTGCCTCAGGAGTTCGCCGCGGTCATGCGGCCCGAACTGCCCAGCCTGATCAAGGAGATCGGGCTGGAGGTCACGCGCGCCTATCCCGAGTACGCACGCCTTCTCGAAGGCCCGTACGGGCAAGGAATCCGCGTCGGCGTCGAGCAGTCCATCTCCGTCTTCGTGGACCAGGTGGCCGAGCCCACCTCCTCCTCCACCCTGCGCGACGAGATGTGCCGCCGCTTCGGGCGGTTCGAGGCGTACGAGGGCCGGAGCCTGGAGGAGCTCCACGGGGCGTACAGGCTCGGCGCCCGCGTCGCCCTGCGCCGCGCGAAGAAGGTCGGCCGGCGCTACAACCTCTCCCCCACCCTGATGCTCACCTTCGCCGACGCGCTCCTCACCTACGTGGACGAACTCGAATCCCTTTCCCGCGAAGGGTACTTGGAGGTCAAGACAGCCGACGGGGACCACACGGACACCGTGCGCCGGCGGCTGCTCCATCTGATCCTCGCCGGGTCGCCCGTGCCGCGCACCGCCATCGCCGAACTGGCGGAGCAGACGGGGTGGGAGCTTCCGGAGCAGGTCACACTGATCTCTTTACGCTTTCCCGCGGGGGTTCCGCAGGTCAATCTGGACAACGATGTCCTTGCCGACCTCGCCGAACCACAGCCCCACCTCCTCTTCCCCGGGCCCTTCGACGAGCGAAGACAGCTGATGCTGGAGGCCGCCTTCCCCGGTGTGCACGCGGCTATCAGCCTCTCCGTCCCCCTCACGGGCGCGTCGGACGCGCTGCGCTGGGCGCGGCAGGTGCTCGACCTCATCGAGAGCGGCATCATCGACGACGCCCCCACGGTCCGCTGCGAGGACCATATGGTCACCCTCTGGCTGCTGACCGACCCGCCGCTCCTCGCCCAGCTCGCCCAGCGCGAGCTGGCCCCCGTGGCCGACCTCACCCCCAGCCGTCGCGACCGTCTCGTGGAGACCCTGCACGCCTGGCTGGCGACGCGCGGGACCGCTGCCCAGATCGGTGCGCACCTGAGTGTGCACGCGCAGACGGTGCGCTACCGTATGCGCGCCCTGGAGGACATCTTCGGCGAGCAACTCGACGATCCTGACCGGCGATTCGCGACGGAGATCGTGCTGCGCGCACTGGAACTCGAAGAGCGGCGCAAGCAGACCTGAGAGCCGTCTTCAGGTCTGGGTCGTAGCGGCGCGGCGACCCCTCCGGCGCCTGCTCGTCCCACGAGTCGGGCTGACGGTCGAATGCGACGCAGCCCAGTCGTTCATAGAGCGCCCGGGCCCGTAGGTTGCTCTCCTCCCTACCGAGCCCGGCCTGCCACAGAGCGCCGACACCCTCCGGTCCGCATCGGCGCCGACCACATGGGACACAACGGTACGGCGGCGCCCTCGCCCCCCAACGGCAATTCGGCTCTTGCCCGTACGCGCGTGCGCCCATAACCTGACTCCAGAGTAAGATTACTCAAGAGTAAGGAACCGGCTGTGGCAGACCATTCCATCGACGACCTGGCCGCCCTGGACTTCTCCGCGGTCTCGCCGCAGGAGTTCGCGAAGATCATCAAGGGGCTCTCGGCGCAGCAGATCAAGGACATCGCCCACGGCGAGCTGCGCACACGCGTACTGGCGGAGATCTTCGGCCGGATGGAGCGTCAGTTCCGCCCGGAGGCCGCGGGGTCGCTCAACGCCGTCATCCGCTGGAAGGTCACCGGCGAGACGGAAGCTGTCTACGAGACGGCGATCGCGGACGGCGCCTGCACGGTCACGGCGGGCCGCTCGGAGACGGAGCCGCGCCTGACGCTGGTGATGGGCGACGCGGACTTCCTCAAGCTGGTCTCGGGCAACGGCAATCCCGTGACGATGTTCATGATGCGCAAGCTCAAGATCGCGGGCGATGTGGGCCTGGCATCGGGCCTCACCCGGTACTTCGACATCCCCAAGGCCTGAGGAGGGACCCGGGACATGAGCGGCTTCTCTCTCGAACTCACCGAAGAACAACGGGACTTGAAGGAGTGGATCCACGGCTTCGCGGCGGACGTGGTCCGCCCGGCGGCATCCGAGTGGGACGAACGCGAGGAGACCCCCTGGCCCGTCATCCAGGAGGCGGCCAAGATCGGCCTGTACGGATTCGAGTCCCTGGCCGATATGTACGGCGACCCGAGCGGACTCTCCCTCCAGATCGCCAACGAAGAGCTCTTCTGGGGCGACGCCGGCATCGGTATGGCCCTCTTCGGTACGTCGCTCGCGGTCGCCGGGATCTTCTCCTCGGGCACGCCCGACCAATTGGCGGAGTGGGTCCCCCAGTGCTTCGGCGACGAGACCGACCCGAAGCTGGCGGCCTTCTGCGTCTCCGAACCCCAGGCGGGCTCGGACGTCTCCTCCCTCCGTACGCGCGCACGCTACGACGAAGCGAAGGACGAGTGGGTGATCAACGGCCAGAAGGCGTGGATCACCAACGGCGGCATAGCCAACGTCCATGTGGTCGTCGCCTCGGTCGACGCCGAGCTGGGAGCGCGCGGCCAGGCGGCCTTCATCGTGCCGCCTGCCACCCCCGGTCTGGCAGGCAACCGCAAGATCAAGAAGCTGGGCCTGCGCGCCTCGCACACGGCGGACGTGTTCCTGGACGACGTCCGGGTCCCCGGCCACTGCCTGCTCGGCGGAAAGGAGAAACTGGACCGCCGTCTGGCCAGAGCCCGTGAGGGCGGCCGCGCCAAGGGGCAGGCAGCGATGGCGACCTTCGAGGTCAGCCGCCCGACGGTGGGCGCGCAGGCGCTGGGCATCGCGCGGGCCGCGTACGAATACGCCCTCGACTACGCGGGCGACCGTGAGGCCTTCGGCCGCCCCGTCATCGAGAACCAGTCGATCGCCTTCGCCCTGGCGGACATGCGTACGGAGATCGAGTCGGTACGCCTGCTGATCTGGCAGGCGGCCTGGATGGCGCGCAATGACAAGACCTTCGATGCGGGCCAGGGCTCGATGTCGAAGCTCCGGGCCGGCGAACTGGCCGTCTCCGCAACGGAGAAGGCGGTCCAGATCCTCGGCGGTGCGGGATACAGCAGGGAGCACCCGGTGGAGCGGTGGTACCGCGACGCGAAGATCTACACCATCTTCGAGGGCACCAGCGAGATCCAGCGCCTGGTCATCGCCCGCGCGATCTCCGGTCGTCACATCCGCTGAGCCCGGCCGCTCCGGGAGCGGCTGATACGGTACCCGGCCATGGGCGAGCTGCTATTGATCAGACACGGTGAGACCGCGTGGAGCCGCACCGGTCAGTACGCGGGCAGGACCGATGTCCCGATGACAGAGGCCGGGCGAGCCGCCGCCCGCAGGCTGGCTCCTGTGTTCGCGCCCAGGGACGTGGTCGCCGCCTTGACGAGCCCGGCCGGCCGCGCGGTGCAGACCGCGGGCCTGATCGGACTCACCGGCCTGCGCGCCGATCCCGACCTGTGGGAGTGGGACTACGGCGGCTACGAGGGTTTGACGGCAGAGCAGATCTCGGCTGCCCGGCCCGGCTGGAACCTCTGGCGCGACGGCGTCGTCCCCGGCGATGCCGGGCACCCCGGCGAGAGCGTCGCCGAGGTCGGGGCGCGGGTGGACGCCGTACTGGACCGGGTCAGGCCGCTGCTGGCCGACGGGGATGTGGCGCTGGTCCTGCACGGTCACCTGCAACGGGTGCTCGCCGCCCGGTGGCTGGGACTGCCGCCCGAGGCCGGGCGGCTGCTCCGGCACCCGGGCACCGGGACGCTCAGCTCGCTCGGCACCGAGCACGACGAACCGGTGATCGGCACCTGGAACGTACCCGCCGGAGCCTGATGACCCTCACTAGGGCGGTGGCGTCTCACGGGCGATGCGTTTCTCCTCGCGCCGCTGAGCCCTGCGGCGCAGGAATCGCCGGATGCGCCGTATCAGGAAGAACAGCACCAGCAGGCCGAGTACGAGCAGCACCGCCGCGATGATCGCGGCCGCCTGCGGATGGAACATCGCGAACGTCACGACTCCGCCGACCCCGAGGTCCTCGGCGCTGCTCATGGCGAAGTTCGAGAACGGCTCGGGCGACGTATTGATCGCCATACGGGTCCCGGCCTTGACGGTGTGACTCGCCAGCGCGGTGGTTCCGCCGACCGCGCCCGCCGCCAGGTCGGAGAGCGACCCGCTCTGCCCGGCGAGCAGCGCTCCGACGACCGCACCCGAGACCGGCCTGATCACGGTGTGCACGGTGTCCCAGGCCGAGTCCACGTAGGGGATCTTGTCGGCGACGGCCTCGCACAGGAAGAGCACTCCGGCCACGATCAGGACGTCCGGCCGCTGCAGCGACTCGGGGACCTCGTCGGTCAGCCCGGTCGCGCCGAAGATGCCGAGCAGCAGGACCACGGCGTACGCGTTGATCCCGCTGGCCCAGCCGCTGGTGAAGACCAGGGGAAGTACGGACACGGGCAAGAGCGTAACCACGGGGCGGCTCTCCGCGCCTGGCGACCGCGGCAGGCTGCCTAAACGAGGCAGCGCTCAGCGGGGTCCTCGCCGAGCGGGCCCGGAAAGCCGGCTGACCCTGGTGGCGTCAGGACATGAAGGTCAGCGTGTCCCAGTCGTCCTGGGTGAGCATGACCTGGAGATGGGTCCTGGTCAGGATCGTGATGGGTTTCTCCCTGATCACCTGGAACGACGCACCCGGCCTGATGCCGTAGGTCTCGAACATCTGCAGCCTGTTCGGGTCGTCGGTCGACACCGCCCCGATCGTGTAGTGACCCTCGGCCGGGGGCGGGGTGTCCGGCGTCATGCCGCCTCGTACCGGTGCGCCCGTCCGCCGCGCCACTCCACCCACATGCGGTCGTCCAGGACCAGTTCGGCGTCCTCGATCCCCGCACGCCGCAGGAACTCGGTGACATCCCTGTCGCTGTGTGCGAGACCCAGGATCTGGCCCTGCGCGGTGACACGGCGGCCGCCGGACGGGCTGGGCGGGTGGACGATTATCGGCGCACTCATGACTCCAGACTGCGACGCACCGCCCGCTCCCGCACCCCGCGCGGCGCGGTCAGGGGCGGTAGACCTTGCCCGGTTCCGGCTTCGACGGGGCGATCAGTTCGGAGACCGTGACGATCGTGTAGCCGCGCTTGCGCAGCTCGGCGATGATCCCGGGAACCGCCGGGATCGTGCCCTTGTAGCGGTCGTGCAGCAGGATGATGCCGTCGCGCTTGGTCTGGTCGAGTACCCGCTTCGTGATGAGCGCGGTGTCTGTCGTCTCGTAGTCCTTGGCCGTGACGCTCCACAGGATCTGCGCGAGGCCCATCTCGCGCATGATCTTCGAGACGTCGTCGTCGGTACGGCCCTGCGGCGGACGCATCAGTGTGGGCTTCTTGCCCGTCAGCTTCTCGATGGGGTCCTGGACGCGGGAGAGTTCCTCACGTACCTGGGCCGGCTTGATGTCCGTGAGGACCGCGTGCGACCAGGTGTGGTTCGCTATCTCGTTCCCGTCGGCCGCCATACGGCGGACCGTCTCGGGGTACGTGTCGACATGCCCCTTGCCCTGCAGGAAGAAGGTGGCGTGCTGCTTCTCCTTCTTCAGGATGTCGAGGAGCTTCGGGGTGGGCGCGCTGGGACCGCCGTCGAAAGTGAGTGCGACACACTTCGCCTTCCGGCAGTCGACCGCCCCCGCCGCGACCTTCTTGTCCTCCGGTGCGCCGTCCCTCGCGCTGCGCGGCGATGTGACCCCGTGCAGGGAGCTGCAACTGGTCAGTGCCGCAGCCAGGAAGGCGGCCGTCAACAGCCCGGCCAGGGGTTTCAGTCGGACCTTGGACAGGTGGTGCGGCACAGCGGTTCCCCCTGGGTGGGTATGACGGGTCGAAGGGCCGACGAAGATGCGGAGGCCCAGCATCCAGAAACTATACACAGCGCGTACAGTTGCGATTCGAACAGGTCGGCACGCCGATTCGCCGATGTCACGTTCTGCCGCCGCCACTTGTCCTCTGGGTATCCACACGATCCACGGAGGACACCATGAAGGTTCTGCTGGCAGGCGGAAGCGGCATCCTGGGCACGCTCGCCACCGAGGCCCTCACCGCCGACGGCCACACGGTCACCCGGCTCGGGCGCGGGGCGGCCAATGACGTACGGGCCGACCTGCTCGACCGCGACGCGGTGCTGCGGGCCGTGGACGGGTACAGCTTCGACGCCGTGGTGCACGCCGCCACCGCCCTGGCGGGCAAGTCCTTCACCCGCCACCGGGACATGCACGGCACCAACGTCCTCCGCACCACCGGCACCACGCATCTCCTCGACGCCGCACGCGCGACCGGGGCACGGCGCTTCGTGGCCGAGTCGATGATGTTCGGGTACGGGTACGGGGACCACGGCGTCGAGCCGCTGACCGAGTCGGGCACCCCCTTCGGCCCCCAGGGCACCGACGCCGCACTGGAGCAGCATGTCGGCGCCATGCGCACCCTGGAGGAGCTGACGCTGGGCTCGGACGGGATCGAGGGGATCTGTCTCCGCTTCGGGATGTTCTACGGCGCCGGGGTGACCGACGCCCACATGGTGCCGCTGCTGCGCAAGCGCGGCCTGCCCGTCGTCGAAGGTCACGGGCGGGCGCTGTCCTTCGTCGAGGTCGGGGACGCCGCCCGGGCGGTCGTCGCCGCCGTGCGCACCGACCGCGCCGGGCGGGCGTACAACATCGCCGACGACACCCCGGTCAGCTTTGCCGCACACACCCGGGCGACCGCCGAGGCCTTCGGCGCCCCGCGCCCCATGACCGTCCCGCGGTGGGTGCTGCGGGCCGCCCCGCTCGCCCGCACGATCATGGGCAGCCAGCTGCGCCTGGACAACACCAGGGCCGGGGCCGAGCTGGGCTGGAAGCCGACCCGGGCGAGCAGCATCGAGGGGATCAAGGCCCTTGCCGAGAGCGGTGGTTCGCCGGCGGCATGATCACGGCTGCGCCCGTGGGCGATACTCACCGTATGACAGAGATCCGGCGGGCGACCGCCCGGGACGCCAAGCGGCTGACCAGGCTTGTACGGACATCGGGCGCCTATCAGGGCCCGTACGCGCCGATGATCGCCGGTTACCGGATCGGGCCCGACTACATCGAGATCCACGAGGTGTACGTCGCCGTGGGCGAGGACGAGCGGGTGCTCGGCTTCTATGCCCTGCTGCTCGACGCCGCCGAGCTGGACCTGATGTTCGTGGCCGACTCCGCGCAGGGGCTCGGCATCGGCCGGGAGCTGATCGCGCACATGGTGAGCCGGGCGTGCGCCGCCGGTCTCGACGAGGTGCGGGTGGTCTCGCATCCGCCCTCCGAGGGCTTCTACCTCAGCGTGGGCGCGGAAAGGGTCGGCACGGTGGCCGCCAGTCCGCCCGCCGTGGCGTGGGACCGCCCCGACCTGGTCATTCCCGTCGTACGACGGCGCACTTGAGCGCACTTGAGCGCTGGTACGTGCTTCGGTCCGGGGTTTGTTCCGGCGGCCTCACTCGATCAGGTTGCCGTCCGCCCGACCCCCTCCTGAACGGAATGCATCAGGTCACCCTTGGTCACGAGGCAGTCCTGCACGATCTGTTGAGGAGACACCATGCGATCCACCACGCTGTCCCGCGCCCTGCGCACACTGACCGCCGCCACCGTCGGCGTCCTCGCCCTGGCCGGATCCACCGTCGCCACCGCGGCCCCGGCCCCGGCGTCCCGCCCGCAGGCCGTCCGGGCCCCTGCCCTGGTGTGCACGGTCAACGACAACGGCGTCAATTACCGGGGCGGACCGGGACCGGAGTATCCGGTCCTCGGCCAGGTGAACCGGGGTCAGAACCTCGACTACCGCGGGCGGACAGGGGACTGGATCATGGGCGACCTGTGGGGCGGAACCACCGGCGTCTGGATCTATGTCGCCTACCTCGACTGTTAGCGGTCGCCGACGAGTGATCACCGGTCCGGACCACCCCGCATGCGGGCCACCTGACGCGGTGTGAGGGTGCCAGTGTGACCACTGCCAGCGACACCGCACCGACCGCACCGCCCGTCCTCGACGTACGGCAGCGCAACATCGTCTTCGGCACGATCATGCTCGGCATGCTCCTGGCCGCGCTGGACCAGACGATCGTCGGCACCGCTCTGCCGACGATCGTCTCGGACCTGGGCGGTGCGGAGCACATGTCCTGGGTGGTCACCTCGTACCTCCTCGCGGAGACCGTCGCCACCGTCCTGGTCGGCAAGTTCGGTGACCTCTTCGGCCGGAAGCTGGTCTTCCAGGTCTCCGCGATCATCTTCATCACCGGCTCCTTCCTCTGCGGTCTGGCGACGAACATGTCGCTGCTCATCACCTGGCGCGCCATGCAGGGCATCGGCGCCGGCGGCCTGATGGTCACCGCGATGGCGCTCATCGCCGATGTCATCCCGCTGCGCGAGCGCGGCAAGTACCAGGGCGCGATCGGCGCCGTATTCGGTGTCGCCACCGTGATCGGGCCGCTGCTCGGCGGGCTCTTCACCGACCACCTGACGTGGCGGTGGGCGTTCTACGTCAACGTCCCCATCGCCATCGTCGTGGTCATCGCCGCCGCCCGTAACATCCCCACGGTGAAGTCGGCGATCAAGCCGGTCATCGACTACCTGGGCATCGCCCTGGTCGCTGTCGGCGCGAGCGCCCTGATCCTGGGCACCAGCTGGGGCGGCAACGAGTACGCCTGGGGCTCGCCCACCATCATCGGCCTCTTCGTGGGCGGCATCATCGCGCTCGGCCTGTTCTGCCTGGTGGAGACCCGGGCGGCGGAGCCGATGCTGCCGATGCGCCTCTTCAGCAACCCCGTCTTCACCGTCTGCTCGGTCCTCAGCTTCGTCGTGGGCTTCGCCATGCTCGGCGCGATGACCTTCCTGCCGACCTTTCTGCAGTACGTCGACGGGGACTCGGCCACCATTTCCGGCGTCCGGACCCTGCCGATGGTCGTCGGTCTGCTGATCGCGTCGATCTTCAGCGGGAACGTGGTCAGCAAGACCGGCAAGTACCGGATCTTCCCGATCGTCGGTTCGCTGGTGATGGGGCTCGGGCTCTATCTGATGTCGCTCATGGGGGCAGGCACCAGCGCTTGGCTCTCCTCGCTCTATATGTTCGTGCTCGGTCTCGGCATCGGTCTGTGCATGCAGGTGCTCACGATCGCCGTGCAGAACACCGTCGACTACACGGACCTCGGCACCGCCACCTCCGGCGTCACCTTCTTCCGCACGCTCGGCTCCTCCTTCGGCACCGCGGTCTTCGGCACCATCTACACCAACTCCCTGGCGCCGAACCTCACCTCGGGGGTCGCCGAGGCCGCGAAGGCCTCGGGACTGCCTCCCGCGCAGATCGCCAAGTCGGCGACCAGCCCGGAGGGGCTGCACACGCTGCCGGCCAAGGCGGCCCAGCCGATCATCGAGGCGTACGCCGACACCATCCAGACCGTCTTCCTGTGGACCGTGCCCGTCGCGGTCGTCGGATTCGTCGTCGCGCTCTTCCTCAAGCAGGTCAAGCTCCGCGACACCGCACGCGCCGGCTCCACCGACATGGGCGAGGGCTTCGCCTCCCCCTCCAGCGGGGACTCCTCGCGTCTGCTGGAGGGGGCCGTCGCCAAGATCCTCATCGCCAAGGGCCCGGACACCGCACGGCAGATCCTCACCGACTCCGACACCCGCCTCGATCCGGCGGGCGCCTGGGCGGTGATGCAGGTCGAGCTGTACACACGGATGGTCGGGCACACCTCCATCGGGCTGATCGCCGGCCGCCACCGGCTGCCGCCCGAGGTGCTGGTGCCGGTCTTCGAGCGGATGGTCGACGAGGGGTATCTGACCCGGGCCGGCGGTCTCTACTCGCACACGGCGGCCGGGCAGCGGGAGGCCGACACCATCGCGACCGCCTGGTCCGACTGGCTCAACCAGCAGCTGGAGGAGGACACCGGGCGACCGCGCTCCTCCGAGCTGCGGGCCGCGGTGGACGCGATCTCCAAGCGGCTGCTCGCCGAGGACCTCGCGCACGGCCTGCCGCAGAACCGGCGGCCCGCGAGCCTCGGTTCCCGTTCCTGACCGCTCCCCACCTCCTGGCCCCGAAGGCGAGACGGCACACCCGTGAGCAAGGACATCCGCGAAGACCCCCGGGAAGTCTCGGACGCGGGGGACGCCGGATACAGCAAGGCGCTCAAGCCCCGCCACATCAGCATGATCGCGATCGGCGGGGCGATCGGCACCGGTCTCTTCCTCGGTGCGGGCGGCAACTTCGCCAAGGCGGGGCCGGCACTGGCGTTCGCGTATGCGATCTGCGGGATCTTCGCCTTCTTCGTCGTACGCGCGCTGGGAGAAATGGTGGTCCACCGGCCATGTCCAGCCTCAACTCGGGGCTCTATACGACGGGGCGGATCCTGCGCTCGATGGCCATGGCGGGCTCGGCGCCCGGCTTCACCGCACGGATGAGCCGCAGTCATGTCCCGTACGCGGGGATCCTGCTGACGTCGTGCGTAGCGCTGCTCGGTGTGGCGCTCAACGCCTGGCTGCCCGGGGAAGCTTTCGGGATCGTCACCAACATCGCCTCACTGGGCGTCATCTCCACCTGGACCATGATCATGGTCTGCCATCTGGTGTTCGTACGGCAGTCCAAGCTGGGCCTGCTCGACCGGCCGGACTTCCGGCTCTGGGCCTCACCGTGGATCGAGCTGCTGACGATCGCGTTCCTGGCCGGTGTGGTCGTGATGATGTGGTTCGACACGGACGGGGCCGGACGCGACACCGTGATGTTGATCGTGCCGATCGCCGCGGCCCTGGCGCTCGGCTGGTTCGCGGTACGAGGCCGGGTGCGCGGGATCGCGACCGCCCAACAGCCCCCACCCTTCGACCCCTTGGGGTGACACGTTCCAGCCGGCGGGAAGCGATCGCTCGCGGACACCGCTGACGGGTCGGGGGTGGGCTACGGCTGTCCGTCGGCCCGCTAGCGGAAGCGGCCGAGTGAGAACCGGGGTTCCGGGTCGCCCTCCCCGGTGGCGAGTGCGGCGGCCATGGCGCCGATGAGCGGGGTGAACTTGGCGCCGTGGCCCGAGCACGGGGAGACGATCACCAGGGGGCCCTGGCGGTCGAGGACGAAGTCCTCGTCGGGGGTGGTGGTGTAGAGGCAGGTCGCCTCGGCCACCGGTTCGGGGTCCAGACCCGGGAGCCGGTCGGTCACGAATCCGGAGACCCGCAGCCGGGAGGACTCGTCCGGTTCGCCGGTGCGGGTACGGGCGGTGGTGGGGGTGCCCTTGTCGTGCTCCGCGAGCTTGACGGCGGGGGCCGCGCCGCCGTCTGCGCCCGAGGGCAGTCCGTAGAGGGAGAGTTCGTCCTGGGAGACCAGGGTCGGCCAGGACGCTTCCGGGTCCCGCTGGCGGAAGTGGAAGACCTGCTGCTGGGTGATGCGCAGCTCCGGCAGGGGCAGGCCGAACTCGGGCAGCCAGGCGCCTGCGGCGACCACCACGGTGTCGGCGACGATGGCGCCGCCCTGTTCGGTGCGGAGCAACGCCCTTGCCGCGCCCAGGGGTTCGACCGAGGCGATGCGTACGCCGGTGAGGACGCGCGCGCCCAGCTCCGTCGCCCGCCGTACGCAGGCCGCGACCGTGGCGTCGGCGTCGATCACGCCCGCGTCGGGGTGGTACAGCGCGGGGCCGGTGAAGCGGATGCCCGGCCAGCGTTCGCCCGCGTCCTGCGCGGTGAGGAGCTCGTGCGGGACTCCGGCGGTGGCGAGGATCTCGGCGAGACGGGCCGGGTCCCGTCCTTCGCCCAGGTCGAGACCTCCTGTCGTACGGAGCAGACCGGCGTTGGTGTCGCTCTCCAGCTCCTTCCAGGCCTCCCCCGCCCTGCCGGTGAGATCGATGTAGAAGGGGTCGTCGTACACCCTGCGGTAGATACGGGAGCTGCCGTGCGAACTCCCCTTCATGTGACCGGGTTTGTACGCCTCGATCAGGGTGACCTCATGGCCGGCACGGGCCAGCTGCCAGGCGGTTGCCGCGCCCATCAGTCCGGCGCCGACGACGGCGATCACGGCCGGCACCCGGCGGCCGGGGCGGATGCGGCGGGGCGGGGCCGGCCGCGGGTTCGGACAGGGGTCTGCATTTCCAGGGTCATGACTCGAAGGTAGTTGGCGGGACGGCGTCCTGCTTCGACCGGGCGGTCAGTAGCCGGGCGCGGCGTACACGCGCTCCCCTCCTACGTAGGTGAGCGCGACCTTCGTCTCGGCGATGGCCCCGGCGTCGCCGTCGTACGGGTCACGGTCGAGGACCACCAGGTCGGCGAGGGCGCCGGGGCGTACGGAGCCCGTGTCGTCGAGGTGGTTCACGTACGCGGAGCCCGCCGTGTACGCGCCGAACGCGGCGGTGAGGTCGATGCGCTGCTCGGGCAGGAAGACCGGGTCCTTGGCGCCGGGGACGACCCGGTTGACCGCGACATGGATGCCTTCGAGGGGGTTGGCGCTGCTGACGGGCCAGTCGCTGCCCGCCGCGAGTGTGGCGCCGGAGCGCAGGAGCGCACCGAAGGGGTACTGCTGCGCCGCCCGCTCAGCGCCCAGGAAGGGGATGGTCAGCTCGTCCATCTGTGGTTCGTGGGCCGCCCAGAGCGGCTGCATGTTGGCAGTGGCGCCGAGCGCGCGGAAGCGGTTGATGTCGTCGGGGTGGACGACCTGGAGGTGGGCCAGGTGCGGGCGTGTGTCGCTGGGGCCGTTCGCCCTGCGGGCCGCCTCGACGGCGTCCAGGGCATCGCGTACCGCCCGGTCGCCGAGGGCATGGAAGTGGACCTGGAAGCCGAGTGCATCCAACTCGGTCACATAGGACGGAAGTTGCCCGGGGTCGATGAAGCTGGTGCCGCTGTTGGCGGTGACGCAGCCGCACCGGTCGAGGTAGGGGTCGAGGAGGGCCGCCGTGCCGGTCTCGGCCACCCCGTCCAGCATCATCTTCACCGAGTCGGCGCGGAACCGGCCGTGGCGCAGGGCCGCACGGCGCTCCACCAGCTCCGGTATCTGTTCGGCGCCGCGCTCGCGGTCCCACCACAGGGCGCCGACGACNNGAGCATGCCGGTCGGCACACCCTGTGCGTCGCGTTCGAAGCGGCCGTCGGCCGGGTCGGGGGTGTGGCGGGTGACTCGGGCGATCTCCAGGGCGCGGGAGTTGGCCCAGGCGCCGTGGTGGTCGCGGTTGGGGAGGTAGACGGGGC
>NZ_JAFLRJ010001113.1 GCF_017315755.1 Streptomyces beijiangensis
CAGGTGCAGGTCGAGGTCGCCGAGGGTGGGCAGGAAGCGGTACGGGTCCTGGACGTCCAGGGGGTTCTCGGCGTCGTCGTACGTGACCAGGAGGGAGTACGCGGGGACTTTGCGCAGGGGGAGCGTTCCGGAGAAGAACCCGCCGCCGTCGTCGTGCAGTCCGGCGCGCAGCCCGTCGCTGAGGACGGTGACGGCGCGGGCGTAGG
>NZ_JAFLRJ010001114.1 GCF_017315755.1 Streptomyces beijiangensis
CGTTCGGGTACTGCTCGGCCTTCTTGAAGTCCTTGACCGTGATGAGGCCCTTGAGAATGCCCGCGGCGTCGACCAGCGGAAGCTTCTCGATCTTGTGGCGGCGCAGCAGCTCCATGGCGTCCACGCCGGAGATGCCGACCCGGCCCGTGACCAGCGGCATCGTCACCAACCGCGACATGGCCTTCGAGTCGGACCGTGCGCGCCAGGTGCGCGAGGTCATGACGCCGATGCCGAGCAGCTTGCCCGACGGATCGACGACCGGGACGCCACTGATGCGGAACTTGGCGCAGAGCGCGTCGGCCTCGCCGAGCGTGGCGTCCGGGGAGACCGTGATCGGGTCGGTGACCATGCCGGACTCGGACCGCTTCACCAGGTCAACCAGGTCGACCTGGTCCTCGA
>NZ_JAFLRJ010001115.1 GCF_017315755.1 Streptomyces beijiangensis
GTGCGGGCCTCGGTCTGGCGATCGTGCGCGGCATCGTGGAGGCCCATGCGGGCCGCGCAGCCGTCCGTAACGTCACGGGCGGCTGCCGCTTCGAGGTCACCCTCCCCGCAGCCCTGACCTAGCGAATTCGGCCATTCCCTCGTCGAACCCGACCTCCGGCTTCCAGCCGAGCTCGGCCGTCAGACGCTCCGACGACGCCGTGATGTGGCGTACGTCGCCGAGCCGGTAGCCGCCGGTGACGACGGGGTCGGGGCCGCCGTGTGCCCGGGCCAGCGCGCCGGCC
>NZ_JAFLRJ010001116.1 GCF_017315755.1 Streptomyces beijiangensis
GCCCGACGCCGAGTGGATCCACGCGGACGTACGGGACGGGCCGGCGGTCGCGGACGCCCTGCACGGCATCGACGCGGTCTGCCACCAGGCGGCGATGGCCGGCCTCGGCAAGGACTTCGCCGACGCGCCCGAGTACGTGAGCTGCAACGACCTGGGCACGGCCGTACTGCTGGCCGCGATGGCCGCGGCGGGGGTGCGCGACCTGGTGCTGGCCGGCTCGATGGTCGTCTACGGAGAGGGCCGTTACGACTGCCCGTCGCACGGCCGGG
>NZ_JAFLRJ010001117.1 GCF_017315755.1 Streptomyces beijiangensis
CAGCGTCAGTGCCGCCGCCGTCAGCAGGGAGGCCGCGACATTGACGACCGGACGGGTCTCGTCGTCCTCGGTGCCCGTGGCCAGCGCGCGCCGCATCAGATACGGCAGTGCGCCCGCCCGCAGCAGGCCGATGCCGACCGCGACCGAGAGCAGGTCCCAGCGCCGTTCGTGTACGCCGAGCAGTGCGGCTTCTTCGTCCTGGCGACACGGCGGCACGCCCCGGCCCAGGTGGTCGGCTTCCTGCTCCTCGACAACGGGATCACGGCGACGGCCTTCCTGGCCGCCTCCGGCGTGCCCCTGATCGTCGAACTGGGCGTCTCCTTCGACCTGTTGC
>NZ_JAFLRJ010001118.1 GCF_017315755.1 Streptomyces beijiangensis
GTACCGGATCGAGAACGCCCAGGACGGCTTCTCCCCGATCGCCGAGGTGAGCGCCGACAAGACGTCCGGTGCGGCCGGCCTCAAGGTCGCCTTCACCGCCTCCGCCAAGGACGCCGACTCCCCGAACCTCACCTACAGCTGGGACTTCGGCGACGGCGCCAAGGGCGAGGGGCTCACCCCCACCCACAAGTACAAGAAGGTCGGCACCTACACCGCGACCTTCACCGCGAAGGACCCCGAGGGCAACACCGGCAACGCCAGCGTCCGCATCGTGGTCGGCAACA
>NZ_JAFLRJ010001119.1 GCF_017315755.1 Streptomyces beijiangensis
GCGGGTGATGAGCCACAGGCGCGGCGGGGTGGTGGTCGCGGAGGCGACGGCCTGGGCCGCCAGGAGTGTCGCGGTGACCGCGCCGCTGTCGTGTCCGGGGGCGGGTGGGGTGGTGAGGAGGATGACTCCGCGGACGGTGCCGGCGCCTGCGGTGATCTGGTCGGTCCAGTCCTCGGCCGTGGCCGGGGGGTGGCTCAGGGCCACCGCGTTGGCCCCTGATCGGCGCAGTGCGGCGGCGAGTTCGGTGCTGGCTCCGGTGTCCTGTGGGCCGGCGGCGCCGATCAGCCAGGTGCCGGTGGGCGGCTGTGTGGGTGGGGTGGTCGGGGCGGCCGGCTGCCAGCGGACCGTGTAGAGCTGTTCTTCTGTCCGGCGGCGTACGTCGTCGTCGACCCGGAGGTGGCGGTCCGGTGCGAGGCGGATGCCGCGGAGTTCGATCAGGGTGCGTCCGGTTGGCTCGAGGATGCGTACGTCGCCGCTTTCGGCGTCGGCCGTCGCGTGGAGGAGTACGTCGCCGGTGGCTGCGCCGAAGACCCGTATCGCATCGATGCCCGTCACGAGGAGGTTCCCGGCCGCTGGGCCCGTGTGCTGTGTCCGGCAGGCGGCGAGCAGGCCGGTGGCGGCGGCGAGCAGGCCGGCGGGCAGGGTGCTGTGGCCTACGGGGTCGGGGTCGAGTGTCAGGGTGGTGAGCTGTTCCGTGCTGTTGTCCGCCTGCTGGAGTCTGGTGCGCAGGGGGGTGAGGTCCACCGTTTTCGGGGTGAGGGGCCAGGCGAGTTGGGCCGAGGCGGCGGTCGTCGCGTGGCGGCCGCCGGTGCGGCCGACGATCAGGGACAGCGACCATCCGGTGCTGGTGCGGTGGCCTACCAGTTGGGCGCCTGCGCCGGGGGCCAGGTGTGTCGCGTCGATCAAAGGCGTGTGGAGTTCGAGGCCTTGCAGTTCGACCGGTCCCTCGCCGAGCAGGTCGTGGCCGGCGGCCACCAGGAGTTGCGTGACGGTGGAGGCGTCGGCCGGCTCCGCGCCGGCACGCCGGACCGGGTAGTAGCGCAGTCCCGGCGTGTCGTGGGGGGTGAAGGGGG
>NZ_JAFLRJ010000116.1 GCF_017315755.1 Streptomyces beijiangensis
ACGACGTTCCCCTCGCCGCCGTCACGGTCTCCCGGACCATGACCGGCATGGCCACCAAACTGACCGAGCAGGCGGACACCGCTCTCGGCGGCGAGGGGAACGTCGTCCTCGGTCTTGCCGCTCTTGGTCACGTCCGCCGTGACGGTGGAGGTGCCGCTGTTGAACCTGAAGTCGGAGAGCGTGACGTCGAATCCGTGCGCGGTGGACGTGAACTTCACGCTGCCCTTGAAGGCGAGTGCGACCGCGTGGGTGTCGGTGTCGTAGGTTCCCGTGCCGCCACTGAAGGTGAACACGCCGTTGTCTGCGGCCTGTTCGGCGCCGTCCGCGACGGTGACCTTGCCCGCGGCCATGCCCGTCACATAGCTGCGGTAGCTCTCCTTGACGCCCCAGGTCAGCTTGTAGTCCTTGAGCGGAGCGGACGCCGCGGCCGCCGGGGTGATCACGAGGGCGGTGGCTCCCAGGGCGGTCGCGGTGGCGACGGCGGCCGCGAGGGCTATGGGGCGACGGCTGCGGATGGCGGGCATGATCAGGTGTCTCCTTGGAAGTGGCATGGGTGCGTGGTCAGTTCTGACTGCGGACGCGGCGTTTGCGCGCGACGAGGATTCCGGCGACCGCTGCGGCGATGCCCAGCGCGCCGAGACCGATGGCGATGTACGTACCGGTGGTGAGCGAGGACTCCGTGGCGGCGGCCACCGGCGAGGCCTTCTCCGCCGGTGGCTTCGTCTCCGCATCCGTCGTCGGAGCAGGGGTCGGATCACTGCCCAGGTCCGGCAGGGCGGGCAGCTGGGCCGACTTGTCGAGGGCCACGGAGAGCGAGACCGGATCCATGTCCGTGCCCGCCTTGTACAGGGAGCCGAAGATCTTCGCGCCGTCGGCGGTGAGCTTCGACGGCACCTCGGAGACGGTCAGCAGACCGTTCTTCGGGGTGAGTTCACCGGTCGCGAAAGTGATCAGCGGGGTGCCTGCGGCGGAGAGGGTCCCTGTGCCGCCCTTCACCATGACGGCGATCCTGGACAGCGTGACGTCGAGGTCCTTCCCCGCGAAGCGGACGGTCCCGGCGAAGCTCGCGTCCAGGGTCTGCTTCTTCTTGTCGTACGTCCCCTTGCCCTGCGGGAAGCGGAACAGCGCCCCGCCGTCCTGGGCTCCCCCGGTCAGGGTCCATTTGCCCTGGGCGATGCTCCCGGTGACGTACTCGCGGAAGGTGCGACGCACTCCCCAGTCGACGGCGGCGCTCTGGATAGCGCCGGCCGCGGCGGTCGTGGCCTCGGGGGTGGGTGTCGGCGTCGCCCTCTTCTTCGCGGCCGGGGCCTTCGTGTCCACGGAGAGGCTCACCGGGTCGAGCGCGGTGCCGGCCGTGTAGTACCCGGCGAAGGCCCTCGCCCCCTGTGAAGTGAGCGTCGCGGGAACGCTGTTGAGGGCGATCGGCGTGGTGCCGCCCTTCATGTTGATCCCGGAGACGCCGAGCGAGGCGAGGGGGACCTGATAGGCGGTGGTGACCTTCCCCGTGCCCTTCGCCTTGCTGGTCATGTCCGCGAAGAGCGTGCCGCTGCCGCCGGAGATACGGACGGTGGGGCGGCTGATGGTGAGGTCGAGCTCGTAGGAGCCGTCCGACTTCTTGTGGCCTGTGAAGCGGACGCCTCCGGCGAAGGAGGAGCGGAAGGAGCCACTGTCCGGGTCGTACGAACCGGTGGCGGAGGGGAAGCGGAACTGGCTGCTGCCGAGAGTGCCGGCGCCGCCCGTCAGTGCGTAACGTCCGCCCGCTATGGGCCCGGTGACATAGCTCTGGAAGGAGGATTTGATCCCCCAGTCGAGCCTTCCGCCCTGCACCGTGCGGTCCGCCGCTTGGGCGGTGTACGTGGGGAGCAGGGCCCCCAGCAGCACCGCGAAGAGCGCGACGGCGAACGCGCGGGCCGGTCGAGACGGCAGCATCGGATCCCTCCCAGGGCTAGCGAGCAAGGTAAGGCTAACCTAAGCTATCTCCGACCTGGTCCGGAACCCCTCCGGGCTCAGGAGCCTCAACAGAACGACAGGACGGTGCCCTTCGTGCGCACACCACGGCTCGCGGGTGCACTGCTCTCCGCACTCGCCCTCGCCCTCGCTGCCACCGGCTGCGGCAGCGGGACCGGCAGCGGCACGGCCGCCGCGACCGCCCCGAAAGACGCGGCGGCCGACCGCGTCGAGCCGCTGGCCGCCACGTTGGAGCCCCGGCTGCCCGCCGTCGTGCGGTCCGCCGACGGCCACCGGGTCTCGGTCGCGTCGACCGACCGGATCGTGCCGCTGACGGGCAGCCTCAGCGAGATCGTCTTCACGCTCGGCCTCGGCAAGCAGGTCGTCGCCCGCGACATCACCGCCACCTTCGAGCAGGCGAAGAGCCTGCCGGTGGTGACCCGCGCGCACGACGTCTCCGCGGAGAGCGTGCTGTCGCTGAAGCCGACGCTGGTGCTCGCCGACACGACGACGGGCCCGGCCGAGGCGATCGACCAGATACGCGACGCGGGCATCCCGCTCGTCGTCGTCGCCCCCGCGAAGGGCCTGGGCGACGTCGACCGGCGGATCGACACGGTGGCGGCGGCGCTCGGCATGAAGGCGTCGGGGGACGCGCTGAAGCGTCGTACGGACGAACGCATCGCGGCGGTACGGAAATCCGTCCCCGCGACGCAGGCGAACGGCGAGAAGCCCAGGGTCGCCTTCCTCTACCTGCGCGGATCGGCCTCCGTCTATCTCCTCGGCGGGCGCGAATCGGGGGCGAGTTCGCTCCTGGAGGCGGCCGGCGCGATCGACGCGGGCAAGGAGTCCGGGCTGACGAAGGACTTCACCCCGATCACCAGCGAGGCACTCGCCAAGGCCGCACCGGACGCGATCCTGGTGATGAGCAAGGGACTTGATTCGGTGGGCGGCATCGACGGCCTGGTGAAGATCCCCGGGGTCGCGGAGACACCCGCCGGGATGGACCGGCGGGTCGTGGCGATCGACGACGGGGTGCTGCTGAACTACGGGCCGCGCACCGACCAGGTGCTGAAGTCCCTGGTGGAGCAGTTGTACGGGGAGAAGAAGTGACGGCGACGGCGAAGACGGCGGTGGCGCTGCCGACGGCCCGGCGCCGCTCCCCCGCGTACCTCCTCACCGCGGGACTGCTGGGCGCGCTGCTCGTGCTGTGTCTGCTGTCGGCGGGGATCGGGGCGTACCACATCCCCCTCGGGGACGTCGTCGGCTCCGTACTGCACCGAGCGGGCCTGGGCGGTGCGGAGTTGGACCGGGTAGGCGAGAGCGTCCTGTGGAACGTACGGCTGCCGCGGGTGGTGCTCGCGCTGCTGGTCGGCGGATCGCTGGGGTGCGCGGGGGCGCTGATGCAGGGCGTGTTCGGCAACCCGCTCGCCGAGCCGGGGGTGATCGGGATCTCGTCGGGGGCGGCGGTGGGAGCGGTCGGCGCGATCGCGCTCGGCCTGAACTTCTTCGGCAACTGGACGGTCACGGCGTGCGCGTTCGTGGCCGGACTGCTGACGGTCCTCGCGGTGTACGTGCTGTCGAGGTCGGGGGGCCGGACGGAGGTCGTGACGCTGATCCTCACCGGGATCGCGGTGAACGCCTTCGCGGGTGCGCTGATCGGGCTCTTCATCTTCTTCGCGGACAACGCCCAGATCAGCCAGATCACGTTCTGGCAGCTGGGTTCGCTGGCGCAGGCGACCTGGCCGAAGGTCCTTGCCGTACTGCCATGTGCGCTGCTGGGGCTGGCCGTTGCTCCCTTCTTCGCCCGGAAGCTGGACCTGCTGGCGCTGGGCGAGCGGCCGGCGCGGCATCTGGGGGTGGACGTGGAGCGGCTGCGGGTGGTGCTGGTGCTGGTGGTCGCACTGCTGACCGCGGCGGCGGTCGCGGTGGCGGGGATCATCACGTTCGTCGGGCTGCTGGTCCCGCACCTGCTGCGGATGGCGAACGGGCCCGGGCACCGGTTTTTGGTGCCGGGGAGTGCGCTGGGCGGGGCGGTGGTGCTGGTGGCGGGGGACCTGGCGGCCCGGACGGTGGCTGCGCCGGCGGAGCTGCCGCTCGGGGTGCTGACGGCGTTGTTCGGGAGCCCGTTCTTCTT
>NZ_JAFLRJ010001120.1 GCF_017315755.1 Streptomyces beijiangensis
GTCCGTGCGCACGTCCTCGGCCTCGTCGGTCGAGGTGTCGGAACCGGTGTCGGTGTCGGTGTCGGTGTCGTCATGCTCGTCGAGCGCGTCCATGAACTCCACGCCGTCCATCTCGGCCAACCGGTCCGAGGCGTCGGTGCTGCCGTCCCGGTCGGCCTCCACGGCCTTCGCGAACCACTCACGTGCCTCGTCCGCCCGTCCGGCGGCGAGAAGCGCGTCGGCGTACGCGTACCGCAGCCGCGCGGTCCACGGCTGCACGGCGTGGGACGCCAGCTCGGAGCTCTGGAGCGTCACAATGGCAGCGTCCAGTTGCCCCATGTCCCGCCGCGCGCCGGCCGCGACGAGCCGCATCTCGACCTGCCCGGCCTTGTCCAACTTCTGCACCTCGGGGGCACCGGCCATGTCCAGCGTCTTCTCCGGCCGCCCGAGCCCACGAGACGCT
>NZ_JAFLRJ010001121.1 GCF_017315755.1 Streptomyces beijiangensis
GCCCCCCGGAGAGCCCGTTGTGGGACGTCCCCGACCTGTTCGTCTCGCCGTACATGTGCGGCGACACGATCGGCTGGCGCGACGATCTGGGCGCGCAGTTCCTGGAGTTGTACGAACTTTGGGCCGCCGGGAAGCAACTTCCGAACGTGGTCGACAAGAAACGTGGGTACGTCCCCCAGCATGACTGAGCCGAGCGACCTCACCGACCTCACCGATCTGACCCGGCTGACCGCACTCCAGCTCCTCTCCGGTTACGAGAACGGCGCGGGTGACATCGACGGGGGTGAAGGCGCCGTTCT
>NZ_JAFLRJ010001122.1 GCF_017315755.1 Streptomyces beijiangensis
GGGTCCGGCGGGCGGGTCGGGTTGCCGTCCTCGTCACGCGGGACCGAGTCGTTGAGCGCGCTCTGTTCGGCGTGCGTGGGGTGGGTTACGCCGCCGGGCGGAGTGGTGTTGCGCGTCGAGGACGCCGGCGTGTGGTGCGCGGGGGAGTCGGACTGCTGCTGCGGGATGTGCCCGTTGGGGGTGGCTGCGGCGGTGTGGGCCACGGTGTGCAGCGGGGGCGGCAC
>NZ_JAFLRJ010001123.1 GCF_017315755.1 Streptomyces beijiangensis
CCGGGACCCGGTCGGTGCCGATCACGCGGAAGCCCTCGTGCACATGCTTCCTGCGCCAGGCCGGCTCGCCGAACCCGGAGGCGAACCGGACGTTCTTGGCCTTGGCGAAGTCCTGCAGGGCCTGCTGCTGCACGTCCGCGTTCCCTGAGGCAAGCCACGCGTTGTCCCGGCGCGCCTCGGTGAGCTGGCGGCACTGCTCGGCGAACCCGGGAGCGGACCTGCGCCCCGGTTTCCAGTGCGCGTGCTGCTCGACGGCCAGATTCCACACGTACCGGGCGTGCGCGCAGTGCAGCAGTATCCGCTGCTCCTGCGCGGTAGTCGGGTACATCCGGAAACGTGACATGCCG
>NZ_JAFLRJ010001124.1 GCF_017315755.1 Streptomyces beijiangensis
CTGGGCGGCCTGGGTGTGGAACATCGCGGCGTATCGCCCGTCCGCCGCGATGAGTTCGTCGTGACTGCCCTGTTCCACCAGGCGTCCCTGGTTCAGTACGTAGATCGTGTCGGCATAGCGGACTCCGGACATGCGGTGGGTCACCAGGACGACGGCCCGGGTGGGCCCCGCGAGTTGGCGGATCCGCTCGAAGGCCGCGATCTCCGCTTCAGGGTCCAGTGCGGACGTGGGCTCGTCGACTATCAGCACGTTGTCCGCCGTGCTGGTCGCGCTGCGCCAGTGGGTGCGGGCCAGACCGATCTTCTGCCATTCGCCGCCGGAGATCTCCGAGGCGCCGCGGAACATCCGGGCGAGCAGTGTCCTCAGCCCGTGGGGCAGTTTCGCGATGACGGGGGTCGCGCGGGCGTAGTCGACCGAGGGCTCCAGTTCCTCGTGTTGCGCTTCCTGGTGGGGGCGGCCGATCCGGATGTTCAGCGCGGCCGTCACCGGCCAGCGCTGGAAGTCCTGGGTCAACAGGGAGACACGGGAGAAGACTTGGGAGCGGTCCAGGTCGGCCAGGTCAGGCGAGTCTCCCCAGCGGACGGTGCCGCTCTGCGGAAGCAGCAGCCCTGCCAGGACCTTCATCAGCGTGCTCTTGCCCGAGCCGTTCTCGCCCACCACCGCGGTCAC
>NZ_JAFLRJ010001125.1 GCF_017315755.1 Streptomyces beijiangensis
GTCTCGCTTGGCGCGGGCGCGGCCCACCGCAAGGCCAAGGAGTTCCTGCCCTGGTCGGCCCTGGCAGGCGTGGCCTGGGCGATCTACAGCGTGGGCCTCGGCTACTTCGGCGGCCAGTGGCTCGGCGCGAGCTGGCTGGGCACGGCGGTCTCGGTCCTCGCCCTGTTCGGCGCCGGCTCGGTGGCGGCCCTCCTCATGCGGCGCCCGGCTCCGACGCCGGCTTCCTAGCCGCTCCCCCTCCCCTCACCTCGATCCCGGCCAGCAGTTCCCGGGTCGCGTCCGCGATCTCCTG
>NZ_JAFLRJ010001126.1 GCF_017315755.1 Streptomyces beijiangensis
CCCCAGGTCCCCTGACCCCCGAACTCCCGCTGCCCGTCCATGTACTGGACCGGATCGTGCCGGGCAGCAGGCCACCCCGCACCCGCCTCACCGGATGGCGTTTCCTCATCCGCAGCGGCGACCGTGCCGTGGCCGCGGCGGAGACGACACTCACCGCAGACGGCTGGACCTTCTCCCACTTCTTCGAGGGCCCCTACATCGCCTCCACGGAGCACGCGCTGCGCCAGGCCGAGGCGATGAAGACGCACTACCAGCCGCGTCTGCTCTCCATACCCGAGCTGTACATGCTGGCCCTCTGGCTGCACGGAGACCACCAGGCCGGCCCCGCCGACTCCACGCCCGCCGCGACGGACCTCCTGGTGCCCCTGGCCCCCGCCCCGCCCGGCATCGCGGCGCACCGGCCGCGCCGCGAGGCCGGGCGGGG
>NZ_JAFLRJ010001127.1 GCF_017315755.1 Streptomyces beijiangensis
ATCGACGGCGGCGGCCAGTTCGTCCGCTCCGGCCAGGCCGCAGACGTCAACGGCGACGGCAAGGCCGAGATCGTCGTCGCCACCGACAAGGTGCGGGTCTACAGCGGCACCGGCAAGAAGCTGTGGGAGTACGCGGCCCCGGCGTCGGCCGGCGACGTCGTCTTCGCGGACGTCTCGTTCGGCGACGGCCACCTCTACGCCCAGTACGCCCAGCACCCCGGCCACGCCGGGAGTCATGGAGCCCGCCGCGTCGCCGGCGGGCTGGGCGTACTGGGCGTAGAGGTGGCCGTCGCCGAACGAGACGTCCGCGAAGACGACGTCGCCGGCCGACGCCGGGGCCGCGTACTCCCACAGCTTCTTGCCGGTGCCGCTGTAG
>NZ_JAFLRJ010001128.1 GCF_017315755.1 Streptomyces beijiangensis
GCCGCCGGGCACCGTCTGGTCGTCACGCACGGAAACGGCCCCCAAGTCGGCTTCATCAAACGGCGCTCCGACCTGATGGCCGACCTGGCGCCCGAACTGCCCAGCCTCGACCTGGACATGTGCGTCGCCGACTCGCAGGGCAGTATCGGCTACATCCTCGCGTCCACGCTCGCCGGTCACCTCAAGGCGGCCGGACACGGCGACCGAGTCACGGCACTGGTCACGCACACCGTCGTCGACCCTGCCGACCCGGCCTTCCGCCGACCCACCAAACCGATCGGCTCGTTCTACGACGAGGAGAGCGCAGGCAAGCTCGCCGCCCGGCACGGCTGGCACGTGGCAGAGGACTCCGGGCGCGGCTGGCGCCGTGTCGTTCCCTCTC
>NZ_JAFLRJ010001129.1 GCF_017315755.1 Streptomyces beijiangensis
CGCCGGCCGCCGGGATCCCGGTGAGGACGAGCCGCCCGCCGCGCCGCAGCAGGGCGGCGGCCGTGGTGGCGGCGGAGGCCGATCCCGCGGTCTCGATGACGACGTCGAAGTCGGCGGCGGGGAGGTCGTGCCGGGTCCGGAACGAGGTCGCGCCGAAGGTGTGCGCGAGAGCCTCGCGGTCGGTGCCGCTGCCGACGGCGAGGAGCTCGCCGGGCGAGCCGGCGGCCAGGAACTGCACGGCGAACATGCCGAGCGTCCCGGTGCCGACGACGGCCACGCGCTCGCCTGGCCTGGCGTTCGCCTTGAGCGCGGCGGCGGCGATGCAGGCGGCGGGTTCGAGG
>NZ_JAFLRJ010000117.1 GCF_017315755.1 Streptomyces beijiangensis
CACCGGCCGTCTGACGGCCGGGCCCTTGGCGGACGGTGCCGTCAGTCCCGTCCGCCCCCGCCGCCCGCGACGCCGAGGCCGCTCGGCGCCCTACTGGTTCCTGGTCCCCACCCTCACCCTGTTCGCCGCCTTCACGGTCGTCCCCATCGGGTACGCGATCTGGCTCAGCCTCCACAAGGTGCAGGTCAAGGGCGCGGGACTCGGCCGCGGCGCCCGCGCCGAGGTCTGGAACGGCATCGGCAACTACACCGCCGTCTTCGAGGACTCCGAGTTCGGTCACAGCATCCTGCGCGCCTTCGGGTACGGCCTGATCGTCATCCCGACGATGCTCGGCCTGGCGCTGGTCTTCGCGCTGATGCTCGACACCCCGCTGGTGCGCGGCTCCTCCTTCACCCGCCTTGCGATCTTCCTCCCGTACGCGGTGCCCGGAATCATCGCCGCCGTGATGTGGGGCTTCCTCTACCTGCCCGACGTCAGCCCCTTCTACTACGTGCTGCGCGCGCTCGACCTCCCGCAGCCCGACCTGTTCGACGGCGGCAACCTGTACCTCTCCCTCGCCAACATCGCGGTCTGGGGCGGCACCGGCTTCAACATGATCGTCATCTACACGGCGCTGCGGGCGATCCCTCTGGAGATCTACGAGGCTGCGAAGATCGACGGTGCGTCCAACCTGAAGATCGCCCTCCGGATCAAGATCCCGATCGTGATGCCCTCGCTGGTGCTCACCTTCTTCTTCTCGGTGATCGCGACGCTCCAGGTCTTCACCGAGCCCAAGACACTCCGCACGCTGACCAACGGCGTCTCCAACTCCTGGAGCCCGCTGCTGGCCATCTACGACAGCGCCTTCGGCAGGTCCGACATCTACGGGGCCTCCGCCACCGCGGTCGTCCTCGCCGCGGCCACGTTCCTCCTGTCCTTCACCCTCCTGCGCATCTCCGACCGCTTCACCCGGGAGGACAAGGCATGACCCCCCTCACCCTGACCGCCACCACCGAACGGCCCTCCCGGGCCAAGCGCACCGCGTGGATCCCCACACTCGTGCTGGCCCTCGGCGCGCTCTACTGCCTGATCCCCGTGGCCTGGGTCGTCATGGCGTCGACGAAGGACCGCTCCGAGCTGTTCTCCACCTTCACAATGTCGCCCGGCTCCGGCTTCATGGACAACGTCAGCCAGCTGAGCTCCTACCGCGACGGCATCTACTGGCAGTGGATGGGCAACTCCGCCTTCTACGCGGGCGCCGGAGCCCTCCTGTCCGCCGCGGTCTCGGCAGCCGGCGGCTACGCCCTTGGCCGATTCGCCTTCCGTGGCCGGGAGTTCGTCTTCAAGCTGATCCTGGCGGGAGTGCTGGTACCGGGCATCGTCCTGGCGGTCCCGCAGTACCTGCTGATGTCGAAGATGGGCCTGGCCGACTCGTACTGGTCGATGCTGCTGCCGTCGATCCTCTCCCCGTACGGCGTCTATCTGGTGCGCATCTACGCGAGCGCCGCGGTCCCCGCCGAACTTCTTGAGGCGGCCCGGATGGACGGTGCGAGCGAGTGGCGCATCTTCTCCAGGATCGCGGTCCCGATGATGATGCCGGGCCTGGTCACCGTCTTCCTCTTCCAGTTCGTCGGCATCTGGAACAACTTCCTGCTGCCGTACGTGATGCTGGCCGACGACACCAAGTTCCCGATCACCCTGGGGCTTTACACCCTCATGGCCCAGGGCGCCTCGCAGCCCGCTCTCTATACACTGGTCATCACCGGGTGCCTGCTCGCGGTCGTTCCCCTGATCGCGCTCTTCCTGGTGATCCAGCGTTTCTGGTCCCTGGACCTGCTGAGCGGTTCCGTGAAGGCCTGACCGCACAGCTCCACACCCGTACCGGCACAGACGAGGGTCATGACCACCAGCGCGAACGGACGTCGCAAGCCTCCCACCGTCCACGACGTGGCGAGGGAGGCGGGCGTCTCACGGGGAACCGTCTCCCGGGTCCTGAACGGCGGCCACTACGTCTCGGCCACCGCCCGCAAGTCGGTGGACGCGGCCATCAAGAAGACCGGGTACGTCGTCAACCGGCATGCCCGCAGTCTGATCACCGGGCGCTCGGACTCGGTGGCGTTCCTGCTGACCGAGCCGCAGGAGAAGTTCTTCGAGGACCCGAACTTCAACGTGCTGCTGAGGGGCTGCACCGAGCACCTCGCCCGGCACGACATCCCGCTGCTGCTGATGCTCGCCTCGAACGAGGACGAGCGGCGACGGCTGACCCGCTACATCACCTCGGGCCATGTCGACGGCGTGCTCCTGGTCTCCAGCCACAGCGGCGACCCGGTGACCGCCGAGCTGCTCGACGCCGGGATCCCCCTGGTGGCGTGCGGCAAACCGCTGGGCTTCGGCGGGAAGGTGAGTTACGTCGCGGTGGACGAGCGCGAAGGCGCCCATGAGATGGTCCGCCACCTCGTCTCCACAGGCCGCCGGCGGATCGGCATGATCACCGGTCCGCTCGACACCCCCGGCGGTACGGAACGCCTGGCCGGGTACCGCGACGTACTGGCCGAGTCGGAGCTGCCGTACGACCCGGCGCTGGTCGTCGAGGGCGACTACCGGCGGTCCGGCGGCGAGGCGGCCGCATCCCAACTCCTCGACCAGGCACCCGACATGGACGCCGTGTTCGTCGCCTCCGACCTCATGGCGCAGGGGGTCGTCTCCACGCTCCAGCGCGCCGGGCGCGTGATCCCCGACGACATCGCGGTCGGCGGATTCGACGACTCCCCGGCGGCCACCGCGGTCAGCCCGGCGCTCACCACGATGCGCCAGCCCTTCGACCGCATCAGCGCCGAGATGGTGCGCGTGCTCCTCGCCCAGATCGCCGGCGAGGACACCGCGGCGGTGATACTGCCGACGGAGCTGGTGGTGAGGGACTCCGCCTAGCGGGCGGTCGCAGCAATCCAGTTGCAGATACGCAGTCGCCTTGGCACCTTGTGCCGATGGCCAACGAAGAGTTCACCGACCCTGCCCTCGCCGCCTTGTACGACACGCTGAATTCCGCCGGGCCGCGCGACGACTTCGCCTTCTACCTTCCCCTGGTGATGTCCGCGGAAGCCGTACTCGACGTCGGCTGCGGTACGGGCACCCTGCTGCACGAAGCCCGCAGGGCAGGGCACACCGGACGGCTCGTCGGCCTCGACCCGGCGCCGGGAATGCTGGAGATCGCCCGGGGGCGTACGGACATCCAGTGGATGCTCGGCGGTCTCGGATCGGCCGCCTGGGACCGGGAGTTCGACCTGATCGTCATGAGCGGACACGCCTTCCAGGTCTTCCTGGAGGACGACGAACTGCGCAGCGCGCTGCGCGCGATCCGGGACGCGCTGCAGCCCGGCGGCCGCTTCGCCTTCGAGACGCGCAACCCGGCGGTCCGCGCCTGGGAGGGCTGGCACGAGGAGTACTCGTCGGAGGTACGGGACGCCGATGGTGGGACGGTACGGACGGTGTGCGAGGTCGAGACCCCGGTGACCGGCGACAGGGTGTCCTTCACGCACACCTACACGGGCCCGGCCTGGCCCACGCCCAGGGTCAGCCGCAGCACGCTCAGGTTCCTCGCTCCCGAGGCCCTCGCCTCGTACCTCACGGAGGCCGGTCTGGTGACGGTCGATCAGTACGGCGACTGGGACCGCACCCCGCTGACCTCGGTCAGCCCGGAGATCATCACGGTCGCCGTACGTCAGCCCGAGCTGCCTGGGAGCACGAAGCCGTTCTCGTAGGCGAAGACCACCGCTTGGGCGCGGTCACGCAGATGGAGCTTGGCGAACATGCTGCCGATGTGGCTCTTCACCGTCGCCTCGGTCACGACCAGGTGCGCGGCGATCTCCGGGTTCGACAGGCCCCTGGCCACCAGGAGGAGGATCTCCCGTTCCCGGGGAGTGAGAACGGCCAGCATCTTGGCCCGGGGCCGGAGCGGTTCGGTGCGGGTGGCGTAGTCCTCGATCAGCCTGCGGGTGATCGACGGCGACAGCAGGGCCTCGCCGGCGTGCACGACATGGATCGCCTCCAGCAGGCGGTTGCGCGAGGCGTCCTTGAGCAGGAAACCCGACGCGCCCGCCCGCAGTGCGCCGAAGACGTATTCGTCCAGGTCATACGTGGTGAGGATCAGCACCCGGGGCGAGGATCCGGAGGCGGTCAGCCGGGAGGTGGCCTCGACTCCGTCCATGCGCGGCATGCGGATGTCCATCAGGATCACGTCGGGGCGCAGTACAGCGGCCTGGGTGAGTGCTTCGTGGCCGTCGGCGGCTTCGCCGACTACCTCGAGGTCGTCCTGGGTCTGCAGGAACAGCCGGAAGCCGGTGCGGATCAGCTCCTGGTCGTCGACGATCAGAAGGCGGATCGTCATGCCGCCTCCCCGACGGGGAGCCGGGCGGTCACCAGGAATCCGACGGCGGTACGGCGGGCGTCCAGGCTGCCGCCCGCCACTGCCGCCCGCTCCCGCATCCCGAGGATGCCGTGCCCGGCGGCCGACGAGACCGGATCGCCTCCGCCTCCGCCTCCGCCTCCGCCTCCGCCTCCGCCGCCGTCGTCTTCGACCGTGACGTCCAACTGAGTCCTGCCGTAGTGGAGCGTCACCGTGACCTGGGTGGGGTCGGTGTGTTTGAGCACGTTGGTCAGCGCCTCCTCGACGATCCGGTAGGCCGACAGCTCCAGGCCGCCGGCCAGAGCCCGGGCCTCGCCGGTGAGTTCAAGCCGTACCGGCATCCCGGCAGTCCGGTATCCGGAAACCAACTCGGTGAGTTGGCCGAGCGACGGCTGCGGTCGCCACTGCGCGTGGTTGTCCGCAGTGCGCAGCAGGCCGAGGATCCGGCGTAACTCGGCCAGGCTCTGCTCCGCGCTGGCCTCGACCTGTTCCAGTGTCTCAGCCGCGACCTGGGGATCGGTCGGCAGGACGTCCCGGGCGCCGCGTACGCCGATCAGCATGACGGTGACCGAATGGGCGACGATGTCGTGGAGTTCGCGGGCGATGGAAGTGCGCTCCCGCTGGGCCGCGATCTGGTCGAGCTGGTCGCGCTCGCGTTCCAGGGTGGCCGCGCGATCCTCCAGCGCCCAGGTGTAGCGCCTCCGTGTCTGCAGATACGAGCCGAGGGCCCACGCGCCGATCGGGATGGGCAGCGAGGAGATGCTCGCGAGAAGCAGGAACAGCGCCGTCGGGACGAGCACCGCCCCCGACACCCTTCGGTCGCGCAGGTCGGCGAGCGAGGCGAGGGCGACCACGATGGGAGCCCCGCCCGGCGAGTAACCCAGCGCCACGAGCAGCGCGGCACCTGCACAGGCCGTGATGAGCACCGTCAAGGGTGCGCGGCGGCGGAGGAGCAGGACGGCGCCGACAAGTACCGTCACCACGACCGGAATGACGCCGACCGTCGTCCCGTCGTCGAAGAGCAGCCCCAGCTCCACTCCGGTCGTGATCACCGCCAGCGCGAGGTCGAACAGGGCCGAGCGGCGCGCGACCAGCAGGTCGTACGCCGCCCGGGCCCGCCGGTGGAGCTGATTCACGCCAGATCGCGCCGTCGCTCGACGATGACCGCGACCAGGGTGATGGCGACCGTCCATGCGGCCAGTACCCATCCGGCCCCGACCATCGACAGGGTCGTGTTGTGCGTCATCCGGCTCAGAATCCCGGCCGCGCCGAACGGCGTGAGATTGACGCCCGATTCCGAGACGCCGGACAGCAGTGGGACCACGGCGAAGTTCACGATCAGCAGGACGACCACTCCCAGGACCGGGCTACGGATCAGGGCACCGAGGGCGGCACCCAGGATCGCGGACAGGACGAACGCTACGAGGTTGCCCGCCACGACGGCACCGATGTCTCCCGAGGTGAGATCGGGACCCGGCTGGTCACTCAGCAGCGGCAGTGCAAGTCCGACCGACACGATGGTCGTCAGCGTGCCGAGCAGGAGACCTGTCAGCGCGTACGCCACGATTCTCGCCGACAGCACGACCCCGCGGTCACGGCGGCCAACCAGAGCCGCCGGTGCGGCCGTTCGGTGCCGGTACTCCCCGGCCGCGCCGACCAGCCCCCAGAGCAGCAGCAGGATCGGCAGCCCCGCCAGGGCCTCCTCCTTCTCGGGAACCTTGTCCAGCGTGCCCGACGCCACCGCGATCACCAGAACGTTGAGGACCGCGAACACGACCCCGCCCACCGCGAATCCCAGCACGGTCCGGGTGGTCACGGTCTTGATCAGTTCGCCTCGCAGCAGATGACTCAACGGTCCGCCCCTCCCGTGAGACCGAAAAACACATCTTCCAGTGATGCGGTCCGCTGGGCGATCTCCTCCAGCAGGACGCCGCCGCGCTGGGCCAGCCGTGCGACCTCCGTGACGTCGAGCCCTTCGATCAGCAGCCCGCCTCCGTCATCGCGCTGAGTGCGGCCACCGGCCGCGGCCACCAGCCTCGACAGGCGTTCGGCCTCGGCGGTGCGTACGACGACCACGCTCTCCCCGGACTGTTCGAGGTCCCGGATCGTGCCGTTGTGGACCAGCCGGCCCCGGTCGATCATGATGACGTCGTCGACGGTCTGGGCGGCCTCGCCCAACATGTGGCTGGACAGCAGGACCGTGCCACCGTTCGCGGCCCGCTCCCGCAGCAGCGTGCGCAACCAGCGGATGCCCTGCGGGTCCAGGCCGTTCACCGGCTCGTCCAGCACCAGGATCTCCGGATCGCCCAGGAGCGCTGCGGCGAGCCCGAGCCGCTGCCGCATGCCCATCGAATACTTCCCGACCCTGCGCCGGGCCGCCTCCTCAAGCCCGACGAGTTCCAGGACCTCACCGACCCGGCGGCGGGGCAGTCCGGCGAGCGCGGCCAGCGACCGCAGATGAGCCCGACCGGTCCGGCCGGGGTGGGCCCCGCACGGCTCGATGTGCACGCCGAGCAGCCGGGCGTCGGGCCTGAGCGTCGTAACTGGCGTGCCCCGTACGAACGCCCGGCCCGCTGTCGGCCGCGCCAATCCGACGACCGCTTTGAGTGCGGTGGTCTTCCCTGCCCCGTTCGGGCCGAAGAACCCTGTCACCCTTCCGGTCCCGACCGTGAACGACAGGTCGTCGACCGCCGTTCTCCGGCCATAACGCTTGGTCAGCCCCTCGACCCTGATGGCCGCCGGGTCCCCGACGGATGTTCGCGAAGAAGTCATGCCCGAAGCTTCCGGCGTGGCGATCTCCCGGTCATCCGCCCACGGTCGAAACCCGATCTCCCACCAGGGGAGGAGATCACCGCCGGGCGCCTTCCCACCGAAGGCGACTCAGCCCAGCCAGACGCGCAGCGGACCTACCGCCTCGAACCCCTGGCCGAGCGCGGCGTCGAGGTCGTCGCCGGACTCGTACCCGACGAGCGGGAGTCCGGGCCAGAGTTGTGCGATCTGCGGCAGCGCGCCCGGCCAGTTGCCGAAGGTGTTGGAGAGGCCGACGACCGAGGTGCTCCGGTTCGCGACGGCTCCCGCGACGATCGTGGAGCCGTTGAATCCTGCGAGCACGGCGACGGCCTCGTCGGTGAGCAGGTCCGGGCGGAAGAGGTCGGTGACCCCGCCGTCCCAGGCGGTCTCCCAGGCGGACAGCTCGTCGTCCGCATCTACCCGCCTCCACCGAAGTGGCCCTCCAGCAGCGGGAGTTGACCTGTCGGCTGGCCGATGGATCCACTGCGCTTCGAAGAGGACGTCGAAGCCCGCCGCCGTCAGGTCCAGACCGGCGTAACTGTCCTTCACCGAGCAGCCGCCCGACGCGGTGTCGACCCGCCCCAGGATCTGCCCGGCGTCGGCATCGGCGGTGAGTGTCACCGCGTCCGGATAGAACGGCGGCGTGCGCCGGGGGGCCGTCCAGGCGGTGGCGCCGAACTCGCCCGCCACGCCGTGCGTCCGCGAGAGCGCGTCGCACCATTCGGCGTTGTTGAGGGCGGCCGCGCGCACCAGGGTGTTGTTGTCCATGATCACGCGCGTGATGGTGCCGTACGGGACGCGCGGCGCGCCACCGCATTTCGCCTTGCCCGAGGCTCCCCGTCGTGCGAGCGTGGCTCGTCATGAACGGTGATCATGAATGGGGCGCGGCTCTGGCCGAAGCCGTACGACTGCGGGAACAGGGGCAACCCGAGCAGGCGCGCGAGCGGCTGCTGGAACTGGCGGAGGAGTATCCGCGGAGTGCCGAGGTCGCCTACCAGACGGCGTGGGTGCACGATGTGCTCGGCCTCGAAGCCGGGGCCGTCCCGTTCTACGAGCGGGCGTTGAGTGTCCCGGGGCTCGCGGGGGAGGACCGGCACGGGGTGTTCCTGGGTCTCGGCTCCACCTACCGGATCCTCGGCCGGTACGAGGAGGCGCTGCGGACCCTGCGCAGGGGCCTGGACGAATTCCCGGACGACGCCGCCCTGCAGGCCTTCCTGGCCATGGCGCTCTACAACACGGGCGACTCGCGCGAGGCGGTGGGGACGCTGCTCAGGGTGCTGGCGTCGTCCAGCGCGGACCGGCGGGTGCGGGAGTACCGGCGCGCGATCGAGCACTACGCGGACGACCTCGACGCGGTCGAGCAGTAAGAGGGGGGTCTGCCCGACCGCGTCGCGCTGGTCAGCGCACCGGGGTGAAGTCTCGCGACCCGATGAACTCGGGTCGCCGTACCGGTGCTGCGAAGGGCTCGACCGCCGCGTTCTCCACGCTGTTGAAGACGATGAAGACATTGCTGCGCGCGTACGGGGTGATGTTGTCGCCCGAGCCGTGCATCGCGTTGCAGTCGAACCAGGTCGCCGAACCGGCGGCCCCGGTGAAGAGCTTGATGCCGTGCCGGTCGGCCATCGTCGTCAGGGCCTCGTCCGACGGGATGCCGGCGTCCTGCATCTGCAGGGACTTCTTGTAGTTGTCCTTCGGCGTCTCGCCCGCGCACCCGAGGAACTGCTTGTGCGAGCCCGGCATGATCATCAAGCCGCCGTTGGTGTCGAGGTTCTCGGTCAGCGCGATCGAGACCGACACGGTCCGCATGTTCGCCAGACCGTCCTCGGCGTGCCAGGTCTCGAAGTCCGAGTGCCAGTAGAAGCCGGAGGCGCCGAAGCCGGGCTTGACGTTGATCCTCGACTGGTGGACGTACACGTCCGAGCCCAGGATCTGGCGGGCCCGGCCCACCACGCGCTCGTCGCTGACGAGGCGGGCGAAGACCTCGCTGAGCTTGTGGACCTCGAAGACCGACCGCACCGACTGCGACTTCGGCTCGATGATCGAGCGCTCGTCGGCCCGTACCCCGGGATCGGCGATGAGCCTGTCCAACTCGGCCTGGTAGACCGTCACTTCATCCGGTGCCACGAGCTGGTCGACGGTGAGGAATCCGTTGCGCTCGAAGCCCTGGAGGTCGGCCTGGGAGACCGGTCCGGGGGCTCCGGGCGGAGACCAGACGACCGGGTCCTGGCGCGGGGTGACCACCTCGGTCCTACCGCGGGATGGATAGAGATCGGCTCGTATGTTGGTGAGCACGTCGGTCATGGGGATCAGACCTCCTCGGTCAGCAGCGGGTAGACGCCGTTCTCGTCGTGGTCCTCCCGTCCGGTGACGGGGGGGTTGAAGACACAGACGCAGCGGAAATCGGTCTTGGGGCGCATGGTGTGGCGCTCGTGGCCGTCCAACAGGTACATCGTGCCGGGGGAGATCCAGTGGGTCTCGCCGGTCTCGTCGTTGGTGAGCTCGGCCTCGCCCTCGGTGCACAGGACGGCCTCGATGTGGTTCGCGTACCACATCGACGTCTCCGTACCCGCGTACAGCACGGTTTCGTGGAGTGAGAAGCCGACCTTCTCCTTGGCGAGCACGATGCGCTTGCTCTCCCAGGTTCCGGTGGCGGCCTTCACGTGGCGGTCGGTGTTCTCGATGTCCTTGAACGAGCGGACGATCACGGTGGGTTGATTCCTTCCGGTGGGGGTCGGTGGGTCGCGGGGGGGGGGGGGTGGGGGTCAGGCGGTCTCGCGTACGGAGCGGGCCAGGATGCGCAGTCCCTCGTCCAGCTCCTCGGGGCTGATGGTCAGCGGCGGCAGCAGTTTGACGACCTCGCTCTGCGGTCCGGAGGTCTCCAGGAGCAGCCCGAGCTCGAAGGCGCGGCGGGTGACGGCGGTGGCGCGCGCCTTGTCGTCGAACTCCATGCCCCAGACCAGGCCGCGGCCGCGGAAGCCGACGCCGATCGCGTCCATCTCGTCGACGATGTCGAGCAGCGCGCGCTCGACCTGCTCGCCGCGGGCCAGCGTCTGCTTCTCCATCTGGTCGTCGGCCCAGTAGGTGTCGAGCGTCGCGGTGGCGGTGACGAACGCCGGGTTGTTGCCGCGGAAGGTGCCGTTGTGCTCGCCCGGCTCCCAGATGTCCAGCTCCGGCTTGAACAGGCAGAGCGACATGGGCATTCCGTAGCCGCTGATGGACTTCGAGAGGGTGACGATGTCCGGGACGATCCCCGCCTCCTCGAAGGAGAAGAAGGCGCCGGTACGGCCGCAGCCCATCTGGATGTCGTCGACGATCAGCAGCATGTCCTGGCGGTGGCACAGGTCCTGCAGCGCGCGCAGCCACTCGGCGCGGGCGACGTTGATGCCGCCTTCGCCCTGGACCGTCTCGACGATCACGGCGGCGGGCTTGTTGAGGCCGGAGCCCTGGTCTTCGAGCAGCCGCTCGAACCAGATGAAGTCCGGGACCGTGCCGTCGAAGTAGTTGTCGAACGGCATCGGGGTGCCGTGCACCAGCGGGATGCCGGCGCCGGCGCGCTTGAAGGCGTTGCCGGTGACGGCGAGCGAGCCGAGCGACATGCCGTGGAAGGCGTTGGTGAAGGAGACGACGGACTCGCGGCCCTTGACCTTGCGGGCCAGCTTGAGCGCCGACTCCACGGCGTTGGTGCCCGTCGGGCCCGGGAACATCACCTTGTACGGGAGGTCGCGCGGGCGCAGGATCACGTTCTGGAAGGACTCCAGGAAGGCGCGCTTGGCGGTGGTCGCCATGTCGAGCCCGTGGGTGATGCCGTCGCGCTCGATGTAGTCGATCAGCGCCCGTTTCAGGACCGGGTTGTTGTGGCCGTAGTTGAGCGACCCGGCACCGGCGAAGAAGTCCAGGTAGGTGTGGCCGTCCTCGTCGTGGAGGTAGCTGCCCTGCGCACGGTCGAACACGGCGGGCCAGCTGCGGCAGTAACTGCGTACCTCGGACTCCAGGGTCTCGAAGACGCTCAGATCCGGAGGGGTGAGGCCGTAGGGCTCTCGGTTGAGGGCGGTGGTGGGAGACGGGCGGGCAGGCGGGGTGATGGTCACAGCGGGTCTCCTGTGGTGGGGGGTGTCAGGCGGCCGGGACGTGGCTGATGCGGTACAGGACCTCTGGCTCATGAGCCGTTCCCTCGTCGGGGAACAGCGCGCCGTCGAAGAGGACCTCGCGGGTCAGTGACGCACCGTGGCGTTCCGCGTACGAGGCGAACAGCCGGTCGGAGGCGGTGTTGTCCGGGGTGACGGTCGTCTCGATCTCCCGCACCGTGCCCGCCGCGGTGACCTTGGCGGTCAGTGCGTCGAGCAGCACGCCGGCCAGCCCGCGTCCGCGGTGTGCCCGGTCGACGGCCACCTGCCAGACGACCAGGGCCTCGGGGCGCTCGGGGCGTACGTAGCCGGTGACGAAGCCGATGGGCTCCCCGCCGGCGCCGCGCGCCACGACGGAGGTCGCGGCAAAGTCGCGGCACCACAGCAGGTAGCTGTACGAGGAGTTGAGGTCCAGCACCTCGGAGTCGCGGGCGATGCGCCAGATCGCGGCTCCGTCCTCCACTCGCGGGGTGTCGATCTCCAGCTCCAGGAATTCGGTCATGTTGAAGAAATTTACCCAGCGAATTCAAAAAATGCATTCTGGGGCAGGGTTGGCCGGCGGGGCAGAATGTGTTATCGCGCGGGCGCGGGCCTCGCACGAGACTCTGGTGAATTGGTGCGTTTTGCGCCGGAAATAACGGTCAAAGCAACCACCTTGTGGTGTCGGTCACATGCCCGTAACGGCTGCGAAGCGCGCCCGAATTACGAGGTTCCTTCTTGTTGAAACTCTAGCGTTTAGGGTCGAGAAAACGGGGCAGGAGGAAATGGGAAGCTGTGCTGGAAAAGGGGCCTGTTCTGCATTTGCAATTCCACTATTCGGAGTTGCCGATAAACGCGGGACGGGCCTGTGTCGTGCCCCCGCCCTCCAAGGTTCGGTCTCCGTTCACGCGTACCTCTGGCCTTGGCCGCCAAAGTCTCGTATCCATAACGGGTCTGGACCCAAGGATGAGCCAAGGAGCTAGCCAGCCATGTCCCTCGACGTCTCACGGCGCACCCTGCTCGGCGGCGCCGCCGGAGCCGCGGTGCTGTCCGCCCTGCCGCTGAGTGTGCGCACCGCACTCGCCGCACCCGCCAAGCCCGGCCGACTCGACGACATCGAGCACGTCGTCGTCTTCATGCAGGAGAACCGCGCGTTCGACCACTACTTCGGCACCCAGCGCGGGGTGCGCGGTCTCGGCGACCGCACCGCGATACGCACCACCAACGGAAGATCCGTCTTCCACCAGCCCGACCCCTCGCGCACCGAGGGCTATCTGCTGCCCTTCGCGATGAACGCCGCCCACACCAACGCCTACCGGCAGGGCGCCGCAGCCTTCGGCTTCATCGACTCCCAGTCGCTGTGGCGCGACGGACTCGGCGACGGCTACGTCAACGGCCGCGGCTCGGGCTATCTCGGCCAGGGCTTCTACGAGTCCGCCGACATGCCCTTCTACTCCGCGCTCGCCTCGACGTTCACCATCTGCGACAACTACCACGCGTCGATGCAGACCAGCACCAACCCCAACCGTGAGTACTTCATGACGGGGACCAGCGGCGGCACCGTCAGCGACATCGCGGTCCACGACAACACCGAGACCGCCGCCGGTTACACCTGGACGACGTACGCCGAGCGCCTGGAGAAGGCGGGCATCAGCTGGAAGACGTACCAGGCGCGCGACAACTTCGACGACAACGCCCTCGCCTGGTTCAAGCCCTTCCACGACGCCAGGCCCGGCGAACCCCTGCACGACCGCGGCATGACGATGGTCGGCGACCCCGCACAGGCGGGCGACCCGCACGCCATGGGCGACGCGCTGGTCGCCGCCTTCAAGGCCGACATCGACAGCGGCAGCCTCCCGCAGGTCTCCTGGCTGGTCGCGCCCGCCGCACTCTCCGAGCACGCGGACTACCCGCCGCCGGACGGTGAGGACCTCACCGCGCGCCTCGTCGAGGCGCTCGCCGCCAACCCGGAGGTCTGGGCCAAGACCGCCTTCATCCTCAACTACGACGAGCACGGCGGCTTCTTCGACCACGTCCTGCCGCCCGTCCCGCCGCTCGCCGCCGGGCGCGGCAAGTCCACCGCGAACCCGGACGGCGAAGTCGTCGTACGGGTGACCACCGCCGCGGGCAAGACCCAGATGCGGGTCGTCGGCCAGGACGGCCGCTACCGCGTCAAGTCAGCCGACGGGGCGCTCGGTTGGTCCGCGACCCTCCCCGTGGGCGAGAAGCTCGTCTCGGGGCCGCACGCGCTCGGCCTGGGCATCCGGGTGCCGATGATGGTCGTATCGCCCTGGACGCGCGGCGGCGTCGTGGACTCCGCCGTCTTCGACCACACCTCGGTCATCAAGTTCCTGGAACGCCGATTCGGCGTCCACGAGCCCAACATCAGCGACTGGCGGCGCTCCGTCACCGGCGACCTCACCTCGGTCTTCGACTTCTCCGGCGAGGAGATCGCCTGGCCCCGGCTCCCCGACACCAGCGGCAATGTGGCCAAGAGCAAGGCCGCCGCGTCCAAGCCCACCATCGCCGTGCCCAGCCCGCAGTTCTTCCCCAGGCAGCAGCGCGGCACCCAGCCCGCACGCGCCGTCCCGTACGCGCTTCGGGTCACCTCGCGTATCCGTGACGGCAAGGCCGAACTGACCTTCCGCAACCGGGGCCGCCAGGCCGCCGTCTTCCAGGTCTACCCGGAGCCCGGCACCGTCCCGCGCCACTACACGGTCGGCGCGGGCGCCTCGCTCTCCGACACCTGGACAGCGGGTCCGGACGGCTACGACCTGCGCGTCCACGGCCCCAACGGCTACCTCTGGCACCTGCGCGGCAACGACAGCGCACCGCTCGACGCGCGCGTCGACGAGGACCACGACCGCGGCCGCCTCACCGTGGAGGTCTCCAACCGGGGCCGCCGCGCCCGTACCGTCCTCGTCGGCGACCTCGCCTACGGCGGGGGAGTGCGCGAACTCCGCGTCCCCGCACGCGACACCCGGCACATCACGGTCAAGGTGCCCGCCGAGCGCTGGTACGACATCGCCGTCACCGCCGCCGACGACCCGCACCACCTGCGCCGCTTCGCCGCGCGCTTCGGCGACCGCAGACCCGGCGTCACCGACCCCGCGATGGGCCTCCCCGAGGCGCTCGCCGTCGAGGTCACCTCTGCCGCCGGTGACGAGCCTGTCGTCGCCGCGGGCACCGCGACCCGCTTCACCGCCACCGTCACCAACCGGGGCGAGAACACCCTCACGGACGTCGAGACCGCGCTGAGCGCCCCGGCCGGCTGGCAGGCCAGGGCAGCGACGGCCCACGCGCCCAGGACGCTGGCCGCAGGGGCCTCGTACAGCGTGAGCTGGGACGTCACCCCGGCCGCCACGGCGAAGGCGTACAACACCGGGCGCCTGCTCGCGGTCGTACGCGGCCGGGCCAGGGACGGGCTGCGGCTGGCCGAGGGCGAGCTGCTGACCCGTATCGCCCCGTCCATGGCCGGATACCTCGTCGGTGAGGACTTCCAGTCCGTCACCGACAAGCTCCAGCCGCGCGCCGGGATCCTCGGCTGGACGGCGACAGCACCGGCCGGCTGGTCGGTCGTCAACGCCGCCCAGATGCCGCAGGGCACCAAGGAGTTGCAGGGCTGGACGTTCCTGACGAAGCGGTCCTGGGCGACCGGCGGCCAGGACAGGGCCAACTTCGGCAAGGCGCTGGGTGTGATCGCGGTCGCCGACCCTGACGACTGGGACGACACCGGATCGCCGTCCGGCAAGGGGAAGTTCGACTCGACGCTGGTCTCCCCGGCGGCCCCCGTACCCGCAGGCGCGACCAAGCTGTATCTCGGCTTCGACTCGCACTACCGGCAGGAGGACCCGCAGAAGGCCGAGGTGCGGGCCGTCTTCGACAGCGGCCAGGAGCAGGTGCTGCTGACGTACGGACCGGGTTCGGCCGACGCCGAGAACACCTTCGTCGCCAAGGAGTTGACGGTCCCCGATGGCGCGAAGAGCGTGACACTGCGCTTCCGGATGTACGACGCCGGCAACAACTGGTACTGGGCCGTGGACCACGTCCGGCTCGGTACCGAGCCGGTCACGGAGTAGCGGCAGACGCGGCCGGGCGGGGGAGGAGCCTCCCCCGCCCGGCCGTCGGTTCAGTGCGTCAGGCGTTCAGCCAGGTATCGGTGACCGCCCGGCGCGCCGACTCCAGGTCCACGGCGGCCCCCGTCCCGCCCAGCGCGGAACCGAGCGCGGCGAGCGAGGAGTGCACCACGCCCTGGGTGGCATCGGGACCGTAGTGGTTGATACGGATCATCTCCTTGGCCAGCGCCCCGCCGCCCGCGATCAGCGGCAGCGTCGGATCGGCGGCCAGCGCCTTCGCGACCAGCTCCGAGGCGTCAACACCGGCTGGGGAGCGGAGAGTTGTGGCGACGGGCGCGGCGTCGGCGGCTTCGTACACATACGGCTCAAGACCGCCGCCCAGCGCGAGAGCACCCGCACGGGTCGCCGCGGCGGCCCGCGCGTGACGGGCCGTCACCGCGTCCAGGCCCTCGGCCTCGATCCGCTCGATGCACGCCTCCAGCGCCAGCATCTCCAGCTGCGCGGGAGCGTGCGGCAGCGCCTTGCGGCCGCCGTCGATCCAGCGCGCCTTCCAGTCCAGGAGGGAGAGGTACGAGCGGCGGGGCGCGGCCGGGTTCGCCGCGAACCGCGCCCAGGCGCGCTCGCTCACGGACACCGCCGAGACGCCGGCGGGCCCGCCCATCGCCTTCTGCGCGCCGATGACGCACATGTCGACACCCCAGGCGTCCGGCAGCACCGGCTCGGCGCCGATCGACGCCACCGCGTCCAGGTAGAAGAGGGCCCCGTGCTCGCGCACGACCTCACCGATCTCCGCGACCGGGTTGGTGTTGCCGGTGGCCGCCTCCGCGTGCACCAGCGAGACGAAGTCGATCTCCGGGTGCTCGGCGAGGGCCTCTCGGACCTGGGCGGCGGTGACCGCGGTGTGGAAGGGCACCGCCAGGTCGACCACGGTGACCCCGCAGTCGCGCAGCCAGTCGCCGAAGGTCTGTCCGTACGGTCCTGTGATCACATTGAGGGCGGTCGATCCCGGCACGGCGCCGGAGCGGATGCAGCCCTCCAGCGGGAGCAGGGCCTCGCCCTGCATGATCACGACGTCCTGCTCGGTGGAGAGCAGGGAGGCGACGCGGCGCTCGATGCCCGCGAAGTGCGCGGCGGTGAGCGGGGCGAGGTCGAGGAAGGGGTGCGTCACGGTCGTGCTCTCTTCGCGAGTTCGTTCGGGCTGCCGCAACGAGGGTACCTACGGCGTTCTAGGGTCGGCACATGAGCGATCACGCGGTGCTGCATGTGAAGGGGCGGGTGCTGGCCGGACCCGAGGACGTACGGGACGAGCTGTGGGTGGTCGGCGGGCGGATCACGTACGAGCGCCCGGCCGCCGAGGCCGCCGTCGTCGAGGGCTGGGTGCTGCCCGGACTGGTCGACGCGCACTGCCATGTGGGGCTCGGACCGCACGGCGCGGTCGACGAGGCGACGAGCGAGAAGCAGGCGCTGACGGACCGCGACCTGGGGACGCTGCTGCTGCGGGACGCGGGATCGCCGTCCGACACCCGCTGGACGGACGCCAGGGAGGACCTCCCCAAGATCATCCGCGCGGGCCGGCACATCGCCCGTACCCGCCGCTACATCCGGGGATTCGCCCACGAGATCGAGCCCGGGGACCTGACCGCCTACGTCGCCAGGGAGGCACGCAGGGGCGACGGCTGGGTCAAGCTGGTCGGCGACTGGATCGACCGCTCCACGGGCGACCTGTCCGCCTGCTGGCCGCGCGGCGCACTCGACGAGGCCATCGCGGAGGCGCACCGCCTCGGCGCCAGGGTCACGGCCCACTGCTTCGCGGAGGACTCGCTCCGCGACCTCGTCGAGGCGGGCATCGACTGCATCGAGCACGCCACGGGCCTCACCGAGGACACCATCCCGCTCTTCGCCGAGCGCGGCGTCGCGATCGTCCCGACCCTGGTCAACATCGCCACCTTCCCGAACCTCGCCGCGGGCGGCGACGAGAAGTACCCGCGCTGGTCGGCCCATATGCGCGACCTGCACGCGCGCCGCTACGACACGGTGCGGGCGGCCTACGACGCGGGCGTCCCGCTCTTCGTGGGTACGGACGCGGGCGGCACCCTCCCGCACGGCCTGGTCGCGGCCGAGGTGGCGGAGCTGGTGAAGGCGGGCATCCCGACGCTGGACGCCCTGTCGGCGACGGCCTGGGGCGCACGGCGGTGGCTGGGCCGCCCGGGCCTGGAGGAGGGCGCACCCGCGGACCTGGTGGTGTACGAAACGGACCCGCGCCAGGACCACCGGGTCCTGGCGGCCCCACGCTGCGTCATCCTGAACGGCCGAGTGGTCGGCTGACAGGACCAGCTCACGCCACCCCCGGCTGCACCTCCGCCGCGGGCCGCCCCACGACCAGCGAGTCGCCCTCGACAAATCCCTCAGGCCGCCCACGAAGGACATCGACCAGCCGCGACCGCCACAGCGTCACACGCTCGGCCCCGTCCGCGGCCAGGTCATGGAGCTCCTGAGGATCAGCCACCAGATCGAAGAGCTGCTCACGCCCACCCCCCGAGAACCACACATACTTCTCGCGCCCGTCGGTGAGCCACTGCATCGACTCCCCGAACAGGGTGTGCTCGCCGTGCAGATAAGGCCGCCAGTCCGCAACGTCCTCCCCGCGGGCCAGCGGCAGGACACTGCGCCCGTCGAGCCCGTCCGGCACCGCGAGCCCCGCGCACTCCAGCAGCGTCGGCATCACATCGCGCAGCTCGACGACCTCCGACGGGGCGCTTCCGCGCGGGAGTTCGCCCGGCGGCCCCGCCAGGATCAGAGGGACGCGCGCCGAGCCCTCGTACGGATACGCCTTGCGCCAGAGCCCGTGCTCGCCCAGCATCTCGCCGTGGTCGGACGTGAAGCAGATCCAGGTGTCCTCGCCCAGCCCGAACTCCCCCAGTGCCGCGACGAACCGCTGGATCTGCTGGTCGATGTGGGACATGTGCCCGTAGTAGCCGGCCCGCGCCCGCTGCACCGTACCGGCGTCGTACGAGGCCAAGTTGGCGTCGGCCCGCGAGTCGTCGCGCCACCCCTCCAGGGCGTCCGCCCAGTCCCCGCGCACCGGCTCGTACTGCGGCGCCCCCGCGTACTGCTCGAAGGCCCAGCGCGGCGGGTCGTACGGCGGATGCGGCCGGTGGAACGACAGGTGCAGCAGAAACGGAGCCGTAGGATCCCGGCGATACAGGAAGTCGATCGCCTCGCTCACCACCCAGTTGGTGGGGTGCAGCCGCTCCGCCCGGTCCCACGGCCGCGCCACGACGCTGTTGCAGTCGAGCCCGTTGTCCGCGTAGTCGGAGCCCGGCACCTCGCCCGGCTGGCGCTCCAGCCATGCCAGGTAGTCGTCGTGGAAGCGCGGATCGCGGCCGCGCTCACGGGCGAAGTGCAGATAGCCGTCGTGCAGCGTCACCTCGTCGAAGCCGAGCCGGTTGCGCTCGGGGTACGTGTGCAGCTTGCCGATGGCCCGCGTCTGGTAGCCGTGGCGCCCGAACTCCCCGGCCAGCGTGGTCGGGTACTCCCACGGCACCCCGTCCCGGTAGCCGGTACGCCCGTGCGACTCCTGCGCGAGACCGGTGTGCAGCGCGGCCCGCGCGGGGATGCAGGACGGCACCGCGGAGTAGGCCCGGTCGAACCGCGCCCCGCGGCCCGCGAGCTGGTCCAGGTACGGGGTGCGTACGACGGGATGCCCGGCCCCGGAGAGACAGTCGCCGCGCCACTGGTCGACACAGATCAGCACGACATTGCGGGGCGATGCGGACACCGGGCGCTCCTAGGGCAGTTGTACGGTTCCCGGCATGATCGCAGGTGGCGCCGGGCGCCGAGAGGTGGTGCCGGTGTTGACCGGAGCGTGACGCGGAGCCGGTGCGTTTCGTTACACCTCCTCGCGCCTGCTCCGGCATACGTGTGAAACAGGAGGCCCACAGGAACGCACGTGCCGAAAGATTCGAATATCAGCGCGGAAACCCCCCTTTGGGGTGAACTCACGCCAGGTTGCTGTTCATTCACTCTCAGTGCGTAAAGATTCCCGTGTCTCAGTCACCGATCGGCGCCCGTGATGTCCCCCATCGGCGGGCGCCCGGTGGCTTCATGTCTCTTGTGGGGGTTCCACCGCCTTGAACAGCAACACCTTCCGCATGCCCGCACGCCGTCGCGCAGCCGCCGCTCTGGTGGCCGCCGCACTGACCACCGGCCCCGCGGTCCTGCTCGCCGCCGCCCCCGCGCACGCCACGGACGGCGGCGGAAAGGCGAGTGCCGTCGTGCTCCGTACCGGACTCGACGTCTCGCTGCTCAACAAGACCGTCGACGTACCGCTGAACGTCACCCTGAACGACGTCCGGGCACCGGCGAGTGCCGAGAAGACCGCGCTGACCGTGAAGCTGGACAGCGTCGACCGCAACAGGCCGTTCAGCATCCTGCGCGCCGATGTGGCCACCGCGAAGGCCACGGTCGACGCGCACAAGGCCGAGGGGTACGTGAACCTGGCGCACGCCAAGATCCACCTCCCCGGCCTTCCGCTGCTCTCCCTGGTCGAGGTCCAGCAGGTCACCTCCAAGGCGGTCTGCGAGGCGGGCAAGCGCCCGTACGCCGACTCCAACCTCCTGGGCCATGTGACGGTGCTCGGCAAGAAGGTCACCGTCTCCACCGGCGGTACGACGCGGATCGCGGTCCCCGCGGTGGGCGAGGTCACCCTCGACCTGTCCAAGACGCACACCACCTCGCGCACGGCGGCCGCGACCGCACTGCAGCTGAGAGTGTCGGTCAACCCGCTGAACCTCAACGTCGCCGAAGTGACCGGTGACATCACCCTCGCCGAGGCGAAGTGCGAGTCGCCCAAGGCGCCCGCCACACACGAGGGGGGCAGCACCGGCGGCAGCGGCGGTGGTGTGAAGGAGCAGACGGCCAAGGACCCGGTCGCGGTCAAGACCGTCGCGAAGGAGCAGAACCTCGCCGAGACCGGCGGCAACTCCATGACCCCGTACATCGCGGGCGGCGCGCTGGCGCTGGTCGTCGCGGGCGGCGGCGCGCTCGTACTGGCCCGCGGCCGCAACCGGCGCTGACACGGACCGAGTTGAGGGCCACCGGGGGCGGGGCGGCCCTCAACTCACCCCATTCACCCACCCACTCGCACGCATGTTCTGAATCCGGGCTTCCACCCTTACGCTCCTGTCCCATGGACACCATCTATGAGCGCATCGGCGGAGCTCCCGCCGTTTCCGCGGTCGTCGACCTCTTCTACGAACGGGTGCTCGGCGACCCGGAGTTGAGCCCCTACTTCACCGGCGCCGACCTAGGGGCGCTCAAGGCGCACCAGCGCGACTTCGTCGGCCAGGCGCTGGGCGCCACCGCTTCGTACGAAGGCCGCGCCATGCGCGAGGCCCACGCACCGCTCGCCGTCCGCGGCGAGGACTTCGACCGGGTCGTCGGCCACCTCGCCGCCGCACTGGCCGAAGCCGGCGTCGACGAGGCCACCATCTCCACGATCGGCGGCGCGCTCGCCCCGCTGAAGTCCGACATCGTCACGGGCTGAGTCACCGGCCGACGAAGACCAGCGCCTGGTCCAGGGCCTGCAGAAAGCGGTTCGTCGTCACCCGGTCGCGTACGGCGAGACGCAGCCACTGCGGCCCGAGCCCGGGAAACGTGTCCCCGCGCCTGGCCGCGAAACCGAGCGTCCGCAGCCGCTCCCGCACCAGATCCGCACGTTCCACCCGTACGAGAACGAATGGCCCCTCGGCCGTCTCCACGGCCTGCACCTCGTCGAACTCCGCGAGCCCGGCCAGGAGATGGGCCCGGTCCGCGGCGATCCGCAGTGCTGCCGCCCCGGCCTCCGCGAGCGCGGCGGGCCCCGAACACGCCTCGGCCGCCGTGAGGGCGGGCGTCGAGACGGGCCACAGCGGCTGCGCCCGCTCCAGGCAGGCGACGGTCTCGGGCTCGGCGAGTACGTAACCGATCCGCAGCCCCGCCAGACCCCAGGTCTTGGTGAGGCTGCGCAGCACGACGAGCCCGGGCACGTCGGTGCGCCCGGCCAGCGCCTCGCGCTCTCCGGGAACCGCGTCCATGAAGGCCTCGTCGACCACCAGCACCCGCCCGGGACGGGCGAGCCGCACCAGATCCTCCGCCGGGTGCAGCACGGACGTCGGATTGGTCGGATTGCCGACCACCACCAGATCCGCGTCCTCGGGAACGGCCGCCGGATCGAGCCGGAACCCGTCCGCCTCGCGCAGCAGCACCCGCCCCACCTCGTGCCCCGCGTCCCGCAGCGCGGCCTCCGGCTCGGTGAACTGCGGATGCACGACGACGGGCCGCCGTACGGCGAGCGCCCGCGCGAGGAGTACGAACGCCTCCGCAGCCCCCGCCGTCAGCAGCACCCGCTCCACCGGCAGCCCGTGCCGCTCCGCGACCGCCGCACGGGCCGCCCGCCCGTCGGGATAAGCGGCCAGCGCGGAGAGCGAGCCCGCGATGCGCTCGCGCAGCCAGTCCGGGGGAGTGCCGGCCCTGACATTGACCGCGAGGTCGGTCAGATCGTGATCCCTGACCTCGGAGTCGCCGTGGTGACGGAGGTCGTGGCCGTCAGTGCGTATGTGCATGGTGGTGATTGTGGTGGCCGTCGTCGTCGGGGTGGAAGTGGGGCTGCTGTGCCAATCCCACCTTGTCCTCGAAGCCGGGGAGCGCGATGCGGTAGACGCAGGTGTCGCAGTTCATCCGGATGTCGCCCTTGACGGCCTCGCGGTAGCGCTCCATGACCAGGTCGAGCAGCTCATCGGTCGCGCCGATGACCCCGGCCGACCGGACCTCGGTGGCCGGATGTGCGCGGTCCCATGCGTCGGTCTGCGTACGCACCCGGTCGGGCAGGATTCCGGTGAAGAGGAAGTACGGCAGCACGACGACCTTCCGCGCGCCCAGCGCCACGCACCGGTCGAGCCCGCTGGGCACGTCGGGCGCGGCGAGCGAGATGAACGCCGTCTCCACGCCCGCGTAACCGCGCCCCTCCCAGAGCAGCCGAGCCGCCTTGTACACCTCGGCGTTGGCGTCGGGGTCGGTCGACCCGCGCCCCACGAGCAGCACGGTCACCTCGGAGCGCTCAAGACCCTCGGTCACCTCGTCGATACGACGCTCCAGTACGGCGAGCAGCCCCGGGTGCGGCCCGAGCGGACGCCCGTAGGTGTACGAGATCCCCGGGTGGCGCTCCTTCTCGCGCGAGAGCGCGGCGGGTATGTCGCCCTTGGCGTGCCCGGCCGACACGAGCATCAGGGGTACGGCGGCGAAGCGTTTGGCGCCCCGCTCGACGAGCTCGGTCACCGCGTCGCCGAGCGGCGGAGGCGAGAGCTCGATGAAGCCGCCTGCGACGGCGATCTCGGGGTGCCTGGCGCCCAGTTCGGCGACGAACGAACGGAAGGCCTCGGCCCCCGCTTCGTCCCGGGTGCCGTGTCCGGCGACGAGCAGTGCGGGCTGGGGGGTGGTCACGCGATCTCCTTGTGGAACAGTGCAAAAATTGCAGACAGTGCAAGTGGGGCGGCGGCCGCGACCGCGGAACCGCCCTTTTCCGTAACGTTGTCGAGGTGGCTCACTTCGCCGCCTCCGTCTGCCAGCGGTAGCCGCGCGGCGTCACCATGCGGCCCGCGATCTCCCGGGCCGCCGTGTTGCCGACGACCACGACCGTCATCATGTCCACCGTCGTCGGGTCCAATGCGCCCAGCGTCGTCAGCCGGCTGCTCTCGTCCACCCGCGAGGCGTTGCGCACGACACCGACCGGTGTCGAAGCGGTCCGGTGCTCCGCGAGGATCCCCAGCGCCTTCGGCAGCTGCCAGTCGCGGCCCCGGCTGCGCGGGTTGTAGAACGTCACGACGATGTCCGCCTCGGCCGCCGCCCGTACCCGCCGCTCGATGACCTCCCACGGCGTGTGCAGATCGGAGAGGCTGATCGAGACGTGGTCGTGCCCCAGCGGTGCGCCCAGGATCGCGGCGGCGGCCAGCGCGGCGGTCACCCCCGGCACCCCCACCACGTCGATGTCGTCGCTCGCCTCGGCCAGCGCGGGCGAGGCCATCGCGTACACCCCCGCGTCCCCGCTCCCGATCAGCGCGACCGCGTGCCCCTTGCGGGCCTCGGCGACCGCGGTACGCGCCCGTTCCTCCTCCGCGCCCAGTCCCGACTCCAGGACGGTCGTCCCAGGCCGCAGCAGATCGCGGATCTGGTCCACGTACTGGTCGAGCCCGACCAGCACCGAAGCCCGCCGCAGCTCCGCCTTCGCCCGCGGCGTCAGCAGATCGCGCGCGCCCGGCCCGAGCCCCACCACGGCCAGCCGGCCGCGCGGCGCCCTGCGCACCACGGCGCAGGTCGCCATCGCGGGCAGCCCGTCCGGGCGGCTCGACTTCCGCTTCGGTACGAGGAGTTCGCCCCCGCCCGCGAGCGCCGCGGCCTCCGCGACGGACGGCGTCCCGACGGCGGCCAGCGGTGCGTCCGACGGGTTGGGCACGTCGATGCGGGCAAGAACCTCGGCCGCGTACGTACGCAACGGAACGCCCAGCCGCGCCGCCGCCCCGACGATCCCGGCCTCCTCCGCCTTCGCGTCCACCGTCGCCAACTCGGCGACGCTCAGCGGCGAAAGCCCCGCACCGGCCAGCGCCTCGCCGACCAGAGCGAGCACCTCGTCCACGGACGCGCCCTTGCTCGCCCCGACCCCCACGACCAGCGAAGGCGGCCTCAACACGGCCTCGCGGGGCCCGAGTTCACCCACCCGGTCGCTCACACTGAGCACAGTCCCGGCTTCCTCCGACACCACCACAGGCAGCGGCGGCAACGGCCACACCGCGTCCGCCCGAAGCGCCACCGGCGCCCCGTCGAGCACGGCCCGCGTGACCGCGGCGACCGCGCCCTCGACCGGCCAGCCCAGCGTGTCGAGCCCCGGGATGTCCCGTGCGTCGGTGGCCGTGGTCACCACCGGCGCACACCCCAGTACGTCGCCGACCTCACCGGCCAGCGCGTTCGCCCCGCCCTCGTGCCCGCCGAGCAGCGACACCGCGAACCGCGAGCCCTCGTCGACACAGACGACCCCCGGGTCGGAGGCCTTCCCCGCGAGCAGCGGCGCGAGGAGCCGCACCACGGCACCCGTGGCGAGGAAGCACACCAGTTGCTCGCACTCCCCGAAGGCCCGCTCCACGGCGTCCCGTACGGGACCTTCGTAGACCCGGGTACGCCCGGGCCAGGCCGCGGCCAGCCGGTCGCGTGCGACGGCGCCCGCCGCCGTGGCGGAGATCAGGCCGATCACAGTAGTGCTCCTTCAACAGCAGTGTCCGTGGGGCGAGTTCCCCACAGAAGAAAGACCGGGTTCGTGGCCGCGAGCCGCGTCACGTCCCCCGGCAGCGGTGCGAGACGCGAGGACTGCAGCAGTACGCCGTCGGTCGCCAACCCGGCGCCCGCCAGAGCCGCCCGCACCTCGGGCACCCGGTCGAGCGCGGCCAGCGCCACCACCACACTCCGCCGGGCCCGCCGCGCGCACGCCGTCACGATGCCGGCCAGTTCACGCCCGCCGCCGCCGATGAACACCGCGTCGGGATCGGCGAGATCCGACAGCACGGTCGGCGCGGCACCGTGCACCGCCTGTACGTACACACCGTGCGCCTCCGCGTTGGCCCGGATCCGCTCCACCCCGTCGGCGGTCTTCTCCACGGCGACCACGGCAGCCCCCAGCCGCGCACACTCCACGGCCACGGAGCCCGACCCTGCGCCGATGTCCCACACCAGATCGCCCAGCCGGGGCCCGAGCCGTGCCAGCGCCAGCGCCCGCACCTCGAACTTGGTGATCATCGAGTCACGGTGCTCGAACTCGGTCTCGTCCAGGGCCCATTGGGCAGGTCCCGCCGCGGGCCCGGCCACGGTCCGCAGCGGCGAAAGCTCCCGCTCCTCGTCCAGACAGAGCACCACGCTCACCGGATCAGGCCACTCGCGCCCCGCCGCCTCCTGCGCGGACATCCGCTCGACGTGCTCCCGCTCCGGATCGCCGAGCGCGGAGGCGACCACCAGGGTGCGCCCGGAGGTCCGGTACGCCAGCGCGGCCGCCAGCTCCGCGGGCCCGGCGCCGGGCCCGGTCAGCACGGCCACCTTCGGATGCGCACGGCACACGTTCACCGCGGTCCGCAGATCACGGCCGTGCGCACTCACCACGACCGCGTCGTCCCAGGGCAGCCCGATGCGGGCGAAGGCGACGGCCACCGACGGCGCGGAGGGCCGTACATCCAGCGCGTCCGTACCGAAGCGCTCGGCCAGCGCCCGTACGATCCCGAAGAATCCGGGATCCCCGGAGGCCAGCACCACCACCCGCGCCCCCTCCACGGCGAGCCGCCCGGCGACCGCGTCGAGGGCGGGTGCCAGCGGCCCGAGCACGATCCGCTCCATCTGCTCCGGCAGCCCGGCCGCCTCCAGATGACGCCGCGCACCCACGACCAGCGTCGCTTCGCCCAGCGCATCGCGGGCGTCGGGGGACAGGGGTGCGCCCGTCCCCGTACCCACGACGATGATCACGAGGAGGCCCTCTCCGCCCGCAGAGCGGCACGCGCCGCCTTGTCGGCCTTACGGAAACCGTGGAAGTGACCCGGGTGGTAGAGGTGCGAACGCGTGCCGGACGCGGCGAGCGCCGGGCCCACCAGGAACAAGGTGTGCTTCCACAGCTTGTGCTCCTTCACGGTCGCTTCCAGCGTCTCGATGGTGCACCGCAGCACGAGCTCCTCGGGCCAGGTCACCTGGTACGCGATGACGACGGGCGTCGACGTCGGATACCCGCCCTCCAGGAGCTCCGCGGTCAGCTGCCCCGACCGTGCCGCCGACAGGAACACCGCCATCGTCGTCCCGTGCCGGGCGAACTCCCGCACTTCCTCGCCCGGCGGCATCGGCGTCTTGCCGCCGCCGAGCCGGGTCAGGATCACGGACTGCGCGACCTCGGGAATCGTCAGCTCGCGCTGGGCGATCGCCGCCACCGCCGAGAACGACGAGACACCCGGCACGATCTCCACGTCGAGCCCGATCCCCGTACACCGGTCGACCTGCTCCTGCGTACCGCCCCACAGCGCCGGATCACCCGAGTGGATACGGGCGACGCGCAGACCGTCCCGCAGAGCGCGCTCGTACACCGCGACGACGTCCTCCAGGGACATCACCGCCGAGTCGAGGATCTCCGCACCCTCCCGCGCGTGGTCGAGGACCTCGGCCTGCACCAGGCTCGCCGCCCAGATGACGACATCGGCCTCGGCGATGGCCCGCGCGGCCCGGAAGGTCAGCAGATCGGCGGCGCCGGGGCCGGCGCCGACAAAGGTCACCTTTCCGCTGGAGGCGGTGACATCGGTCATGGGAGGGGTCCTCTCGGAGACAGGGGCAGGAACGGGTCCCGGACATGCGGGATCGGTGGTCAATGGGCTAGCAAGGGGGCATGGCGGTCTTCGTCGCGCTCGGCGCGTTCCTGATGACGCTGGTCGGCGGCTGGACGGCCCAGCGCGTCACCGACCGGCGCCACTTGGTGCTCGGTCTGGCGGGCGGCCTGATGCTCGGCGTGGTCGGCCTCGACCTGCTGCCCGAGGCGCTGGACGCGGCCGGCCAGGCCGTCTTCGGCGTACCCGCGGCCCTGCTGCTCTTCGTCGGCGGCTTCCTCTTCGCGCACCTGGGGGAGCGCCTGCTCGCCGTACGACGGGCCGCGCATGGCGCGAGCGACGCACGAGCCCCCGAGGTAGGCCTGACCGCGGCCTCCGCGATGGTGATCCACAGCCTGATGGACGGCGTGGCGCTGGGCGCCGCCTTCCAGGTGGGCGGCGGCATGGGCCTGGCCGTGGCGGTCGCGGTGATCACGCACGACTTCGCGGACGGCTTCAACACGTACACACTGACGAGCCTCTACGGAAACGCCCGCAACAAGGCCCTGGCCATGCTCTTCGCCGACGCACTGGCCCCGGTGGTGGGCGCGGCGTCGACGCTTCTGTTCACCCTTCCGGAGCAACTGCTCGGCAGCTATCTCGGCTTCTTCGGCGGCGTACTGCTCTATCTCGCCGCCGCCGAGATCCTCCCCGAGGCGCACCACGACCACCCGGCCCGCTCCACGCTGCTGTGCACGGTCGCGGGAGTGGGCTTCATCTGGCTGGTCGTGGGCATCGCGGGCTGAGGACGACTTCACAGCTTGCCGCCGCGGAGGCCGTCGCGCCTGGCGGGCGCGATGAGGGTGGAGAGATACGGAAGGGACTCGTCGCCCAGCTCGGAGGCCGGCCGGATCGACTCCTCGTCAAGACCGAGCGCGGACCCCCACACGGCGTCCTCGGTACGCCCGGTCTCCCTGAGCGCGGTGGCCACCTCACCGGCGAGCCGCCCGAACTTGTACGCCACCACGGTCCCCGGTCCTTCGAGGGCCTGCTTCAGGACCGCGGCCCCCGCGGTCACCGGGACGAGCGTCAGCGGCTCGGTGCCCTCGGTCAGCACCGCACCGCTGCGCGCGGCGAGATCCTGCATGGCGGTGATGCCGGGCACGGTCTCGACGACCAGACCGGGGGCGGCGACGGTCTGCGCGAGATAGGTGAAGGTCGAATAGACGTTGGGATCGCCGATGGTCGCGAAGGCGACGGTTCCGTACTGCGCCAGCAGCTCCCGCACACGGAGGCCCGCGGCGTCCCAGGCGGCCTCACGGCGACCGCGGTCGGACCGCTCATTGAGCGCGAAGACCACACGCACGACCTTCTCGGGGCCGACGTAGTGGAGGACGGTGGCTTCGGCGCGCCCCATCTCCCCGCCCGTTTTTCCGTCAGACGCAGCCATGACGGGCACGACGACCACATCGGCCGCGCGCAGGGCGTTCACGCCCTTCACGGTCACCAACTCCGGGTCCCCGGGCCCGACTCCGATACCTATGAGCTTGCTCATCCCGCACACCTCTCGACGAATCTCCGTGCGATGCCGGGCTGTGAGGCCCAGTGCGTATGCAGATAGCTCGCATGCACGCCCTGCTGTACGAACCCCTCGACCCTGCGGCTCGGCTGGTGCAGCCCCCACGCGGGGGAGGCGCCGGCGGCGGGCTCGAGGACGGTCCGGTGGAACTCGTGCCCCTGCATCCGGGTGCCGGCGACGGCCAGCGAACTGTCGGACACGGCGACGGCCTCGCGGTACCCGAGCGTGAGCCGCTCGGACATCAGGGCCTCACCGTCGAGGACCCCGCACATCGGCTGCCCGTCGAGGGACCGCGAAAGATAGAGGAGCCCGGCGCACTCGGCGGCGACGGGAGCCCCCGAGAAGGCGAGCTCGGCAACGGCTTTGCGCAGCGGCTCATTGGCGGAGAGCTCCGGCGCGTACACCTCGGGAAAGCCGCCGCCGATGACCAACCCCCGGGTGCCTTCGGGCAGTTGCTCGTCCCGAAGCGGATCGAAGGTCACGACGTCGGCCCCGGCGGCGGAGAGCAACTCCACATGCTCGGCATACGAAAAGGTGAACGCAGCCCCACCCGCAACAGCGACAACGGGCCGCTGTTCAGCTGATACCGCGGCGAAACCAAGCCCCTCCGGCGGTTGAGGAGCGGGGGTCTGGGGGCGGAGCC
>NZ_JAFLRJ010001130.1 GCF_017315755.1 Streptomyces beijiangensis
CACCTACAGTGCTCCGGGCACGCCGGTCGAGGTCAACATCCAGGCCGTTCCGACGGGTGTGTGCTTCATCGTCGACGATGCCGGGCTGGGCATGGACCAGGAGACCAAGGACCGGGCGGTGACGCTGTTGTCCCCCGAAGGCGCGGTCGACATCACGAGTCTGGGCGATCCGCCCCGGTTCGGATTCGCGGTGTGCGGCATGCTCGCGGCGCGGTACGGCTTCGCCGTCTCCGTGGGCTCGGTGTCCCCCTACGGCGGAGTGCGTGCGGTGATCCGTGTACCGGAAAGTCTCCTTGCCGCCGAGGCGCCCGCACCTGCCGAGCCCGTCCAGGAAACCTCCGGGGAGGAAGCCGCCCCGCAGCGGCTCACTCCCGTTCCGGTGGGCCCCTCCCATGTCGTGGGCAGGACCAACGGCGGACTTCCCAAGCGGCGCCGACGGCAGGGCCCCATCTCGGTGGTGCCCTCGCCGGACGCCACGGCCACTGCCGACGAGCCCACGCCCGAGCAGGCCAGCGAGGTGACCGCGTCGCGCCTCGGCGCGTTCGCCCGCGGCACCCAGCTCGGCCGGATCACGAACACCATGGAAGGACCTGATCAGCGGTGAACACCGACCTGTCGTGGGTGCTGAACGACGTGCTCGAGGTGCGCGGTGCCCGTCACGCCGTCCTCGTCTCGGGTGACGGCCTACTGCTGCAGCGTTCGGACGACATCTCGCGCGACGACGCGGAGACGAACGCCGCGGCCATGAGTTCCATGCAGTCCCTCAGCCGCGCGGTCTCCGGTTTCGTCGGTTCGGGCA
>NZ_JAFLRJ010001131.1 GCF_017315755.1 Streptomyces beijiangensis
GCTGTATCTCGCCCTTGGTGAGCGGATACAGCTGGACGGCACCGCGGTGAAGGCAGGCCGCGGCCGGTCCTTCCGTCGTTACGTACGCCAGGTCCAGCTCATCTTCCAGGACCCCTTCGCCTCCCTGAACCCCGTGCACACCGTGCGCTACCACCTCACCCGCGCGCTGAAGATCCACGGCCGGGCGGGAACGGGCGACGCGGAACTGGAGACAAACCTGGCAGCCCTGCTGGAACGGGTCCAACTCACGCCTCCCCAG
>NZ_JAFLRJ010001132.1 GCF_017315755.1 Streptomyces beijiangensis
GGGGTGGGGGGGGGGGGGTCAGGGGGGATCTTCGGGTCGGGCCGGCCTCGACGCGTACTACTCCGAACGGGGGTCGTTCCGAGGGGTGCGGGAGGTCAGCGTTCGAGCATCCGCGCCTGGGCCTCGGTGTGGGTGTCACCGGCGGCGGGCGGCAGGCTGCTGAGCTTGTCGAGCTGCTCGCCGGTGAGCGTGACGGCGTCCGCGGCGGTGTTCTCCTCGACG
>NZ_JAFLRJ010001133.1 GCF_017315755.1 Streptomyces beijiangensis
GCGCGACGTCCGTGTTTCGTAAGGACTCGAAATCCCTTATGTCCGTTTCGGATTCGTACGGTGAGGGCGTGACCGACTCACCTCCGACGTCCGTGGACGTCATCCTCCCCTGCCTCGACGAGGCCGCCGCGCTGCCCTGGGTGCTGGAACGCATCCCCGAAGGCTGGCGGGCCGTCGTCGTCGACAACGGCTCCACCGACGGGTCGCCCGCGCTCGCCGAGCGCCTCGGCGCGACCGTCGTCCATGAACCCCGGCGCGGCTTCGGCGCCGCCTGCCACGCCGGGCTGCTCGCCGCCGAG
>NZ_JAFLRJ010001134.1 GCF_017315755.1 Streptomyces beijiangensis
CCGCCAGCGTCACCCGCCCTTCCCAGGTGTTGTCGTGAAAGGCCAGATGGGTCCCCGCATCCGCCACCACCAGCTGCACCGGCATGGTGATGTAGAGAGGGTCGTCGCCCCGTTCGAAGCCACCGCGCGGATCGGTGTTCCAGAGGGCGTACGTACCGTCCCGCAGCCGGGGCCCCGCACCCCGCCCGCCGAGGCCGAAGAACCGGGCGTCCGCAGGCACTTCGGACCGCTGCACCCACCGCGCGTCCCCGCCGC
>NZ_JAFLRJ010001135.1 GCF_017315755.1 Streptomyces beijiangensis
ACCAGGAAGGCCGTGACGACCGTCGTCGCCTCGATGGCGACCCACAACACCCCCAGATTCCCTGCCAGTACGGCCAGACACATCGCCGCCAGGAAGGCGTGCACCAGCAGGTGGTAGCGGCGCGCGGTGCGGTCGACCGCGCGGCCCGCGGCCCGCTCGCCCGCGAGATGGGCGGGTCCGGCCGCGACGGCCAGTGCTGCCACCGCGCCCACCACCAGCAGCATCCACACGGTCAGCGCGTCGGCCCGCAGCACCCCGTCGAAGAGCTGGACGGGACCGTCGTACGGAACCGAACCCGCCAGCGCCGCCCCGCAGACCAGGATCGCGGCGGGGGAGAGCAGCCCGGCCCAGCCCT
>NZ_JAFLRJ010001136.1 GCF_017315755.1 Streptomyces beijiangensis
ACCGGATGCAGCCGGTAGCAGCCGTTGGTGATGTGGGTGGTGCCGATGTTCTTGCCCGCGGGCAGCAGGTTGCGTACGCGGCGTGGGAGAAGCGCGCCGAGGGGGATCTCGAAGGGCACCGAGCCGATGTCGATGTAGTTGTCGCCCCCTGTCGAGGGGTGCAGATCGATGCGGTCGCCGCCGACTCCGACGGAGTCGGCGGCTACCGCAT
>NZ_JAFLRJ010001137.1 GCF_017315755.1 Streptomyces beijiangensis
GCGCCACCACCGTCGCGGTCACCGGCGGGCGCATCACCGCCGTCGGCCACGACGACGTACGCGAACTGATCGGTCCGAGGACCGAAGTCGTCGACCTGGAGGGCCGGTTGCTGATCCCCGGCTTCCAGGACGCCCACATCCACCCCGTCTCGGCCGGCCTGGAACTCACCCAGTGCGACCTGACGGCCGCCAAGACCGCCGAAGAGACCCTTGACGCGGTACGCACCTACGCGCACGCCCACCCCGACCGCCCGTGGATCACCGGCGGCGGCTGGTCCATGGAGGCCTTCGAAGGCGGCACCCCCACCAGGGAACTGCTCGACCGCATCGCCCCCTCCTGAGCATGCCGGTCGGCACACC
>NZ_JAFLRJ010001138.1 GCF_017315755.1 Streptomyces beijiangensis
ACAGCAGCAGCAACCTCAGCCCCAGCAGCAGTGGCAGGAGCAGGCCCAGCAGGAGCCCGCCCCCACCACCCACGAGAGCCCCTGGTTCGCGCCTCCGCAGATCACCCAGGAGGCGTACGACGGCAGCTACAGCCCGACGGCGTACGACACCGAGAGCGCGCCCACCTACGTGCCGCCGTACGGCCCGGACTACTCGACGCCCGCCGCGCCCGAGCCCGAGCAGGCCCCCGCGATGATGATCCCGTCAGGCGCACCCGGCCGCACCCGCCCCCTGGCCAACGGCGGCGTCCCCGGCCCGCGCCACCCG
>NZ_JAFLRJ010001139.1 GCF_017315755.1 Streptomyces beijiangensis
CGTCAAGGCGGCCACGGCACTGGGCATGACGGCGGTCCACTACAGCGAACTGGCAGACCTGCAGCGGGCGTTGAGCCCGCTGCAGTAGCCCTCGCCGCTCACACCAACCCGGCGGAGGCCGGTACGCCGTCACCATCGACGACCGGCTCCGCCGCCTCCTTCTCCTTCTCCTCCTTCTCCTCCTTCTTCGCCTCGCCCCTCCCCTTCAAGGTGGCGAGCACGGATCCCCCAAGAATAAGAACGAAGGCGCCGCCCACCGAGACGGTCAACTCCTCACCCAGCAGCGCGACTCCGGCCGCCACGGCGATCGCCGGGTTGACGTACGT
>NZ_JAFLRJ010000118.1 GCF_017315755.1 Streptomyces beijiangensis
GCCTCCCGCCTGGAGCCGCTGCAGCAGAGCGTGCGGGAGGCTCAGGAGGCAGCCGCGTCCTCACCGCGGCAGGGGGTGCTCGCCCTGCTCGATGTCGCACTGCGCTTCAAAATCGAGAACCGGAACCTGATGTCGGCAGCGGAGGACGCCGGACTCAGCAGCCCCTACCAGGCCGGGCACTACAGCTGGTGGCACGAGAGCCTTCGCGGAGCGCTGGCTCAAGTGCCGGGTGTCCACGCCCCGGACTTCACCGCCCATGCCCTGCTGGCGGCGATCCGCGCCGACCTCGTGGCGTACTTGATCGACGATCAGAAGATGGCCCCTGACGCTATGCGCTCCTCGCTCGCGACCTACGTCGACGACGTACTCGGCACGCGCGAGGAGGCGTGAGCGGCAGGGGGTGTGCCGTGGGACCGGGACGCCGGCTCGGTGTCAGTCCCCGATTGCCTGGTAAAGCGTGGTCCAGAAGTCGTGCATCAGGCGCACCGGATCCGGGACGGACGCCCCGACCTGGGTGAGCAGGATGCCGGTGGGGTCGAGGGCGGTGCCGTTGTCGCGGAAGCCGCACGCACGCACCTGCTCGGCAGGCACGGCGCACGGGTCGCCCACTCCTTGGCCTCGGCGCTCGGCACAAGACTCGCGGACCACACGGCCACCAGGAGGTGCACTGCGGTCTCCCGCTGCTGACAGGAGACCCAGGGGTCGTCTGCTGGATGGCACTCTCGGCCGCTTGATGAAGGGAGAGGTCCGTTGTTGACGCGCCGGCGGCGCCGTACAGCAAGACGGCATGGAGCGCCATGAAGACCTGCGCATCCTCAGCACCGAGTTGCACAGCGTCCTGGGCATGGCGGACGAGCTCGGAGTGCCTGGCGAGCTGGACGTCCAGCTGCCCTCCGGCACTGCCACCGTGCCGAATCGGGAAACGGTCCATGGCATCTTCGCCCGCGAGATCTGGGTGGGCATGCCTTCCTGAGCTGTGGCGTGAGGAACCCCTCGTGCCATGCCCACGAGCAGTCTGCCCTGACTGACGCCCGGGCATGGGGCATGCCGCGATCTGCCCGTCCCGAACCGCAGACAATCCGAAGCCGGCTTTCGCCCCCCCCCATCAGCGCCATCCCCACGGCCCGGTCGGCTCCCCCACGGTCACGTGTCGAACTCATCGCCGCGGGGAGTGACCTCCGGGCACGGCCGTTCGATACTGGACTGCTACCTGCACGCCCCTGACAGGCTCACCAGGAGGTACTCGTGAGGATGCTCATCAACGTCCCGGAAACCATCGTCGCCGACGCCCTGCGCGGGATGGCCGCCGCACATCCCGACCTCACGGTGGATGTCGAGAACCGCGTGATCGTACGGAGGGACGCACCCGTCTCCGGAAAGGTCGGCCTGGTCTCCGGCGGCGGCAGCGGGCACGAACCGCTGCACGGCGGGTTCGTGGGGCGCGGGATGCTGACCGCCGCCTGTCCCGGCGAGGTGTTCACCTCGCCGGTGCCCGACCAGATGGTGCGGGCCGCCGCCGCCGTCGACAGCGGTGCGGGCGTGCTGTTCGTCGTGAAGAACTACACGGGCGACGTCCTCAACTTCGACATGGCCGCCGAGCTCGCCGAGGAGGAGGACATCCGGATCGCCAAGGTGGTCGTCAATGACGACGTGGCGGTGACCGACAGTCTGTACACGGCGGGACGGCGCGGGACCGGGGCGACTCTGTTCGTCGAGAAGCTTGCGGGGGCCGCCGCCGAGGAGGGTGAGCCGCTGGAGCGCGTGGCCGAGATCGCCAAGCGCGTCAATGAGCACTCGCGGTCCTTCGGGGTCGCGCTCAGTGCCTGCACGACGCCGGCGAAGGGCAGCCCGACCTTCGATCTGCCGCCCGGGCAGCTGGAGTTGGGCGTCGGCATCCACGGCGAGCCGGGGCGTGAGCGGCGGGCCATGATGACCTCGCGGGAGATCGCCGACTACGCGGTGGACGCGATCCTCGACGACCGGCGGCCGACAGGACCCGTACTGGTCCTGGTCAACGGCATGGGGGCGACACCGCTGCTGGAGCTGTACGGGTTCAACGCCGAGGTGCAGCGCGTGCTCGCCCAGCGCGGCGTGGTCGTCGCCCGGACGCTCGTGGGGAACTACGTGACCTCGCTCGACATGGCGGGCTGCTCGGTGACGCTCTGTCAGATAGACGAGGAGCTGCTGCGGCTCTGGGACGCACCGGTGCAGACCGCGGCCCTGCGCTGGGGCTGCTGACCCGTTCCCGTACACCGTCATCTCACCAAGGAGGCTCCGTGCCCGACACGCTCGACGCCGAACTCTTCCGCCGCTGGATGGACGCGATGGCCGCCGCCGTCGAACGGGAGGCGGAGCGGCTGACGGAGCTGGACTCGGCCATCGGCGACGCCGACCACGGCAGCAATCTGCGGCGCGGTTTCACGGCCGTGGCCGGCGCGCTGGAGAAGGAGACGCCGGAGACCCCCGGCGCCGTACTCACGCTGGCGGGACGGACTTTGATCTCGACCGTGGGCGGGGCTTCGGGGCCGTTGTACGGAACGCTGCTGCGGCGCACCGGCAAGGAGCTCGGGGACGCGACCGCGGTGAGCCGGGAGGAGCTCGCCCGAGCGCTCGGCGCCGGGGTTGGCGCGGTGGCCCGGCTCGGCGGTGCGCAGCCCGGGGACAAGACCATGCTGGATGCGCTGCTGCCCGCGGTCGATGCGCTCGGCTCGTCCTTCGACGCGGCGCGGGTGGCAGCCGACGCCGGGGCTCTCGCGACCGTGCCACTGCAGGCCCGCAAGGGCAGGGCGAGTTATCTCGGCGAGCGCAGCATCGGGCACCAGGATCCGGGGGCGACCTCGGCCGCGCTGCTGATCGGTGCGCTCGCCGAGGTGGCCGCGTGAGCGCGGAGGGCGTCGTCGGGATCGTGCTCGTTTCGCACAGTGCGTCGGTCGCAGCCGCCGTCGCCGAGCTCGCGCGTGGGCTGGCGGGTGGCGGCTCGACCGCCCCGGTCGCCGCCGCGGGCGGCACGCCCGACGGCGGTCTCGGTACGAGTTCGGAGCTGATCTGCGCCGCGGCACGCGCGGTCGACCGGGGCGCGGGTGTCGCCGTACTGGTCGATCTGGGCAGCGCCGTACTCACCGTGAAGGCGCTCCTGGCAGAGGGCGACGAACTGCCCGACGGCACACGGCTTGTGGACGCGCCCTTCGTGGAGGGTGCGGTGGCCGCCCTCGTCACCGCGTCCGCGGGAGGCGATCTGGATGCGGTCGAGGCGGCGGCCGTGGAGGCATACGACTACCGGAAGACATAGGCCGTTTCCTTGACTCGACTCCCGCACCGTCTTAGCGTCGTCATGCATGGACATGATTGATGTTCACATACTGGGACGGTGGGGTGGGTCGTGAGTCAGCGACGCGTAGTGGTGTCCGGCGGCGGTACGGGGATCGGCCGTGCGGCGGCCGAGGTCTTCGCCGCCGGCGGCGACCGGGTCGTCATCATCGGGCGGCGTGAGGAGGTCCTGCGCAAGGCCGCCGACGAGATCAACGCCGTACACGGCGAGTCCTCGGTCACCTGGACGACCGCCGACCTGAGCGAGCCCGAACAGGTCCGCGCCGCCGTCGGGTTCATCACCGCGGACGGCGGTACGGTCGACGTCCTGGTGACCAATGCGGGCGGCAATGTCGCGTCCGGCAACGACGGCACCCTGGAGGCCATCGCCGATGGCTATCTCGCCAACTTCGCCGCCAATGTGCTCACCTCGGTCCTGCTGACCGAGGGGCTGCTCCCCCACATCACGCGCCCCGGGGGCCGGATCATCCATCTGTCGTCGATCGCGGCGCTGCGCGGGCCCGGCTCGTACGGCGGCTCGAAGGCCGCGGTCAATACGTACACCTTCGAACTCGCCCAGCGGGTCGGCAAGGACGGCATCACGGTCAATGCGGTCTCTCCGGGCTTCGTGGCGGACACCGAGTTCTTCGGGGACCGGGCGACGCCCGAGTTCGTGGCCTCGCGGGTGGCGCAGTCGCTGACCGGGAAGCCCGGACTGCCGAGTGAGATCGCCGCGGCGATCCACCATGTGGCATCGCCCGAGGCCGCGTACACGACCGCGCAGATCCTGCACATCAACGGCGGTGCCGCGCTGGGGCGTTGACGTTCGGTACGGCAGCGGACGCCGAGGCGGCCGGCACCCCCGAAGGGGTGCCGGCCGCCTCAGTGCTTCGGTCGGTCAGTACGTCAGTGCTGTGCGGAGCGACGCTTGCGCGTGGCCCACACGATGCCGCCACCGGCCAGGATGACCACAGCAGCCGTGCCCGCGATGAGCGGCGTGGAGCTGGAGGAGCCCGTCTCGGCCAGGTTCGCCGGCGACGTGGAGGGTGCGGGGGCCGCACTCGTGGGCGCCACGCTCGTGGACGCGCTCGCGCTCGGGGCCGGGGCCTCGGAGCTGGGAGTCGCGCTCGGGGTCGGGGTCTCGGACGCCGGCGGCGTCGGGGTCGGCTTGGTCGGGCAGACCGGGGCGGTCTCGTCCAACGTCTTGTCGTAGCCCTCGTCGTGCGCATCGATGATGAGCTGGAGAGCAAGCGGCTTGTCGTGCGCGTCCAGCTTCTTCGACCAGCTGAACTTGTCCTGGAAGTGCTCGAGGGGAAGGAGGTCCTTCCCGTCCACGGTGACACGCACCGTGTTGTCGCCATTGCCGTACGCGGTCAGGTCAACGCTGACCTCGTCGCAAGAGACGGTCCACTTGGGAGTGTGGGCCTGCGCCGGTACAGCGCTGAGTCCGACTCCGACAACGCCTGCAGTCGCGGCCGCTATGAGCGCCCCCCGGCGTCGCCACGATCCTCTAGTCACGGTCACTAAATTCCTCCGGAATTGCTGCGCCGCCCGACTGGCGGCACGCGCGCAGATTATCGCCTGGCGGCACAGGCCTTTACACAGGCCCCACATTGCTCAGGTGCGCCCAATACACCCACAGACCCGAGCAGTTGGCAACCGTCCGGAGAGGCCTTGATGGCAAACGTTCCGCAATCGAGCCAATGCTGTACGGGAGGAGCGGAAGAAGCGGAGAAATGCGCCGCTCAATTCGCCCACATGCTGCTCTAATGCCCCAGGATGCCCAAGTGGCTTCATCTAAAGCGCAATTGCCTGAATAGCCAGGTTCGCCCGCCACACATCGTGAGAGCGGCGCCCCGTCACCCGCCTTCCGCCGGACACCCGCGGACACGCCGTGACCTGCGGCGGAGCCGCACCCCAGCCGTATGCCGGGTGACCATGTGGTGGACACTCACTCTTCGAAGCCCGCCAGACCGCCCAGGGAGACCCCCGCATGACCGGCACTCAGGCCGAAACGACAGCCGAGCCCAAGGCATCGGCCCGCCCGTGGCGCACCTGGCTGCTGGAGGGGCTCAGTGAGCAGTCCGCCCGCCATCCCGGTCCCCACGGCACTCCTCCGGCCGAGCACAAGGGCCACACCTGGTGGCGGGTGATGTGCCTGACCGGCGTGGACTACTTCTCCACCCTCGGCTATCAGCCGGGCATCGCCGCCCTGGCCGCAGGCCTCCTCTCCCCGCTGGCCACCCTGGTCCTGCTGGCCCTCACCCTCGGCGGAGCGCTGCCCGTGTACCGGCGGGTGGCGAAGGAGAGTCCGCACGGCGAGGGTTCGATCGCGATGCTGGAGCGGCTGCTGCCCTGGTGGGCGGGGAAGCTCTTCGTCCTGGTGCTGCTCGGGTTCGCCGCGACCGACTTCATGATCACCATCACCCTGTCGGCAGCGGACGCCTCGGCGCATGTGGTGGAGAACCCTTTCGCCCCCGGCTGGCTGCACGGCGAGAATCTCTGGATCACCCTGGCTCTGATCGCCGCACTCGGCGCGGTCTTCCTCAAAGGGTTCAAAGAGGCCATCGGGATCGCCGTGGTCCTCGTGGGCGTCTATCTGACGCTCAATCTCGTCGTGCTGACCGACGCCGTGTGGCATGTGGCCACCAAACCGGTGGTGGTGAGCAACTGGTGGGACGCCATGACCGCCGAACACTCCTCTCCGCTGGCCATGATCGGCGTGGCCATGCTGGTCTTCCCCAAGCTCGCGCTCGGCATGTCCGGTTTCGAGACGGGTGTCGCGGTGATGCCGCAGGTGCGCGGGGACGCTTCCGACACGTTCGAGAATCCCGCCGGGCGCATTCGCGACACCCGCAAACTGCTCACCACCGCCGCGGTGATCATGAGCTGCTTCCTGCTGGTCTCCAGCCTCGCGACCACGATCCTCATTCCCACCGACGAGTTCAAGGCGGGCGGCCAGGCCAACGGACGCGCACTCGCCTATCTCGCCCATCAGAATCTGGGCGAGGCCTTCGGCACGGTGTACGACGTGTCGACGATCGCCATCCTGTGGTTCGCCGGGGCCTCCGCGACCGCGGGGCTGCTCAATCTCGTACCGCGTTATCTGCCGCGTTACGGCATGGCGCCCGAGTGGACCCGCGCGGTACGGCCGCTGGTGCTGATCTTCACGGCCATCGCCTTCTTCATCACCGCCTGGTTCAACGCGAACGTGGACGCGCAGAGCGGCGCGTACGCGACCGGCGTACTGGTGCTCATGCTCTCGGCCGCCTTCGCATCGACCGTCGCCGTGCACCGGCGGGGCCGGCCGCGTGCGGCCATCGGTTTCGGTGTCATCACCGCGGTCTTCGCGTACACCCTGGTCACCAATGTCATCGAGCGGCCCGACGGCATCAAGATCGCCCTGCTGTTCATCATCGGCATCCTGGTCACCTCCTTCGCCTCGCGGGTCCACCGCGCCTTCGAACTGCGTGCCGCCGAGGTCACCTTCGACCGGAAGGCGCTCATGGTCATCGACGAGTGCGCGAAGGCGGGGCCGATCCGGGTGATCGCCAATGAGCCGCAGGAGCGGGACATGGCGGAGTACCGCAGCAAGGAGTACAGCCAGCGCGAGGCGACCCACATCCCCGGCGGCGGGCCCGTGCTGTTCCTGGAGGTGACCGTCCCGAACTCCTCCGACTTCAGCGGCGACGTGTCCGTCCACGGCGTCCAGCACCACGCCGTCCGCATCCTGCGCGTCGTGGGACCGGTCGTGCCCAACACCATCGCCGCCGTCCTCCTCGAGGTGCGCGATCGTACGGGGAAGGTCCCGCACGCCTACTTCAACTGGACCGAGGGCCATCCGCTCAGCCATCTGCTGCGCTTCCTGGTCTTCGGCGACGGCGAGGTCGCGCCGGTCACCCGCGAGGTGCTGCGGCGCGCCGAACCGGATCCGGCGCGGCGCCCGCGCATCCACGTCGGCTGATCCCGCGGGAGGGACGGGCCGCACGCACTGCCCCTGGACGGTGATCCGTTCCGCCGTACAGCATGAGCCATGCTGCTTCGCCAACTCGAGTACCTGGTCGCCCTCGCCCGCGAGCGGCACTTCAGCCGTGCCGCCGACGCCTGCTTCGTCTCCCAGCCGTCCCTGTCCGCGGCGATACGCAAGCTGGAGCACGAGCTCGACGTGCCGATCGTGCGGCGCGGGCGGCGCTTCGAGGGGCTGACGCCCGAGGGCGAGCGGGTGCTGGCGTGGGCGCACCGGATCCTCGCCGAGCGGGACGCCCTGCAGCAGGAACTGTCCGTGATGCGGGGCGGGTTGACCGGGACGCTGCGGCTCGGTGCGATTCCTACCGCGCTGACCTCGGTGTCACTTCTCACCACACCGTTCTGTTCGGCACATCCGCTGGTCAGGGTCGGCCTGGAGTCGATGTCGTCCCGCCAGATCCTGGACGGTCTCGCGGAGTTCGAGCTGGACGCGGCGATGACGTACGTCGACGACGACACCCTGCGCCATGTCCGGAAGATGCCGCTGTACGAGGAGCGCTATCTGCTGCTCACTCCGCTGGTCGGGCCTCTCACCGGGCAGCGCAGGGCCCGCTGGTCGCAGGCCGCCGACCTGCCGCTCTGCCTGCTCTCCCCCAGGATGCGCAACCGGCAGATCATGGACGAGTGCTTCTCGGCCGACGGAGTCACCGCGACACCCGCACTGGAGTCGGACACCGTCGCCGGGCTGTACGCGCATCTGACGGGCGGCGCCTGGTCCAGCGTCATCTCGCACGCGTGGCTGCACATGTTCGGCGTGCCGAAGGGGATGCGCGTACTTCCCCTGGAGGGTCCGGCACACGGGCCCCGGGTCGGGCTCGTCATCGGTGACCACAATCCGGAGTCGGTACTGGGCCGGGCACTGTGGGAGACCGCCCGGGGCGCGCGGGTGCGCGACACGCTGGACGAGCTGCTCGCCGCCCACATCGGCCCTGCCACCGGCGGGAGTTGATAGTTCCGGGCTATGACGGCATAGCAACGTTCGCTTTGACGGTCATGTCCCTTCGCGAGGAACGTGGAGGCATTCCCGCACCTCACACCCCTCAACGACGAGGAGCCTCATCATGGCCAAGGTTCTGTGCGTGCTGTACGACGACCCCAAGGACGGGTACCCGTCCTCGTACGCCCGTGACGACCTGCCCGTCATCGACCACTACCCCGGCGGCCAGACCGCCCCCACCCCGCAGGGCACCGACTTCACCCCCGGCCATCTGCTCGGCAGCGTCTCCGGCGAACTGGGCCTGCGCACCTTCCTGGAGAGCCGCGGCCACACCCTGGTCGTCACCTCCGACAAAGACGCGGCGGGCTCGGTCTTCGACCGTGAACTGGCGGACGCGGACGTTGTCATATCGCAGCCGTTCTGGCCGGCCTATCTGACCCCCGAGCGCATCGCCGCCGCCAGGAACCTGAAGCTGGCCGTGACCGCGGGCATCGGCTCCGACCACGTCGACCTGGACGCCGCCATCACGCATGGCATCACCGTCGCCGAGGTGACGTACTGCAACAGCATCAGCGTCGCCGAGCACGTGGTGATGATGACGCTCTCGCTCGTACGGAACTACCTGCCGTCGCACCGGACCGTCCTGGACGGCGGCTGGGACATCGCCGACTGCGTGGCCCGCAGCTACGACCTGGAGGGCATGCACGTCGGTACGGTCGCGGCCGGACGCATCGGCCTCGCCGTGCTCCGCCGTCTCGCCCCCTTCGACGTGAAGCTGCACTACACCGACCGGCACCGACTGCCCGATGAGGTTGAGGCGGAGCTGGGGCTGACCTTCCACGCATCGGCCGAGGAGATGGTCCCGTACTGCGACGTGGTGACCATCAACGCCCCGCTGCACCCGGAGACCGAGGGGCTCTTCGGCGACAAGCTGCTCGGCTCGATGAAGCGCGGGACCTACCTCATCAACACCGCACGGGCGAAGATCGTCGACCAGGATGCCGTCCAGAGCGCCCTGGAGAGCGGGCAGTTGGCGGGTTACGCGGGCGACGTCTGGTATCCGCAGCCCGCACCGGCCGATCACCCGTGGCGCACCATGCCGCACCACGGGATGACCCCGCACATCTCGGGTTCCTCGCTCTCCGCGCAGGCCCGGTACGCGGCGGGCACCCGGGAGATCCTGGAGTGCTGGCTGGAGGGCACACCGATCCGTGACGAGTATCTCATCGTCCAGGGCGGCGGGCTGGCCGGCACCGGTGCACACTCCTACGCGGTCGGCGGGCGCAGCTGAACCAACGCCATCCGCATCTGCCAGATCTGATCTCGCACTGACATGACAACTGCTATGAGAATCAAGCCTTTTGCTTGCTTCTGAGGTTCACTGTGACGCATGCCGGGAAGGACCTTCAGGCAAAGGACCTTCGGGCAAAGGACCTTCGGGCATACGTCACAGCGGATCATTCACAGGGGGCAGTCGATGAGCCGACTCGGAACACTCACCGGGCCGTTCGTCCTGCAGGGGGAGCTGCACAGCCCGGCCACCCTGACCGTCGCCGAGCTGCGGGAGGGGTGGGAGCAGCACCGGGCCGACGTGGTCTTCGACTGCGCCACCAGCGGCCCGCAGCGGCACACCTTCGAGGGTCCCCTCCTGCGGGAGGTCGTCGCCGCCGCGGGCCCCGCCTTCGACGCCCGGCGCCGGAAGGACCGCTCCCGGTTCGTCCTGACGGTCACCGGTGAGGACGGCCATCACACGGTGCTGTCCTGGGCGGAGATCGACCCCGACTTCGGCAATGCGCCGGTCCTGCTGGCCACCCGCATGGACGGCCGGGGACTCGATGCGGAGGGCAGCCAGCTGGTGGTCCCCTCCGACCGCTGCGGGGCCCGCTACATCAGTGCGATCACGCGCATCTGGGTCGGCACGTGCTCCGCTCCGGCGCGACCCACCTCTTAGGCTTTCCTCCAAGAGGGTTGGCAGATGCCCCACAGATCGCCACCAGGGATTGCAGATGCCAGCCCACAAGGCCTAACTTTCCGTTTATGCAGTCCTACACCATCGGTCAGGCAGCTCGTCTGCTCGGCGTCAGCCCCGACACCGCTCGTCGCTGGACGGACGCCGGAAAGGTCGCGACCCATCGCGACGAGAGCGGCCGCCGGCTGATCGACGGCCGCGATCTGGCCGCCTTCTCCGTCGAGGTCGCCCAGAACGGCGCCGGCGAGGAGGACACCTCGTACACCTCCGCCCGCAACGCCTTCCCGGGCATCGTCACCGCGGTCAAGCTCGGCGACGTCGCGGCGCAGGTGGAGATCCAGGCGGGCCCGCACCGGCTCGTCTCGCTGCTCACCCGCGAGGCGGTCGAGGAGCTGGGGCTCGAGGTCGGCATGCAGGCCACCGCCCGCGTGAAGTCCACCAGCGTGCACATCGACCGCGTCTGACGTCACCGCTCACACCCCTGCGGGGGCCGTCCGTCCCACGGCCCCCGCCGCTTCGTCCCACCTAGGAGTCCCACCCTCATGTCTCTCGTCATCACCAGGCGCAGGTCCGCCGCCGCGGTCCTGTCGGCAGCCCTGCTCGTCTCGCTGGCCGCCTGCGGCAGCGACAGCAAGAAGGACAGCGGGTCCAAGTCCACCGGGGCCACCGTCACCAAGGCCGATCTGACCGTCCTCGCCGCCTCCTCGCTGACCGACGTCTTCAAGACGGCGGGTGCCGCGTACGAGAAGGAGCACCCGGGCGTCAAGGTGAAGTTCTCCTTCGCCGGATCCCAGGAGCTGGCCGCCCAGGTCAAGCAGGGCGCCCCCGCCGACGCACTGGTCACCGCGGACACCAAGACCATGGACGGTCTGACGTCCGACACCGGCACCCCGACGGTCATCGCCAAGAACCGCCTGGTCATCGCCGTCGGCAAGGGCAACCCGGAGAAGGTCGCCTCACTCAAGGACCTCGCCGACACCAAGCTGAAGGTGGTGCTCGCCGCACCTGAGGTGCCGGTCGGCAAGTACAGCAAGAAGGTCCTCGACGCGCAGAAGATCACGGTGAAGCCGGTCTCGCAGGAGCCGAACGTGCGCGCCGTACTGAGCAAGGTGGAGCTGGGCGAGGCCGACGCCGGTCTCGTCTACAAGACGGATGCGTCGACGGCGACCGACAAGGTCGACGCCATCACCATTCCCGACGCGCAGAACGCCGTGGCCTCGTACCCGGCCGCGACCCTGAAGACGTCGAAGCACGCGGATGCCGCCGCGGCCTTCGTGAAGTGGCTCTCCACTCCCGAGGCGCAGAAGATCCTCCAGGACGCGGGATTCCAGCAGCCGTAACCGCAGCGGGCCGCCCGGACCCCGGTTCCGGGCGGCCCCTCCCGCACCGCCCGAGTTCAGGAACCCCCCGATGAAACGCTTTCGCCCCCGCGCCCGCACCGCACGCGCCCCCGTGGCCCTGGTCGTGCCCGCGCTGCTCGCGATCGCGTTCCTGCTCATGCCCCTCATCGGGATCCTCGCCCGCACCACCTGGGGCGATCTGGGCACCCATCTGTCGAGCCCTGGCGTCACGGAGGCGCTCAGGCTCTCGCTGGTCGTCTCCTTCTGGGCGCTCGGTCTCTCGCTCGTCCTCGGGGTGCCGCTGGCCTGGCTCCTCGCCCGTGTCGACTTCCCCGGCAAGACGCTCGTGCGGTCGCTCGTCCTGCTCCCGATGGTGCTGCCGCCGACCGTCGGAGGTGTCGCGCTGCTGCTGGGCTTCGGCCGCCGCGGGCTGCTCGGGCCCTGGCTGGAGAACACCTTCGGCATCACCCTGCCGTTCAGCACCTCCGGCGCCGTCGTCGCCGCGACATTCGTCGCGATGCCGTTCCTGGTCATCAGCCTGGAAGGCGCACTGGCCGGACTGCGCCCGAGTTACGAGGAGACCGCATCGTCCCTCGGAGCCTCACCCTTGCGTGTCTTCTTCACCGTCACCCTTCCGATGGTCGCCCCGGGGCTCGCCGCGGGGGCCGCGCTGACCTGGGCGCGGGCGCTCGGCGAGTTCGGCGCCACCATCACCTTCGCCGGCAATCTGCCCGGCTCCACACAGACCCTGCCGCTCCAGGTCTACCTCCTCCTCCAGGACTCCCCCGAGGCGGCGACCTCCGTCTCGCTGCTGCTGCTCGCCATCGCCATGGCCGTACTGATCGCGCTGCGCGGCCGCTGGACCGGCGGGAGCGCCGACCGCGTACCGGACAAGAACCGCCCGGCGGACGAAGCGGACGAAGCGGCGACGAACGCCGACGACTTCACGCCCTTCGCGACGACCGCACCACCGTCCCCGAAGGAGCTCTGGCCACTGCACGCCGAGGTCAGCGGCTTCAACCGGCTCACCCTCGACGCCGATCCCGGCACCACCATCGCCGTCGTCGGCCCCAACGGTGCAGGCAAGACCACCCTGCTGCGCGCCCTCCTCGGCCTGACCCCGCGCGCCCACGCCGAGCTGCGCCTCGGCTCCGCCGATGTCACCGCCCTGCCCCCGCACCGGCGCGGCGTCGCCTGGGTCCCCCAGGACGGCGCGCTCTTCCCCCATCTCACGGCCCTCGCCAACACGTCGTACGGGCTGCGCGCCCAGGGCGCCGGGCGCGCCGAGGCCCGCCGTGAGGCGCTCCGGTGGCTGGAGCGCCTCGGTGTCGGCCATCTCGCCGACCGCAAGCCGGGCCAGCTCTCCGGCGGGCAGGCCCAACGGGTCGCCCTCGCAAGGGCGTTGGCGGCCCGCCCCCGGCTGCTCCTCCTCGACGAGCCTCTCGCGGCCCTCGACCAGACCACTCGCGCCCATGTACGCCACACCCTGCGCACCCACCTCGCCGGATTCGGCGGCGTGTGCCTGATCGTCACCCACGACCCGGTGGAGGCGGTGTCCCTGGCCGACCGGGTTCTCGTACTCGACGAAGGGCGCACCCTGCAGTACGCAGCGCCCGCCGAGGTCTCCCGCCACCCGCGTTCGCCGTGGGTCGCACGGATGCTCGGGAGCAACGCCTGGCCGGGCACCGCCGCCGAGGACGGCACCCTTCAACTCGCGGGCGGCGGGCGTCTCGTCGTCGCCGATCCGATCGGCGAAGGGGCCGCGGCGCTGGCGGTCATCGCACCCGAGGCCGTCGCCGTGCACCGCGACAGGCCCGGCGGCAGCCCGCGCAATGTCTGGCCCGGCACGGTCCGCGAGATCACCGCCTCGGGCAGCCGCCTCCGTATCGTGATCACCTCCGACCTGGCACCCGACCTGGTGGCCGAGATCACCGCGGGCGCCGCCGCCGAGCTCGGGCTCGCGGACGGAGCCGCCGTCTGGACCAGCGTCAAGGCCACCGAGGTCGTCCTCGTCGCGCTGTAGGGAACCGGCAACCCTCCGTACTGCGTTCTCCAGTCATGAGCGAGTTGGTCCCCGGCGGCAATCTGGCCCTCCCCGGCGGTGTGCTGACGATCCACGTGCCGGGGCCCTTCGATCTGTCGGTGCTGATCACCGACGACAGCGGGAAGGTCGGCGGCGACGCCGACTTCGTCTTCTACAACCAGCCGACGGCACCCGGCGCCCGCCTGGGCGAGGGCACCGTGAGCGTGGATCCCGGCCGGCTGCGCACGGGGGCGAGCAGGGTCACCGTGGTCATCAGCCCGGCGGACCCCGGCACGTCCCTGGGCCGCCTGCCCTCCCCCGCTCTGCGCCTCAGCAACTCCGGCGGACAGACCGTCGCCACCTTCAATCCGCCACGCCCCACCCATGAGACCGTCCTGCTGCTCGCCGAGATCTACCGGCGCGGGACCGGCTGGAAGCTCCGGGCCCTCGGACAGGGGTACGCCGACGGGCTGGCCGGGATCGCCCGCGACTTCGGCGTCGACGTCGCGGAGGACGCGACGGCAGAGACGGTGATCGCGGTACCGGCGTCCTCCCCCGCACCGGACGGCCTCCTCGGGCTCGTCAACGCGGACCGCTCCGGTGCCGGCGCCCCGCCCGTGCGCCTGGACCCGCGTCTGACCGCAGCGGCGCAGGCGCACGCGGCGGGCATGGCGGGACAGGACCGTCTCAGCGTGGAGGGCCCGGACGGCGTCTCCGTCTACCAGCGGGTCTCCGCCCAGGGGTACGCGTACCTCACGATCGACGAGCACCTGGTCTCGGGACCCCGTACGCCTGCCGAGTTCATCGACTACTGCCGGGGCGACACCCGGACCCGGCGCGCCCTGCGCGACCCGGCCCTCACGGACGCCGGATTCGCGCATGTCGGCGCGTACTGGACCGCGTTGTGGGCGAGGCCTTTCACGGCGGAGGGCCTGGCGCGTACGGCATCGGAGGTCGTCGCGCTCACCAACTCCGAACGGTCGGAAGGCGGTCTGCGGCCTCTCTCCACCGACCCCCGGCTGACCGCGGCCGCCCAGGCGTACAGCACGGACATGGCCGGCCGCGGTTTCTACTCGCACACCTCCCCCGAGGGCCTGCAGCCATGGGACCGGGCCGCGGCGGCCGGCGCTGTCCACCGGGGCATCGGCGAGAACATCGCCTGCGGGCAGCGCACCGCACCCGAGGTGGTCCTGGGCTGGATGAACAGCCCAGGCCACCGCGCCAATATCCTCAAGCCGGACTTCACGCACATCGGGATCGGCTTCGCGGGCGGCGGACTCGCCGGGACGTACTGGACTCAGCTCTTCGGCATGTCAGGTTAGAACTGGCGTGCATCTACTGCGCAGTCGGGGATACCCGTACCTCTCAAGGAACACCTCCAGACGAAGGAACACCCAGACGCGAGCCGAGGGAGACTCACATGGCCATCACCTTTCGCAAGAGCTTCCGGATCCTGCCCGGAGTGCGGCTGAACATCAACCGCCACTCCTGGTCCATCACCACCGGGGGCAAGCACGGCCCGCACCACACGTCGAGCAGTACGGGCCGCCGTACCTCCTCCATGGACCTGCCAGGGCCGTTCGGCTGGCGCCGCACCACCACGCGCCGCCGCCGCGGCTGAGTCCTAGGCGGGCTTTGCTACGGAGCGGACGGCGGCCAGGGCGACGGCCGCGAGCAGGACCACCGCGGGCGCGAGCGCCCAGGCCGTCCCCTGGTGGATCTGGAGGAGACCGCCCGCCAGCGCGCCGCAGAACATGGCGGCGACCGAGATCAGCCTGCGCACGGTGGCAGGTCCCGGCCGGTCGGCGGCGATCCCGGTCAGGGTGAGCGTGAGGACCGTGGTCGTGAAGTCGGGCACCGCGATCTTGCGGACCACGGCGTTCTGCAGCCCCATGCCCAGCGCGAGCAGTCCGATCAGTACGTACCGGGAGACCTCGACGAGGTCCCCTACGAGCGCCACGGCCACCAGCGCCGCATGCACCCCGACCAGGGTGGCGAAGAGCCGTACGTCGTCGGGGACGCGCGGGGCGAGCCGCCCGCCGATGAGCGCTCCGACCACGAAGACCCCGCCCGCCAGGAGCGAGGCGGTGGCGGAGAGTTGGTGGTCGCCTGCGAGCGCGAAGCCCAGGAAGACCACATTGCCGGTCATGTTGGCGACGAAGACCCGGCCGAGTCCCAGATAACTGACGGCGTCCACCAGACCCGTGACGAGGGTCAGCACCACCAGCAGGGGCGGCAGCACCCCGTGGTGTCCGGCATGGTCCGGGAAGAGGCGGGCGGCGGCCCGGTCGAGGAGGGATTCCATACGGTTCCTTCGGCAGTACGGCGGCGCGACACGAGTGCGGTACGAGTGCCACTCGGGGCAGCGGGAAATCGACAACACCCTCGCAGGGGACGCGTGCTGTCGTAAATCCGCCGGACCCGCTGCGGCCGCCCTTGCTGAACTGGGGCGGTGGAACCTCGGGGCGGTCGTCCTGCTGGTCCTCTGGGGGATCGCGTACGGCGCGGTGCCGGTCTGTTCGCAGACCTGGTTCTCCCGCGCGGCCCCGCACGCGCCCGAGGCGGCCACCGTGCTCTTCACGGCGTCGTTCCAGGCGACCATCTCGGCGGGAGCGCTGCTCGGCGGGGTCGTCGCGGCCCTGATGGTGGTGACCGTCGCGTACCTTCCGCCGCGCACCGGGCGCTAGAGGAGCCTCCTGGCTTCCGCCACGAAGGCCCGGATCAACTCCGGTGACTTCACCCCGCGTTCGCTCTCCACCCCGCTGGACACGTCCACTCCCCACGCACCGGTGACCTCCGCGGCCCTGCGGACGTTGCCCGGGTGCAGCCCACCGGCGAGCAGCCACCGGCCGGTGGGGGCGCTGAACGCGGGCGACGACCATTCCCACGGCTTGCCCGAGCCGGGGTCGGGGGCGTCGAGAAGCAGCAGGTCCTCGCCCAGCTCCCCGTTCAGGACGGGGACTCCGGTGGCGGCCGTCGCCCGGATCAGGGTGCGCCCCTCGGCCCGCAGGGCCTCGTAATACTCAACGCCCTCGTCTCCGTGCAGTTGTACGGCCCGGATGCCGCTCTCGTCGGTCAGCCGCCGCACCTCGTCCAGGGACTGCCCACGGAAGACCCCCACCGTGAGAACGTGCGCCGGCACCTGTTGTGCCAGCTGCCGTGCGGTGGGGCCATCGACCGTGCGTGCGCCGGATGCGAAGACGAAGCCGACCGCGTCCGCACCGGCTTCCACGGCCGTGGCCACGTCCTGGCCGGTCCTCAGACCGCAGATCTTGACGAAGAGATCACTCATGCGCCGATTCAAGCAAAGAACTGTTCCGCCCCCACACATTCCAGGCGGATACGTTTTTGCACATCACCACCGGTTCTGATGATTTCACACCAGACATTGATCGTGTGCCATTGCTGTCAAGTTCGCTTCACGAGCACGGCAGTTGAGGCACGGTGTTCTTTCGGTATCAGTGCCGCTGGATACGGAGGACTCCGGGGCGAGGGGCGTAAAGCACCTGCCTCGGATTGATCATGTCGCGAACACACCAGCAGTCCACCGCGGACAGTGACCAGACGCATCCGGACAGGAGGGCTCTGTCGTGGGTGGCCCTGCTCCTCAGCACGCCCGAGGCCGCCGTGTTCGTCGATGCGGGAAACCGGATCGCCTCCCTGAGCCCGGTCGCCGCCGAACTGCTGCCGGATCTCCGGGTGGGCGACGAACTGTCACCGGACGCACTGTCCGGCTGGCTCGTCTGCAGGGATGTCCATCTCCGCGGCTGCACCGGGCACGGATCGGAGGTGCTCGGCCCCGCGGAATCCCCGGGCAGGTCAACACTGCCCGCTCAGGACATTCACCCGAACGACGGACCCGGTCCGGAGCCCCCGGCGGTTCTCTGGGACGCCGGCATGTCCTGGGAACAGTGCATCCGGACGGTCGCCCACCGCCTCGTGGGCCGGTGGGCGGACGGCGCCGCGGTGATGACCTCGTTCCGCCGGGGTTCGGCCGAGGTGACCTGGACCGCCCGGCACGAAGGTGCACGGCAGAGCGGGAGCTCACGGCACGAGCATGTACGGATCGAAGTGGAAGCGGTGCCCGGACTGGCGGAGGCACTGGGCGGAGGCCCCTCGCCCGAGCCGTTCTGGCAGCCCGCGCCAACGGATCTGCCCCCGTGGCTCACCGGCCCCGGCGCACGGGAGTTCGACTCGCTGCTGATCATGCCGATTCCGGGTGACGGCGTCTCATCAGGGGCCTTGGTGCTGCTGCGCCGCGAGCCCAGGCCACAGGAGCCGATGGCGGAGTCCGCGGCCCTGCGGGCATTCGCCCGGCAGGCCGCCGCAGCTCTGCACGCCGCCGGACTGCAGCGCATCGTGGACGAGGTGGCCACGGGTCTGGGCGACCACCTGAGGCCGCCCGCCGCCGTCCGGTTCCAGGGTGCCGATGTCGCCGGGGCATGGCGCCCCTCCCCCACCTGCCTCGGCGCCGGAGGCGACTTCTACGACTTCCTCCCGCGCGGGAGCCCCACCATGGTGGTTCTGGGAGACGTCTGCGGCAGCAACGCGCGCTCCGCCCTGCGGGCAAGCGTCGTGCGCGGCCAGCTCGCCGCCCTCGCCGGCTACGAGACCACCCACCGGGAGCTGGTCAGCCGCCTCAACGACCTCCAGCCCCATGACGACGAGTACGCCTTCGCCTCACTCATTCTCGCCTCGGTGGCCCCCGGCCCCCGGGGCGGGCTGGCTCTGCGCATCTCCACGGCGGGCCACCCCCCGGCCCTGGTCCTCAGGTCCGGCGGGCGAGTCGAGTCGATCGCCTCCGGCGGCACCCTGATCGGGGTCCTGCCCCGGGTCCGCACCCGCAGCCGGCTCGTCCAACTGCGTCCGGGCGAGACCTGTCTGCTCTACAGCGACGGCCTCACCGAGGCGCGCGGGGGCGTGGACGGGGATCTGCTGGGCGAGGACCGCTTCTCCGACGCTCTCGCCGGCTGTTACGGACTGCCGCCCGGGGCCGTGGTCGAGCGCATGCTCATGACCGCATCCCAGTGGCTCAACGGCCGTGATCACGACGACATCACGCTGGTCGCGATCCAGGCGCCCCCGCACCCGGGCGGCGCCGTGAAGCCCCCGCGTACCGGCCGCAGGAAAGGGACCTCATGAGCGGCAGGCCCGACAGCACCACACTCACCCGGCAGTTGTCGGTGCAATTCCACAACAGCCTGCTCCGGCAGAACGAGGGCATGGTCGTGGCGCTGGCCCGCCGGGCCGTCGAAAAGGGGGTCTCCCCGGAGGCCTTCCTCCTCGAAGTGGTGGCGCCGGCCCAGCTCCTGATCGGCGACGCCTGGGCGTCCGGCGCGATCGGCGTCGCACAGGAACACGCCGCAACCGCCCTGAGCGACCGGGCCGTCGCCCTCGTGCTCGGCGCCCCGCAGCGCGCTCCTGTCTGCCCGCCGGTACGCGGCCGGATCACTGTCGCCTGTGTGGAAGGAGAGTGGCACGCGCTGTCGGCGCGACTGGTCGCGGACGTCCTGAGACTGCACGGCTGGCAGGTCACCTTCCTCGGCGCACACGTCCCCACCCACCATCTCCGCAACCACCTGCGCACCGACCCGCCGCAGGTCCTGGCCCTCAGCTGCTCCATGGCCTCACGACTGCCCTACGTCCACGCGGCGGTCGACACCGGACGCAGCGCCGGGATCCCCGTACTGGCGGGCGGCCCGGCGTTCGGGCCCCACGGGGCACGGGCACGCGACGTGGGCGCGGACCACTGGTGCAAGGACGCACCCGACGCCGTCGAGTTCCTCGCGGCGGGCACCATCAGCAGCGGCGGCACGCCACCCTACGTACCGGATCCGGCGGACTGGGAGGAGTTCTCGCTCCTCACCTCCTCACGCGCCCGTCTGGTGCACGACCTGGCCGCAGGACTGGGACATCCCGACCCTGCCCATCCCCTGCACCACACGCACCTCACCGACCACTTGACGCTGCTCGCCGAATCCCTCGCCTCCTCCGTGTACCTGGCGGACGAGATCGTCTTCGCCGAGGCGGTCTCCTGGCTGGCCGCCATCGGCCGACCCCGCCAACTCAGCGCCGCATTCATCGAGTCCGCGCTCGAGCGCATGGCCGCACGGCTCAGGGACTTCCCCCATGCGGCGGCCGTCCTGCACGCGGCCGTCGACTGACGTCGGGCCCCTGGTGACCACCCTGACCACCCTGACCACCCCGATCAGCCTGATCGACAGACGGTGGGAACTGGCCAGTTCTGACCGTTTCCCGCGATGAGGCCTGGCCGGGGTCCCCGGCACGGCAAGATGGGGCCGTGGTAGGCAACCTCCCCGTCATGACGACCAGTTTCGTCGGCCGCAGAAGCGAACTGGTCGCCACTGGACGCGCATTGAAGGAACACCGGCTGATCACCCTCACAGGCAGCGGCGGTGTCGGCAAGAGCCGGCTGGCGCTGCGCACCGCCGAGGAGACGCGCGGCGATTACAGCGACGGGGTGTGGTGGGCCGACCTCTCCCATCTCTACGACGACAGACTCTTCACGGCCATGGTCTGCGACGCCGTCGGGCTCCTCGACCACAGCGTGCGCAGTCCGGTCGAGGCGCTCTGCGACTGGCTCTCGGGCCGGCGGATCCTGCTCGTACTCGACTGCTGCGAACGGGTGCTCAAAGCCTCCAGGAACCTGGTCGGTGAAATCCTCACCGCGGCCCCGGGGCTGACCGTCCTGGCGACCAGCAGGCAGCCCCTCGGCGCCCTGGGCGAGTACTGCCTCGAGGTGCCCCCGCTCTCCACGGGTGACGAGGGCGACGAGGCCGTACGCCTCTTCCACGACCGGTGCGCCGCAAGGGCCCCCGCCGTGTCGCTCGACTCACCGGAAGCCGCCGCGGCCGTGTCCGACATCTGCCGGCGCCTGGAGGGGATTCCCCTCGCCGTCGAGCTCGCCTGCGCGCAGCTGCGAGAAATCGGCGTCGTGGAGATCTCGGAGCGGCTCACCTCACGGCTCGACACCCTCGTCGACGAGACCGTGCGGCCCGAGCGCCACCGGGCCCTGCGCACCGCCATAGGGTGGAGCCACGAACTCTGCGACCCCCTCGAACGACTGCTGTGGGCCAGGCTCTCGGTCTTCCGCGGCCCTGTGTACGAGGCCGACGCCCAGGCCGTCTGCGAGGGCGGCCCGCTGAGCGCCGAAGACATCCCCCCGATCCTGGAGCGGCTCGCCGCACAGTCCGTGCTCCACCGGGACGGCAGTCAGTACCGGATGCTCGACACCCTGCGCGAGTACGGAGCCATGTGGCTCGCGGAGCTGGGCGAGGTCCGTGTCCTCGCGGGGCGCCACGCCACGCACTTCGCGGACATCGTGGCCCAGGCGCAGGCCGGCTGGCTCGGTCCGCAGCAGGTCTCCTGGTACGGCAGGATCTCCGAAAGCCATGCCGACCTGCGCGCCGCGCTCGACCATCTCTTCGCCGAGGAGCCGTCCACGGCCGTGGAGATGGCGGGACGCACGGGTCTGTTCTGGCCCTGTTGCGGGCATCTCCACGAGTCCCGCGACTACCTCGAACGCGCGCTTGCGCTGGATACGGAGAAGGGGCCGGACCGCACCAAGGCGCTCTGGGCCCTGGGCATCACCCTCACCCTGCAGGGCGATCACGAGGCCGCCCTGCGGATCGGGGAGGAGTGCACCTTCGCCGCGTGGCAGGACCGCGAGCCCGACTCCGTCCTCTTCGCCGCGCACACCGTCGGCCTCACCCGTCTGATGACGGGGCACCCGCAGATCGCCCATGCCGTCTGCGACCGCGCGCTGCGCGCCGTGGACGGCGCGCCGCCTTCCGGCCCCTCGCACCTCTGCTGTCTGGTGATCAGGGCCTTCGCGCTCTCCGCCATGGGCCGCCTCGACGAGGCGTACGAGGAGGCCGCCAGTCTGCGCCGGCTCAGTCTGCGGTATGGGGAGCACTGGGCCAGGTCCTACGCGGATCACCAACTCGCCTTCATACACCTGCTGCAGGGGCGGCCCGGCGCGGCCGAGGGCCACGCCCGTTCGATGCTCGCGAGCAAGCACGATCTGCACGACAGCCTCGGCATCGCCCTCGGTCTCGACCTGCTCGCCGGGACGATCGCGGTCCAGGGCAACGGGATCGAGGCCGCCCGTACCTCCGGCACCGGACACACGTACTGGCGCATGCTCGGCCACCCCAACCGCGGAACCCCCGAACTCGGGGCGCTCCGCGACGGATGGGAGCGCCGGGCACGCGAGTCGGCGGGCGACACCGCCTATGAGAAGGCGTACCGCCGCGCCGTGACCGACGACGCCGAGCGTGGCCTCGCGCACGCTCTGCAGGAGCACTTCTCTCCGTAATCGCCTGCCCCGGCAGACGGCGCCAGCCGCTCGGCAAACACTGGGGCATGAAGTGGTCTGGACCCTTGACGTGGACATGGTCCAGACCAATCATGGGGCGCGATCCTCCGCCTTGTCTCACCCATCGGAGCCCCCCATGAGACGTAAGAGATCCCTGCGCGCCCTCCTGGCCACCCTGGCGACCACGGTCGCATCGGCCGGCCTGGTCCTGGGCGGTTCGGGCGCCGCCCACGCGGCCACCCCGCTGCCCGCACATGTCTTCGCCCCCTACTTCGAGGCTTACAACGGCGACAGCCCCGCCGCTCTCGCCCAGCAGTCCGGTGCCAAGTACCTGACCATGGCGTTCGTCCAGACCGAGGCGAAGGGGTCCTGCACCCCGTACTGGAACGGCGACACCGGCCAGCCGGTCTCCTCCTCCGTGTTCGGCGCGGACTTCACCACCATCCGCTCGCGCGGCGGCGACGTGATCCCGTCCTTCGGCGGGTACGCGGCCGACAACGGCGCCACCGAGATAGCCGACAGCTGTACGAATGTCGACTCGATCGCCGCCGCGTACGAGAAGCTCGTCACCACCTATGACGTCACCCGCCTCGACATGGACATCGAGGACAACTCGCTGACCAACTCGGCAGGGATCGACCGCCGCAACAAGGCGATCAAGAAGCTGCAGGACTGGGCCGCGGCCAACGGCCGTACGGTACAGATCTCGTACACCCTGCCGACCACCACGAGCGGACTGGCGAGCAGCGGGCTCGCGGTCCTGCAGAACGCCGTCGCCAACGGGGCCCGCGTCGACGTCGTGAACCTGATGACGTTCGACTACTACGACAACGCCTCGCACAACATGGCCACCGACACCCAGACCGCGATCACCGGTCTGGTCGGCCAGCTGGGCTCGCTGTACCCGTCGAAGACCTCCGCGCAGCTGTGGGGCATGACCGGCATCATCGAGATGCCCGGGATCGACGACTTCGGCGCCGCCGAGACGTTCACCACGGCGAACGCGACCACGGTCTACAACTGGGCCGTCTCCAAGGGCGTCAACACCCTCTCCTTCTGGGCGCTGCAGCGCGACAACGGCGGCTGCCCGGGCACCGGAGGCTCGGACAGCTGCTCCGGAATCGCCCAGGACACGTGGTACTTCACCCACACCTTCGCGCCCTTCTCCGGGGGCGGCGGTCCGGTGACCAACGACTTCTCGCTCTCCGTGGCACCCGGTTCGGCGACGGTCGCCCCCGGCGGCTCCGCCACCTCGACCGTGAGCACGGCGCTCGTCTCGGGCAGCGCGCAGACCGTCGCCCTCACCGCCACGGGTGCGCCCACCGGCGTGACCGCCACGCTCACCCCCGCTTCGGTCACCGCGGGCGGCACTTCGCAGCTGAAGGTCACCGCGTCGGCCTCGGCCGCCCCCGGCACGTACCCGATCACCGTCAAGGGCACCGCGGGGACCGCGACGCACTCCTCGACGTACACCCTCACCGTCTCGGGTCCCGGCGGTGGTACGGGCGCGCTGGTCAACGGCGACCTGGAGAGCGGCTCGCTGGCCCCCTGGACCTGTGAGAGCGGCGGCGCGGTGGTCACCACCCCGGCGCACGGCGGGACGCACGCGCTGAAGACCAACCCGACGTCCGCGCAGAGCGGCGAGTGCACCCAGTCGCTGACACTCAAGCCCAACACCGCTTACACGCTGAGCGGTTGGGTGCAGGGAAGTTACGCCTACCTCGGCGTACGGGGCGGCGCGAGCGCCAGCACCTGGACCAGCTCCACGGGCTGGACCAAGCTGACGGTCCCGTTCACCACGGGCGCCTCCGGTGCGGTCACCGTCTTCCTGCACGGCTGGTACGGGCAGGGCGTCGTGTACGGCGACGACCTCTCCGTCGGCTGAGAAGGGCAGCTGAGAAGGGCATCGGCCGCTCCCCCAGGGGGCGGCCGATGCGGCACTCCTCCCCACGAGCGGCAAAGATGGTGGTGCAGCCGATCGTGACAGCCAATACGGAGGAGTGGGCAGATGCCGCACGAACGAGCGGGACAACAGGCCGGTCCCGGGGATCTCATCGACGTCGCCCGTCTGGTGACCGCGTACTACGCACTCCGTCCCGACCCGTCCGTGCCGGATCAGCGCGTCGCCTTCGGGACGTCGGGTCACCGCGGATCGTCGCTGAACACCGCGTTCAACGACGACCACATCGCCGCCACCAGCCAGGCCATCTGCGAGTACCGCGCACGGCAGGGCACCGACGGGCCGCTGTATCTGGGAGCCGACACGCACGCGCTGTCGGAGCCGGCCAAGGTGACGGCCATCGAGGTGTTCGCCGCCAACGAGGTGACCCTGCTCATCGACAGCGCCGACGGATACACCCCGACCCCGGCGGTGTCGCACGCGATCCTCACGTACAACCGGGGCCGGAACTCCGCGCTCGCCGACGGCGTGGTCGTCACCCCCTCGCACAACCCGCCCGCCGACGGCGGCTTCAAGTACAACCCGCCGAGCGGCGGACCTGCCGGATCCGACGCCACCGGCTGGATCCAGGACCGGGCCAACGAGATCATCGCGAGCGGCCTCAAGGACGTCCGGCGCATCCTGTACACGCGCGCGCTCGCCGCTCCGACGACCGGTCGCCACGACTTCCTGAGCGCGTACGTCGCCGACCTTCCCTCCGTCCTCGACCTGGACGCCGTCCGGGACGCGGGCGTACGGATCGGCGCCGATCCGCTGGGCGGTGCGTCGGTGGCGTATTGGGGCAGGATCGCCGAGCAGCACCGCCTGGACCTGACCGTGGTCAACCCGCTCGCGGACCCGACCTGGCGGTTCATGACGCTGGACTGGGACGGCAAGATCCGGATGGACTGCTCGTCGCCGTACGCGATGGCCTCGCTCATCGCCCAGCGCGACCGCTTCCAGATCTCCACCGGGAACGACGCGGACGCCGACCGGCACGGGATCGTCACCCCGGACGGCGGGCTGATGAACCCGAACCACTACCTCGCGGTCGCGATCCAGTATCTGTACGCGCACCGCGACCAGTGGCCGGCGGACGCGGGCATCGGCAAGACCCTGGTCTCATCGACGATGATCGACCGGGTGGCCGCGGACCTCGGCCGCAGGCTCGTCGAAGTGCCCGTCGGCTTCAAGTGGTTCGTGGACGGTCTCGCCGACGGCTCGCTGGGCTTCGGCGGCGAGGAGTCCGCAGGGGCGTCCTTCCTGCGCCGCGACGGCTCGGTGTGGACCACCGACAAGGACGGCATCCTGCTCGCGCTGCTCGCCTCCGAGATCCTCGCGGTCACCGGCAGCTCCCCCTCCCAGCACTACGCGGAGCTCACCGGCCGCTTCGGCGAGCCGGCCTATGCGCGCATCGACGCCCCGGCCACCCGGGAGGAGAAGGCGGTGCTCGCGAAGCTCTCCCCCCAGCAGGTCACGGCGGACACGCTGGCCGGGGAGCCGGTCACCGCGGTGCTCACCGAGGCGCCGGGAAACGGCGCGTCCATCGGCGGCATCAAGGTGACGACGGAGAACGCCTGGTTCGCCGCCCGGCCCTCGGGCACCGAGGATGTGTACAAGATCTACGGGGAGTCCTTCCTGGGCACCGACCATCTGGCCCGCGTCCAGGAGGAGGCCAAGGCAGTGGTCTCCGCGGCGCTCTCCGCCTGACGGTCCAGGCCGGAGCTGCCGTCCCGCCTCACACCGGCGTGGAGACGGGGTGCAGCTCCGGGTGGGCGTCCCACCAGATCCGGTGGAACAGGTTGTTGTCGACATTGGCCAGATAGGCACGCGCCGCGGCCAGGTAGAGCAGCTCCGCCTGCCGGGCCGAGACGGCCGACCGGTTCCAGGCGAGGCGGATCCGGCCGGTGATCGGGGCCCCTGCGAGGGGCCGTACCACCGTGCCGTCCGCACCTGACGCGGTGGGCTGGGTCAGTGCGACCGCGCGGCCCCTGGCGATCAGGCTGCAGTGCATCCTGCGGTCGGTGATGCGGTAGCGGAGCGAGGGTACGAAGCCGGCCTTCGCGCAGGCTTCGACGAGCGCCTCGGGGCCGCCGTCGTCGTCCTCCACCAGTGTCATCCACAACTCCCCCGCCAGATCGGCGAGTTCGATGTCGGAGCGGCCCGCGAGAGCGTGCCGCTCCGACATCCGCACGGCGAACGGCTCCTTGGGGATGAGGGTCCTGGCCACCGCCCCTTCGGGCAGCGGGACTTCGTGGTCGTTCACCTCGCCGTACACGATCGCGTCGTAACGCCCGGCCCCGAGCATCCGCGCCAGCGCGGTCACCGAGTGTTCGAGGTCGACGGTGATCTCCTCGGTCATCGACAGGTCCGTCTGTTCCAGCAGACCGTCGAGCAGGACCAGCATGATGCAGCCGAGCCGCAGGGGCGCACCGGCTGTCATGGCGCGCGCCTCCGAGCCCAGCGCGTCCATCTCGCTGAGCACCCGGCGCGCTCTGTCGAGCACGAACTGGCCCAGCGCGGTGGGCTCCACCCCGTGCTGGGTCCGGACGAAGAGATCGCCGCCGGTGGCGCGCTCGATGCGCCGCAACTGCGCGGAGAGCGCGGGCTGGGACACCCCGAGCCGGCGCGCCGCGCGCCCCAGACTGCCCGCTTCGGCTATCCGGCAGACCGCCTGTAGATGCCTCAACTCAAGCTGCATCTTCCGCAGGGTACGCAGCAGTTCATCCGCGCACCATAACTCCCGTCCTATGCCCGGTGGGATGTCCCTGCATTGCCATGTCCACGCCCATACTCGGCGGCGACGAACCAGCCCCCCACCACGATCGGAGTGGACGTTGCACCCCATAAGATCGATGGCCGCCGTGGCAGCCCTCGCGCTGACCGCGAGCCTCGCCGGCGCTGTCGCCGGCCCGGCATCGGCCGCCCAGCAGACCCAGAACCGGACCAGGTCCGACCAGCCCGCCACCCCGCTCTCACGGGCCGTCGCCGCGGCCGACCAGGCCGTGCACAGCGGCCTCGACTCGCTGGTCAACTCCTCGCAGGAGCAGTACGAGCGACGCCAGGTCACCCCCTGGCTGAAGGGGCTCTACTCCGTCGCGTACGAGCGCAGCTACCGCGGCCTGCCGGTCGTCGGCGGCGACGCGGTCGTCCTCGCGGACGGCGACGGCGATGTACGCGCCCTGCAGTCCGCTTCGTCGCGGCGCATCGATGTCGCGACCGAGCCCTCGGTCACCGCGAAGAGGGCCGAGGCCGTCTCGCGGGCGAAACTGCACGCGGTCGACAAGGTCCTGAGCAGCCGGCTGGTCGTCCGGCTCAGGGACAACCGGCAGAACCTGGCATGGGAGACAGTGCTCTCCGGCCGTACGAGCACCGCGCCCAGCAAACTGCACGTCTTCGTGGACGCCCGCACAGGCAAGGTCATCGACAGCTACGACGAGGTCGCGGCGGGCAGCGGCACCAGCAAGTGGAACGGCCCGAACCCGCTGACCATCGACACCACCGCCTCGGGTGGTACGTACACCCTGCGTGACCCGGGCAGAACCGGCCTGAGCTGCGCGGACTACAGCTCCGGGTCCGTCTTCTCGAAGGCCACGGATTCCTGGGGGACGGGCAATCCCACCTCCAAGGAGACCGGCTGCGTCGACCTGATGTTCGCCGCGCAGAAGCAGTGGGACATGCTCGGCAGCTGGCTCGGCCGCAACGGCGTCAACGGCAACGGCCGCAGCTTCCCCGGCAAGGTCGGGCTGAGCGACCTGAACGCGTACTGGGACGGCAGCTCGGTCACCATCGGCCACAACAGCGCCAACGAGTGGATCGCCGGCGTGGACGTGGTGGCCCATGAGTACGGGCACGCCATCGACACCAACACCCCGGGCGGCACCAGCGGCCAGGAGTCGGGGCTCGGTGAGAGCACCGGGGACATCTTCGGCGCGCTGACCGAGGCGTACATCAACGAGCCCTCGCCGTACGACACCCCGGACTACACGGTCGGCGAGAAGATCAACCTCCAGGGCCAGGGCCCGATCCGCAACATGTACAACCCGCCGGCCGTCAACAACGACCCGGCCTGCTACAGCTCCGCGATCCCCGGCACCGAGGTGCACGCGGCCGCGGGGCCCCTCAACCACTGGTTCTATCTGCTCGCCGAGGGCACCAACCCTGGCGGCGGCAAGCCGAGCAGCAGCACCTGCAACCAGACGACGCTGACCGGTGTGGGCGTCCAGAGCGCCGGAAAGATCTTCTATGGCGGGATGCTGCTCAAGACCAGCAGCATGTCGTACAAGAAGTACCGTACGGCGACGCTGAGTTCGGCCAAGTCGCTCGACACCACCTGCGCTCTCTACAGCAAGACCAAGGCGGCCTGGGACGCGATCAGCGTGCCCGCCCAGACCGGCGACCCGACCTGTACGCCGAGCGGCCAGAACAGCGACTTCTCGCTGGCGCTGAGCCCGGCGTCGGGGACGGTCCAGCAGGGCGGTTCGGTCACCACGGCCGTGTCCACCAACACCACCACCGGTACGGCCCAGTCGGTGACCCTCACCGCATCCGGTCTGCCGTCCGGGGTGACGGCCTCCTTCAACCCGGCGACCGTGCAGTCGGGCCAGTCCTCGGTGCTGACCCTCTCGGCGACCGCCAACGCGGCGCCCGGCGCGTCGACCGTCACGGTGAAGGGCCAGGGCTCCACGCTCTCCCACACCGTCGACTACGCACTGAACGTCGGCTCCACCACGCCCGGCACCGACCCGCCGGACATCAGCGTCTCCAACATCCAGGCACACCTGACGCAGCTGAACACCATCGCCTCGCAGAACGGCGGCAACCGCCGTTCTGCGAGGCGA
>NZ_JAFLRJ010001140.1 GCF_017315755.1 Streptomyces beijiangensis
CTCGGGGCCGCCGATCCGTCCGTAGCGGACGCTCTGCCGGTGGATCTGCGGATCAAGTGGCGGCTGGTGCGGGAGGGGCGGACGGCCGAGCTCATGGGGGCCCTGACCTTCGAGCAGGAGCACGGGAAGGGGGCTTTCGCGGTACGTGGCCTGCCCTGGCGGCGTCGCGCGGCCTACCCGGGTGCCGGGGCGACGGAGCGGCTGCGCTCCGGTGAACTCCCGGCAGCAGTACGGCTGTTGGGCGCCGCGTGGGAGCCCGGCGGGG
>NZ_JAFLRJ010001141.1 GCF_017315755.1 Streptomyces beijiangensis
GGAACGGAGCCTCCGAAGGGGGGACTTAAGCCCTGCGATCTAGTTCCGTTGGTGGATGTGACGTAAAGGGTTCGAGCCATAGCCTCGTTCCATGACGTCAGTTGATTCCCGCCCCAGCGGTCCCAGCGGTCCCCGCAGCCAGGAGCAGCGCAAGCGCGAAGCGCTGGAACGGCTCGCCCGGGACACGGACGTGTGGGTCGCCACCGCCGACGGCACCGGCGAGCCGTGCCTCGTTCCGCTTGCCTTCTTGTGGGACGGCGAGGCCGTATGGCTCTCCACCCGCGACACCAACCCGACCGGGCGCAACCTGGCCGCCTCGGGAAAGGTCCGTCTCTCCTTCGGTCCCACCAGGGACGTGGTCCTGGTCCACGGCATTGCAAGCGTGCTGACCCGAGAGGAGCTTCCGGCCGAGGTGGGCGACGCCTTTGCTGCGAAAGACGGCTGGGACCCCCGGGAGGACCACCCCTCATATGTCTGGTTCCGGGTCGTTCCGGAATTCCTGCAGGCCTGGGGGACGGTTCCCGAATTGGCCGGGCGAACGCTCATGCGCGAAGGGAAGTGGCTGGTCTAGGCCCGCAGTGGGGTCGGCGCCCTCGGGGGCGTGCTGCCGCGGCTCGGTCCGGCGGCGCACGCCCCCGATTCACACTCCACCTGCGTAAATCCGCCCCGAACAGGTGTTGGACCCCGCCGCCACCCCGCCCCGACCCTTGAT
>NZ_JAFLRJ010001142.1 GCF_017315755.1 Streptomyces beijiangensis
CGGGTAGACACCGATCCGATAACAGCGATCCGGGAAGCCTTTACCTGAAATCTACGCGCGTTAATCTTTGCCGGAAGCCAGCGCCGGACGAGGCGCTTCCAAGCAGCCGAAGGGGACGTCCTCTTGCGTCGGGTAACGAAGCTTGCTGCCGCGGTCAGCACCACCGCGGTCCTCGCACTGACTGCCACCGCGTGCGGTGAGAGCTCCACCGAGTCCGCCGGTAAGAAGGACATGGGCGTGGGCCTGGCCTTCGACGTCGGCGGGCGTGATGACCACTCCTTCAACGAGGCCGCAGCCCGTGGCGTGGACAAGGCCGAGAAGGAACTCGGCGTCAAGTCCAAGGAGATGACGGCGGGCAACG
>NZ_JAFLRJ010001143.1 GCF_017315755.1 Streptomyces beijiangensis
GTTTCCACCACGGGCTCCGGCACCGGTTCCGGGGCGGGGGGTGCGGCGGAGTCCTCGATCAGTTCCGCCACCGTGAACCGGGTGACGAACGACTGCCACGCCCCGTCCACGACGAGCAGGAACCCGTCGTCCTGCCGCAGGAGCCGACGGCGCTTGGGGTTTCTGGGGTGCGGGGGCGATTGACTTGCTCTCCCTCCTGAAGGAGGGAGATTCTGGTCTGCTCGCTCGGTGCTGTGCCGCTACGC
>NZ_JAFLRJ010001144.1 GCF_017315755.1 Streptomyces beijiangensis
ATCTAAGTGATAGCACTTTAGCAGCCTACGGCAACCATGAACAGCTTTCGTACGTCGGTTCTGGTGAGGTGGATGGCGGCTCGCGGTGGGACGGGTGCTGATTCTCACGCCCGTAAAGGCAGGATCGGCGGCCGTTTGTCATGGCTTCCGGTGTTAGCTTGCGGAGTTGGCCTGAGTGAGGAATCCGTGTGCTACGTGAGCACACATGAGCG
>NZ_JAFLRJ010001145.1 GCF_017315755.1 Streptomyces beijiangensis
GGCCGGGTCCGCCCGGGCCCGCGCGCCGCCTCGGCGCTCGACGAGGGCCGCTTCGAGCCCCAGTGCCCGCATTGCGGCGCCGAGTTGGCGCCGGGCCTCGTCGGCGAGGACGCACCGGCGGACCCCCGCAATGTCTACGCGGCGACCAAGCTCGCCCAGGAGCACCTGGCCGCGTCCTGGGCCAGGGCCACCGGCGGCCGGGC
>NZ_JAFLRJ010001146.1 GCF_017315755.1 Streptomyces beijiangensis
CGCACGGGCGGTGGCCCGCACGGCCGGGCCGTAGCCCGCTTCCGCGAAGCCGGTGCTGGGTGCCACGACCGACAGCGCCGCCACCACCTCCTGGCCGTCCCGCACCGGCTTCGCGGAAGCGGGCTACGGCCCGGCCGTGCGGGCCACCGCCCGTGCGATCTCCCGGGAGCTGGAGGAGGACGGCCGCAGGGCGGCGCGTCCCGGTCACGCGTGATGCCGTCCTTCGCGTTCAGCGGTCCCACCAGTCGAAGGAGTGTGTGGGCGCGTGCACGCCGCGGGCCCCGTAATCCCTTGCTCTTCCATCGCGGCCAATTGGCGCGCCTCGACCGGGCCCGCGGGCCGCGGCAAG
>NZ_JAFLRJ010001147.1 GCF_017315755.1 Streptomyces beijiangensis
CCCCGGAAGAACGTCAGTGGCGGTCTCCGGAGTTCCAGGATGGACTCACGAGCCCGTTCTGCCCAGAGCGCCATACATGATCGCGGCCAGCAGGTCCTGCGGCTTCAGCTCCTTCGCGCCGCCCGGCGCGTCCACGAAGACCGCTGCGCCGCCGCCGAACTCCAGGCGCAGCGGGAGGTGGGCCGCGCCCTCGCCCTTGCCGCCGTTGCCCGTGAGCTGGCCCAGGTCCATGGTCAGGCCGGTGAGCTGGCCGCGGCGCAGCTCCAGCTCCGCGGTCACGTCGCCGTCCGGGATCGCGTCCGGGTCCACCTGGGCGCCCAGCGGCTTCAGCGCTGCGGACAGGTCGTCGGCCGCCGCGCGGCCCGGCAGCGTCATCCGTACGATCTCGGCGCCCCCGCGCTCGCCCGCCGCCTTGAAGGACGCGTGCTCGGCGAGCGTCTTCTCCATCCCGTGCAGGAACTCCCGCTGCGACTGCCCGTCCAGAC
>NZ_JAFLRJ010001148.1 GCF_017315755.1 Streptomyces beijiangensis
AACTTGGCGGGATCGGGGACCAGTTGGCCCGCGGAGTTGCGGGCCGAGGACATCCAGCAGTCGTCGATGTTGACGTAGGCGTAGCCGGCGTCCTTGAGTCCGGACGAGACCAGGTAGTCGGCGGTCTGCTCGACCAGCGCCTCGCTGACGTTGCAGCCGAAGGCGTTCCAGTCGTTCCAGCCCATCGGGGGTGTCCTGGCCAGACCGTTTTCGAGCGCATGGGCGCGGGGTGCGGCGCTGAGGACGAGCAGGGGCGGCGCGAGCACGAGAAGCAGCAGCAGCGCGAACGCGGTGCTCAGCGAGCTCAGAGGTCTTGCCGGTCTCGGGGGGATGCTCATGCCGGTGTCTCCTGCGTGGGGG
>NZ_JAFLRJ010000119.1 GCF_017315755.1 Streptomyces beijiangensis
CCCGCATCTCGCGGCCCGCTCCACCTTCGTGGAGCACAGCGGGATCACCCAGCCCGCCCCCGCGCCGCGCTTCTCGGCGACGCCGGGATCCGTGCACCGGGGCCCGGCACAGCCCGGCGCCGACACCGCCGAGGTGGCCGCCGACTGGGGCGTGCCCGGCCTTGCCGAAGGCCTCACCAAGGAGGAGAACCGTTGAAGCGGCAGATATTCGACGCCGAGCACGAGGCGTTCCGCGAGACCGTACGCACCTTCCTCGCCAAGGAGGTCCTGCCGCACTACGAGCAGTGGGAGAAGGACGGCATCGTCTCGCGCGACGCCTGGCGGGCGGCCGGGAAGCAGGGGCTGCTCGGACTCGCGGTCCCCGAGGAGTACGGCGGCGGCGGGAACGCGGACTTCCGCTACAGCGCCGTACTGGCCGAGGAGTTCACCCGCGCGGGAGCCGCCGGGCTCGCCCTCGGGCTGCACAACGACATCATCGGCCCGTACCTGAGCGGCCTCGGGACCGAGGACCAGAAGCGGCGCTGGCTGCCCGGGTTCTGCAGCGGCGAGACCATCACAGCCATCGCGATGACCGAGCCGGGCGCGGGCAGCGACCTGCAGGGGATCCGTACGAGCGCCGAGGACCGCGGCGACCACTGGCTGCTCAACGGCTCCAAGACCTTCATCTCCAACGGGATCCTCGCCGACCTGGTGATCGTCGTCGCCAAGACGTCCCCCGACGGCGGCGCGAAGGGACTGTCGCTGCTGGTCGTAGAGCGCGGTGCGGAAGGCTTCGAGCGCGGCCGCAATCTGGACAAGATCGGCCAGAAGTCCCAGGACACGGCGGAGCTCTTCTTCAACGACGTACGCGTCCCGAAGGAGAACCTCCTCGGCGAGCTCAACGGCGCGTTCATCCACCTGATGACCAACCTGGCGCAGGAGCGGATGGGCATCGCGGTCGCCGGGATCGCCGCCGCCGAGTACCTCCTGGAGATCACCATGGAGTACGTGAAGCAGCGCGAGGCCTTCGGCCGGCCGCTCTCCAAGCTCCAGCACATCCGCTTCGAGATCGCGGAGATGGCCACCGAGTGCGCCGTCACCCGTACCTTCCTCGACCGGTGCATCGTCGATCACTCGAACGGGGAACTCGACGCGGTCCATGCGTCGATGGCCAAATGGTGGGCCACCGAGCTCCAGAAGCGTGTCGCCGACCGGTGTCTGCAACTGCACGGCGGCTACGGCTACATGACCGAGTACCGGGTCGCGAGAGCCTTCACGGACGGCCGTATCCAGACGATCTACGGCGGTACGACCGAAATCATGAAGGAGATCATCGGCCGGTCCCTCCTCGGCTGACCCGCAGCCCCGCCTCTTTTACCCGTACATTCCGAAAGGCAGCTGTCTTGAGTACCGAAGCGTATGTGTACGACGCGATCCGCACCCCGCGCGGGCGCGGAAAGGCCAACGGCGCCCTGCACGGCACCAAGCCGATAGACCTGGTCGTCGGCCTGATCCACGAGATGCGGCGCCGCTTCCCCGGACTCGACCCGGCCGCGATCGACGACATCGTGCTCGGCGTCGTCAGCCCGGTCGGCGACCAGGGCTCCGACATCGCCCGTATCGCGGCCGTCGCGGCAGGGCTGCCCGACACCGTGGCCGGTCTGCAGGAGAACCGCTTCTGTGCCTCCGGCCTGGAGGCCGTCAACCTCGCCGCGGCCAAGGTCCGTTCGGGCTGGGAGGACCTGGTCCTGGCCGGCGGCGTCGAGTCGATGTCCCGTGTCCCCATGGCCTCCGACGGCGGCGCCTGGGCCATGGACCCGATGACCAACTGGGACACAGGCTTCGCGCCCCAGGGCATCGGCGCCGACCTGATCGCCACCATCGAGGGCTTCACCCGCCACGACGTGGACTCGTACGCGGCCCTCTCCCAGGAGCGCGCCGCCGAGGCATGGAAGGACGGCCGCTTCAAGCGCTCCGTCGTACCCGTCCTCGACCGCAACGGCCTGGTCGTCCTCGACCACGACGAGCACATGCGCCCCGGCACGACCGCCGAGTCGCTGGCCGCCCTCAAGCCCTCCTTCGCCGCGATCGGCGAGATGGGCGGTTTCGACGCGGTGGCGCTGCAGAAGTACCACTGGGTCGAGAAGATCGACCACGTCCACCACGCGGGCAACTCCTCGGGCATCGTGGACGGCGCGTCCCTCGTCGCGATCGGTACGCGCGAGATCGGCGAGCGGTACGGCATGGCTCCCCGCGCCCGTATCATCTCGGCCGCAGTCTCCGGCTCCGAGCCGACCATCATGCTCACAGGGCCCGCGCCCGCCACCCGCAAGGCCCTCGCCAAGGCGGGCCTGACCGTCGACGACATCGACCTCTTCGAGATGAACGAGGCCTTCGCGGGCGTCGTGCTGCGTTTCGCCAAGGACATGAACGTCCCCATCGAGAAGATCAACGTCAACGGCGGCGCCATCGCGCTCGGCCACCCGCTCGGCGCCACCGGCGCGATGATCCTCGGCACCCTCATCGACGAGCTGGAGCGCCGCGACCAGCGCTACGGCCTCGTCACCCTCTGCGTCGGCGGCGGCATGGGTGTCGCCACCGTCGTCGAGCGTCTCTGACCCCCCGCCCTCATCCCTCCCGGAGCAGCCAGACCATGAGCGAGAACACCACCATTCGCTGGGAACAGGACGAGAGCGGCGTCGTCACCCTCGTCCTCGACGATCCCAACCAGTCCGCCAACACGATGAACCAGGCGTTCAAGGACTCCGTCACCGCCGTCGCGGACCGTCTGGAGGCGGAGAAGGACAGCGTCCGCGGCATCATCTTCACCTCCGCCAAGAAGACCTTCTTCGCGGGCGGCGACCTCAAGGACATGATCCAGGTCGGCCCGGCCCAGGCGCAGCAGGCCTTCGACGCGGGCATGGCGATCAAGCATGCTCTGCGCCGTATCGAGACGCTCGGCAAGCCGGTCGTCGCCGCGATCAACGGAGCGGCGCTGGGCGGCGGTTACGAGATCGCCCTCGCCTGTCACCACCGCATCGCGCTGGACGCACCCGGCTCGAAGATCGGCCTTCCCGAGGTCACGCTGGGCCTGCTCCCGGCGGGCGGCGGCGTGACGCGTACGGTACGCCTGATGGGCATCGCCGACGCGCTGCTCAAGGTCCTCCTCCAGGGCACGCAGTACAGCCCGAAGCGTGCCCTCGACAACGGCCTTGTCCACGAAGTGGCCGTCTCCACCGAGGAGATGCTCGCCAAGGCCCGCGCCTTCATCGAGGCGAACCTCACCTCCCAGCAGCCCTGGGACATCAAGGGCTACAAGATCCCCGGTGGCACGCCCTCCAACCCGCGCTTCGCCGCCAACCTCCCCGCCTTCCCCGCGAACCTGAAGAAGCAGATCAACGGTGCGTCCTACCCGGCGCCGCGCAACATCCTGGCGGCCGCCGTCGAGGGCTCGCAGGTCGACTTCGAGACCGCGCAGACCATCGAAGCCAGGTACTTCACGGAGCTGGTCACCGGCCAGATCTCCAAGAACATGATCCAGGCGTTCTTCTTCGACCTCCAGGCCGTCAACTCCGGCGCCAGCCGCCCCCAGGGCATCGCACCGCGCCCCACGCGCAGGGTCGCCGTGCTCGGCGCCGGGATGATGGGCGCGGGCATCGCGTACTCCTGCGCCAGGGCCGGGATCGAGGTCGTCCTCAAGGACGTCACCCCCGAAGCGGCCGCCAAGGGCAAGGCGTACTCGGCCGCCCTCCTCGACAAGGCGCTCTCCCGTGGCCGTACGACCGAGGCCAAGCGGGACGCGCTCCTCGCCCTCATCACCCCGACCGCCGACCCGGCCGACCTGGCGGGCTGCGACACGGTGATCGAAGCGGTCTTCGAGGACGTCTCCCTCAAGCACAAGGTGTTCCAGGAGATCCAGGACGTCGTCGGACCCGACGCGCTCCTCTGCTCCAACACCTCCACGCTGCCCATCTCCCTTCTCTCCGAAGGGGTTTCGCGCCCCGCCGACTTCATCGGACTGCACTTCTTCTCGCCTGTCGACAAGATGCCGCTCGTCGAGATCATCAAGGGTGAGCGCACGGGCGACGAGGCGCTTGCGCGCGCCTTCGACCTCGTACGCCAGATCAAGAAGACCCCGATCGTCGTCAACGACTCGCGCGGCTTCTTCACTTCGCGCGTGATCGGCCAGTTCATCAACGAGGGCGTCGCCATGCTCGGCGAAGGCGCCGACCCGGCGTCCATCGAGCAGGCGGCGGCCCAGGCGGGCTACCCGGCGAAGGTCCTGTCCCTCATGGACGAACTGACCCTCACCCTCCCGCGCAAGATCCGCAACGAGGCGCGGCGCGCGGTCGAGGAGGCGGGCGGTACGTGGGCCGGCCACCCCTCGGACGCGGTGATCGACCGGATGGTCGACGAGTTCGGCCGTACGGGACGCAGCGGCGGTGCGGGCTTCTACGAGTACGCGGACGGCAAGCGGGCGGGCCTGTGGCCGGGCCTGCGCGAGCACTTCGCCCGGCCGGGCACGAAGATCCCGTTCCTCGACATGCAGGAGCGGATGCTCTTCTCGGAGGCGCTGGACACGGTCCGCTGCTTCGAGGAGGGCGTGCTCACGTCGGTGCCGGACGCGAACATCGGCTCGATCTTCGGGATCGGCTTCCCGGGCTGGACCGGTGGCGTGATCCAGTACATCAACGGTTACGAGGGCGGCCTGCCCGGCTTCGTGGCCCGCTCCCGTGAACTGGCCGCCCGCTACGGCGAGCGCTTCGCACCGCCGGCCCTGCTGGTGGAGAAGGCGGAGAAGGGCGAGCGCTTCAACTGACGGTTCCGGCCCGCCCCCGTGCTGCGCGGGGGCGGGCACGTCGTACCGGATGGCTCTGACGCTGCGCGCTCACTCCGCGGCGTACCGGGCGCGCAACTCCTCCTTCAGCGAGCGCTGGAAGGCTGTCACCAGGGCCTGCACCACCATCGGCTGCATATGGGCGGAGAGCGACATCATCGTCTCCACCGCCTCAGGACTGTGCTCGCGCTCGCTGTACGGCCCCCACACCTCGTCCTGGAAGAGCTGCGTCAGCTCCTTCGCCGCCTGCCGCGAATGCTCCAGTACGACGTCGCGCGCGGCCAGCAGCGTGTCCAGGGAGATCGGCACCTGGAGGAGCTGTACGCCCAGCCGCAGCAGCCCGGGGTCGACCCGGAACGCGTCCGGGGCGTCGCCCCGCTCCAGCACGTTCATCGCGCCGAGCCGGTCGATGTCCCGCTCGGACAGCACCTGCCCGGCCCGCTGCTCCAGCTCGGCGCGGGTGGCCTTCTGGGCGGAGTCGGGGGCCCATGACGCGACCAGTGCGCGGTGGATGGCCAGATCGTGGGCGCTGAGGTCGGCCGGCAGCTGCTGTACGTACCGCTCGATGGCCGACAGGGTCATGCCCTGGTGCTGCAACTCCTCGACGAGCGCGAGCCGGGAGAGATGCTCGGGCCCGTAATGCCCCACGCGCCGCGGCCCTATGGCGGGCGGGGGCAGGAGCCCCCGGGTGCTGTAGAAGCGGATGGTGCGCACGGTGACTCCGGCGCGCGCGGCCAGTTCGTCGACCGTGAGCGTCGGCTGCTCTGTCTCTGTCGCCATGGCTGAGCCCCTCGCTTGCTGCCGCACGGCATTGATCCGTGGAACAGTATTGCTGTCTCACCACAGTTGCGAAAGCTCCGGCCGCCGGCCGGCCGGATTGTCAGTGGTGGTTCGTACGGTGGGGTCATGACGGGGATCGAGTACGTACGGGGGGACGCCACCGCGCCGCAGGGCAAGGGCGTCAAGCTGATCGCGCATGTCTGCAACGACCTGGGCGGCTGGGGAAAGGGATTCGTGCCGGCGGTGTCGCGACGCTGGCCGGAGCCGGAGGCGGCCTACCGGCGCTGGCACCGGGAGCGCGCGGGCAACGACTTCGGGCTGGGTGCTGTCCAGTATGTCCAGGTGGGTCCCTACACCTGGGTCGCCAACATGGTCGGCCAGCGCGGGATGCGTATCGGCAGCAAGGGCGTGCCCGTGCGGTACGAGGCCATCGATACCGCGCTCGGCGCGGTGGCCGCCAGGGCCGCCGAACTGGGGGCCTCGGTCCATATGCCGCGCATCGGCTGCGGGTTGGCGGGCGGGAAGTGGTCGCGCATCGAGCCCCTCATAGCCGGGCGGCTCGTGGCGGCCGGCATCCGCGTCACGGTCTACGACCACGCGTGAAGCGCGTGTCACTTCAGAGGGTGCTGTCGTGGGGGTGTCGAAGACCCCCGGAATGCTGGTAGGTGGTACGTATGCAGACGCATGCTATGGATCTTGGACCGCTCAAGCCCGAAAACAACGAACTGCTCCTCGGAGTCGTGCTGTTCGCCCTCCTCTACCTTGTCCTGGCGAAAGTCCTGCTGCCCCGCATCGCCCGTACGATCGCGGACCGCGACGACGCCATCCACGGGCAGCAGGAGCGGGCCGAGGATCTGCGCGCGCAGGCCGAGGAGATCCACGCGGAATACCAGGCCGCGCTGGCCGCCGCCCGGCACGATGCCTCCCGCATCCGGCAGCAGGGCAAGGAGGAGGGGGCGGCCGCGATCGCCGAGGC
>NZ_JAFLRJ010001149.1 GCF_017315755.1 Streptomyces beijiangensis
GTCTGACACGGAACCACGCGCCGCCCGGCACCGCACCACCTCGCGCCACCCGAACACCGACGTATGTCCGACTCTCCCGGACACCGCCGCGCAGCACCAGCGAAGGAGCTCCTGTGCCGAACCACAGCCGCGTCACGCGCCGCCTGGGACTGAAGACCGCGCTCGCCGCCTCCGTCGCCCTTCCACTCTCCAGTACAGCGCTGCCTC
>NZ_JAFLRJ010001150.1 GCF_017315755.1 Streptomyces beijiangensis
ACGTAGTTCTGCGTCTCCCGGTACGGCGGGATGCCCCCGTACTTGATGACGGCGTACGCCCCCGCGTTGTAGGACGCCAGCATGTTGTCGCTCTGGTCGCCCGGCACCTTCTTCACATAGCTCGCCAGTTCGCAGTCGTACGAGGCCGCCGACGCGCGGGGGATAGCGCAATTCATCCCGGGGACCTGGGCCACGCACGGG
>NZ_JAFLRJ010001151.1 GCF_017315755.1 Streptomyces beijiangensis
CTCGGCGGGATCGACGGGAGCGGCGCGGAGGTGGCGAAGCACCGCGGCGCGCGCCTGCGCCACCAGCTCGCCGGAGGCGCGGGACGACGGATTCTCCGAGTGCGGATTGCCGCATCAGCCACCGGTCAGGCGTGTGCGAACTCGGCCGCACATAACTCCGCGAGGGCCGAATCTCCTTCGGATGTACGTGAGTTGAGCACTGGCGAGCCCCCTCCCCGTGCTGCCCGGCACG
>NZ_JAFLRJ010001152.1 GCF_017315755.1 Streptomyces beijiangensis
CCGTCCACGCCCCGGCCCCGGCCGCCCCGGCCACGACCACCGGCAGATGGAGCGCGGCGCTCAGCGGTCCCGCGGCCAGCGGCCCGTCGGCGTCGTAGAGCACCGCCACGCCCGCGACCAGCAGATATCCCCCCGCCACCGCCCAGAGTCCGCCGCGTACGGACTCCGCCGAGCGGTCCTCCGCGGGCTCCAGGCAGTCGCGCGCGGCCCGGTACAGCAGCCAGATCGGCAGCACCGAGAGCAGCAGCGGTACGACACCGACCGGCGCCGGCACCCCGGAAAGGGTGTCGGGCCTGGTCAGCTCGGTGCCATGGGCGAGCAGCCAGAGCCCCGCGACCACGTGCAGGGC
>NZ_JAFLRJ010001153.1 GCF_017315755.1 Streptomyces beijiangensis
GACGTGAACACGATTCCGCCGATGCCGATGCCGATGCCGATACCGAGCAGCGCGGAGCTGAGCACCAGGGCGGCGTTGCGGTTGTGCTCCTCCCAGATCTGCCGGCCGAGCTTCCCGGGCGTCAGCAGGTCGACCAGGGCGATGCCGGGCACCAGCAGGACCGGACCGAGGGCGCCGTAGGCGGTGGCCCGGCCGAGTCCGTTGACGATGTCGCTCGTGGGGTTGTCGGCTCCGTAGCGTGAGGGATCGTGAGTGATCGCGGTCAAAGGCGAGCAAAATGTAGCGCACCCGTTCGAGGCTCCAGTGAGTGACGGGTGAACGGCTGTGGATAGCTGGTCCGTACCAGGGTATTGACGCCTTCTTATCTCACGTCTTGAATCAAGGGGCGACGCATCCCCCACCTCCCCCCACAACCTCGGTCGGCGCGCCCGGAGATACGGGCCGCCGTACGGAAGGGAGAGTCATGTCCTCTCCACGCACGTTGCGCAGATGGTTGACCGCCGCTCTGTCCGCGGCCCTCGTCGCCTCCGCCGCCGTCGGGACCGCCCGGGCGGAACCGGCGGACACCACCACCGCCTCCGCGTCGGCAGACGGCGCCGCGGCTGCCGCCGTGACGTTCTCGGACACCTTCGACGGGCCCGGCGGGGCGGCGGTCAACTCCTCGAAGTGGCAGGTCGAGGCCGGAGACAACGTCAACAGCCATGAACGGCAGTACTACGC
>NZ_JAFLRJ010001154.1 GCF_017315755.1 Streptomyces beijiangensis
TTATGGCGTGATCATGTCAATGATCACTGTCGGGACAACTGCGTGCGTCAGCCGAAAGATTGAGGGCTCCACAGGAATTGCACAAGAGGGCCCACATGAACGAAACACCACCGCCATGCAGGGGACATGTTCACCGACCCGGATCGCATCCCGCCAGGTGGTGTAGCCGATCAGGTACTCGGGATGCGCAGGTCATCGCCGCATCGACGCGGTTCAGGGCCACCCATGGCACTGACGGCAGGTCAGCCGCGCGCGGTGCGGGAGCCAGACCCCATGAGGTGGCTGACGCGCGGCTCACCGGAACGCGTCGAGCAAGGTCACTTACACCACGAGGCGGGGCACGACCGGTGCGAGTGCTGGACTGAACGCCTCGGAGTCCAGGGGAGAGACCTTGAAGGGTCCGTCGGAGCCGACGACTACAGTCCGGGCATGCTGCTGCCACGTCCCGTCGAGGGCGCCGAGGACCCGTACGACGCCGGGTACCTCCCCCGGTTGCAGATGACGTTCCACCCTGTCGAGGAGCCCATCACCGAGCCCACGAGAC
>NZ_JAFLRJ010001155.1 GCF_017315755.1 Streptomyces beijiangensis
GTTCGGCACCACCGACATCGACGACCTGCGGGAGCTGCACGACTGATGGTCCCTGTCTCTGTTTCTGTGCCTGTTTCCGTGCTGCTGACCGCGCCGGTCGGTGTCCCCCTCGCTGTCTCCGGTACGTACGCACTCGCAGCCCTCCGCTCCCGGACGCCGGTGGCCGCCACGCTCCCCGCCGCACGCCGTGCGCCGGTGGCCGAACCAGCCC
>NZ_JAFLRJ010001156.1 GCF_017315755.1 Streptomyces beijiangensis
TACGGACCCGCTGGCTGGCGGCGGGAGGCCACCTGGCCCCGGAGCGGGCGGGCGCGTCCGCGAACCGGGCCCCGCGCGAACTGCGCACACTGGCGGAGGAGTTGCTGACGGAACTGGCAACGCTGCCGAGCAGTTTGGCCCACCTGGAACCGGACACGCACCAGTCGCCTATGGCGGATCCGGTCCTGCGGACGGCCGCGAACCCACCGTCTCTTCCCAGCCCACCAGCTGTTCCCAGCCCACCCCAGCCATATCAAGCCCCTCCG
>NZ_JAFLRJ010001157.1 GCF_017315755.1 Streptomyces beijiangensis
TTCCTCGATGGCGTGGGCGCGGGACGGGCGGCGCGCGGCGAGGGACGGCTTGCGGTAGTCGGGGCCGACCGTGTCGTACGGGGCCACCGCCTCGCGCAGCGGGCGCAGCGCCGTCTCGAAGTCCGTGTGGCCCGACGCCGCTTCGCACACGGCCTCGATCGCGCTGCGGGTGCCGTCCTTGGCGAGGGAGAGGCATGTGTCGATCACCGAGGTGGGGGTGGCGCCCGGTGCGCACGCCTCCGCCACCGCGGCCGCGAAGACCCCGGCC
>NZ_JAFLRJ010001158.1 GCF_017315755.1 Streptomyces beijiangensis
CTCGCCGCAGACCAAGGTCCGTGTCACCGGCCACGCGCTGCCCGACGGGCGCGTGCTGGTCGAGATCCACGACACCGGTATCGGCCTCTCGCCCGAGGACCTCGCGGCGATCAACGAGCGGCTCGCCTCGCCGCCCACGGTGGACGTCTCGGTCTCGCGCCGCATGGGTCTGTTCGTGGTCGGCCGGCTGTCCTTGCGACACGGCATCCGTATCCAGCTGCGCCCCTCCGACTCCGGTGGTACGACCGCGCTGGTCATGCTGCCCGTCGATGTGGCCCAGGGCGGCAAGAAGCCCGTCCCCGCCATGGCGGGCGCGCCTTCCATACCCTCCGGGCCGGCAGGCGCCGGCCAGCAGCCTCCGGCCGGTGGCGGCGGGCGGCTCGGTGCGGGTCCGCCGCGCGGACAGGTCTCCGC
>NZ_JAFLRJ010000012.1 GCF_017315755.1 Streptomyces beijiangensis
GGCGACGGGGTGGTCGATGTCGTCCGGGGTGGCGATGGGGTGGTCGATGTCGGCCGGGGCGACCGGGTGGCCGAGGTCCACCTGGACGGCCGGGCCGACGGGGTGGTCGATGTCGGCCTGGACGACGGGGGCGACCGGGTGGTCGATGTCCGCCGGGCTGACGGGGTGGTCGAGGTCCACCTGGATCACCGGGGCGACCGGGTGGTCGATGTCCGCCGGCGTGACGACCGGGTGGTCGATGTCGGCGGGGGCGACGGGGTGGTCGATGTCCGCCGAGGTGACCGTCCCCGGGCGGCCCGCGGCGTCCGCTGCCACGTAGCTGAAGCCGGCACCGGTGAGGGCGGCGAGGGCGGCGACGCTGGTGGCGATGCGAGCGATGCGGTTCATGACGACTCCTCAGTGACAACTTCGTGTGTGCCGTTTGGCAACCTCTTGCCAGAATGTTGGCAAGGCGGCCTCGGGTATCTCTGGGGAATGGGTCGAGATCGAATCGAGGCACGTGTCATAAGCGCTCCAGAAGGGGGCCAGGCGTCCGATCGGCGTCCGGTGAGAAGCTTCTGACCTGCACTCATGCACCGTGTTGGCAGAATTCGGGATCGCTTGGCAAAACTGGCAACCGCTGGAGGAAACATCCGGGCAGAACCGGGGCCCGGCGGAGAGGCGGGCCGAATGTGCCAAGCAGAAAGCCCTTGCTAGAGCGGCGGCGGAGCGCATATTGCCAACTCGCCGAATATATTGGCAATATGTTGCCAACAAGTAGGCAAGTAATTGCCGAACCGAACGGGAGGAGGTCCGGACATGATGGCGACGCCCCACGGTGGCCCACGCGTTCACCTGGACACGGCCGGTCTGGGCCGCATGCCGGCCACGGCCCGCGCGGCCCTCACCGAGTGGACCCGCCGCGACGACCGTCACGGCCCCCACGAGCTGGAGGAGTACCTCGAGGACGTCGTGCACGACACGCTCGGCGCCCGCCTGGCCGCCCTGCTGCACGCACCGGCCGAGGACACCGGGCTGTTCACCGGAGCGGCCGACGCGTTCGCCGCCCTGACGGCGCGGCTCCCGCTCGGCCCCGGCGACCGGATCTGGACCACCCCCTACGAGGGCTTCGCCCAGCTCACCGCCTTGTACGCGCTGCGCGACCGCACACGCTGCGCCCTGGATGTCATCCCTCTGCGCCCCGACGGCGACCTGGACCTGGAGTGGATGGCCGCGCACATCGACGACAGCGTCGCGCTCGTCTCGGTGACGCACGTCCCGGCCGGCTGCGGCATCGTCAACCCGGTCGAGGACATCGGCCGGATGCTCGCCCCGCACCGCTGCCTGTACGCCGTCGACGCCTCGTACTCCGTGGGCCAGCTCCCCGTGGACGTCTCCCGTACCGGCTGCGACCTGCTGACCGGCGACGGCTGGCGGTTCCTCCGCGGCCCGCAGAACATCGGATTCGCCTACACCTCACCGCGGTTGAGGCACGCCCTGTCCCCGCACGGCGCACCGCCGCGGCTCTCGCCGCACGGGGCGGCCGTCGTCGCCCTGGACGCGGCCCTGGCCGAACACCGGCCGGGCGCCCGGGACCTGGAGCAGGCCGGCCGTCTGCGCGCGGCCGTCGAGGCGGCCTCCGGTACCGAGCTGATCGCTCCCGGCAGGCTCCAGTCCGCCGTCGTCACCTTCCGGCACGAGCGGCTGTCCGCCGCGCAGATCCGCCGGGGGCTCGCGGCCCGCGGTGTCGTCGTATGGAAGACGGTCGCCCAGGAGACCCCGCTGTACCTTCCCGGGCGCGACGTCACCACCGCGGTGCGCGCCTCGCTGCACCACGACAACTCACCGCAGGACATCGCCCGGTTCGGCGAGGCGCTGTGTGACGTACTGGCGTCGGAGCGGCCCCTTGCGCGGCTGCGGCCGGTGGAACTGCTCGCACAGCGGCGCCCCGCCGTACATCAGATGGCGTCGGCGGGCGGCAAGCTCCTGCGGTTCCCGGCGTGAGGCGCCCGGCGCCGGCTCAGTGCCGGCGCCGGCGACCGACGGCTGAGGCGAGCACGCGGGCCAGTGCGCCGGGGTCGGTGCCGGTCCCGTCGAGTACGACGGCGAGCGGGCGGTGGCCGTCCGCCACGGCCAGCCGGGCGACGGCGCAGACGGCGGCGCCGTCACCGGAGAACGCGGCGACGGCCGGCCCGCCACCGGGCGTGGCCCGGGGGCCGAGCACGTCGTACACGGCGCGTGCGGCGGCACGGGCCTGGGGTCCGCCCGCCGGGACGGGTCCGAACAGGAGGAGTTCCTCGGGGCCCTCGTACGCGCGGGCGAGCCGGTCGTAGAAGTCCCGGGAGACGCCCGGGGCTTCCAGCAGGCCGACGGTGCCGGCGTCCGCGTGCGCGGCGCGGCGCAGTACGGCCGGCGCCGCGGCGGTTCCGGCGCTGTCGGCAGGGTCAGTGGTGTCGGCAGGGTCGGCCGGCGGCAGGCGGACTGCGCCGCCGCTGACCAGGCCCGACAGCAGGGCGAGCGCCTCGCCGACCGTGGTGTGCTGGTCGGCGACCTGCGGGAGTTCGCGCAGCAGCACCGCCGCATGGGCGAGGAGCCAGGTGATCTCCGGGAGCCGCACCTGGTCGTAGGAGGCGGTGAGGACCAGACGCCCGCCCCCGTCGTGGTGGGCGATCAGGGTGACCGGGAAAGCGGTGTGGGCGCCGAGGGTCTGCGGCGGCTCCACCTCGACGCCCGACGCGGCGAGTTCGGCCTCCAGCTCCGTCAGGACGCGCGGGGGCGCCTCGAAGGTGAGCAGGGTGTCGGCGGGCGGGGGCGGCGGCCCCGTCCAGCGGTGGATCTGGCCTGCCGACACCCATTCGTGGGCGGCCTGGTCCAGGCTGTGGTCGCGCAGCGCGCTGACCAGCTGGGGGACCGTGGCACCGGGATCGACGAGCACGGACCGCGGCAGCGGCCCGGCCAGCGCGCCGGGGGTGCGCTCCACTCCTTCGAAGGGGATGCTCCGCCCGGTGGCCGTGGTGGCGAAGCGCACCGGTGACGGCCCTTCGGCCCGTCCTGCGCGGTACAGCAGCAGCGTCCACACGGCTTCGAGCGCGATGGACTCGCTGCCGCCCCACTGGGCGGCCCACCGGGCGAGCCTGGCGGTCTCCTGCCTGGTCAGGCGGAGCCTGGAGCGGCCCTCGGCGCGGCCGGCCGTGCGGGTTGCGGTAGCGGTGAACAGCGGTGGTACGGGGGCGGGTCCGCCGGCGCCGGTGCTCGTGAAGTAGTCCTCGGCGGCCGCGGTGCTCCGGGTGGCGAGCCAGGCCGCGTAGTCGGTCATGTCGGGCCGGCGCTCGCCGCCGGGCAGCTCCCCGCCGGCGAGATAGGCACGGTAGAACTCGCGGACCAGCAGCCGGACGGACCAGCTGTCGAGCAGCGCGTGGTGGTAGGTGAGCAGCACCCGGGCGGCAGGTGGCCGGACGGAACCCGCCGGGCCGCCGCCGAGCAGGGTGACGCGCAGCGGCGCGGGACGGCGCGGGTCGATGCCGGTGCGCCGGTCGGCCTCGATGAGGGAGTGCCATTCGGCGCTGCCGTGCGGCAGTCGTACGACCTGCGGCCGGGCCTCGTCGTACACGAGAAGGCCGGGCTCGGCCCGGTCGTCGAAGGCGGTGCGCAGGACGGACTCGCGGGCGAACACCGAGTGCCAGGCAGCCGTGAACCGCTCCACGTCGAGGGGCCCGCGCCAGTCCCAGGCCGCCTGCTCGACCTGGCGGCCTGGGGCGGGGTGGGCGTCGGCGTCGGCCAGCAGTTCGCGCTGCAGCGGCGTCGCGGCCAGCCTGCGGGTCCCGAAGGAGCCGCGGCCGCCGCGGGTGAGGAGGTCGGCGAGAGCCCCGAGGGGGAATTCGTCCTGCTCGCCGACGGATCCGCCGGTTCCTTCCGCCCCGCCGGTCCCGCCCGTGAAGCGCAGGGTGTGCCGGCCGGGCCTGCGGCTCTCGAGGCCGGCCGTCCAGGCGGGCTCGCCGGGGTAGCGGGCGGCGATGCTGCCGAACGCAGCCTCGACACGGGCGGCGTCGACCGGCCCGTACAGCTCGAGTACGGGCAGCGCGCGGTCGCCGAACTCCACGACGGCGGTGATCGGCTGGTCCTGGGGCAGACGTGCGAAGGGGCTAGTGGCCATCGGCAGTGCGGGGCGCGCGCTGACGAAGACCCCTCCCCTTCCTCTTCCTCCAGAGGCGCCGGTCCAGCATGCACAAGGCCATCAGTAAAATCCTGACACAATCCTGACGCCCCGCTCGACCCGTCTCTTGGAAACGGCTCGCTCAGAGCAGGTCGTCGCGCGTCACCCGGCGGTGTGCGATGCGCCATTCGCCCCCTGCGCGGACCAGGACGTCCTCCATGACGCATACGTAAAGGACTCTGGCGCCGCCCTCGCAGGCGGGGGCGTACACCAGGGCCGAGCAGCGGGTGTGCAGCGCCCCGTCCTCCTGGGGCTGTACGTCGAGCAGGCCGACCCAGTGGCTGAGGGGGACGCCTGCCCGGCGCTGCCGCGCCGCGCCCGCGCGCCCGTAGCGGGCGAGCCCGGCGCGGGCCCGCAACGGCTGGGGCAGGAAGGGGAGTTCCAGGAAGGCGTCCTCGGTGAAGGTGTCCGCCCAGGCCTCGGTGTCGTGGGTGTCCAGGAGCCGCATCTGGTGCTCGTAGAACCGCTGCGCCTGCGCGTACAGGGCGGCGAACCCACGGCTCGGTAAGGCGGGTTCGGCCGTGCCCAGCAGCTCGACGGTCATGATCTCAGCCTCCGCTTGCGTCCATGTCCATGAGGTGGTGAAGGACCTCTGGACAGTCTCTGAGGCGCGGATCGGGCATCCTTCGAATACGCCTCAAGCGGTTGTGCGGCGGTTGTGCGGCGGCGGCTGCCGGGGCGGCAGTCAGGCAGCGTAGAGATCGAAGGTCGAGGTGCGCCGCGCGCCAGCCACGACGTCGAGCGCCGGGTCGACGGTGAGCATCATCTGGTGCAGGCGCCGCAGCTGGGGCGCGGGCTCCACGCCGAGCTCGTCGATGAGCCGCTTGCGCAGCCTGCGGTACACGTCGAGGGCCGTCGCCTGCCGTCCGGAGCGGTACAGGGCGATCATCGCCTGGGAGTACAGGCCCTCGTGCTGCGGGTGACGGGTGATCAGGTCGGTGAGCTCGGCGATGAGTTCACCGTGCCGGCCCAGCCGCAGATCGGCGTCGATGCGCCGCTCGACGGTGACCAGGCGGGATTCCCTGAGCCGGATGATCTCGATGGAGAGGACCGAGCCCGCCCGTACGTCGACGAGGGCGGGGCCGTTCCACATGTCCAGGGCGTCCCTGAGAAGCGTGGCCGCCTGCCGGTCGTCACCCTGCTCGAAAGCCCGCTGGCCGCTGGAGACGAGCAGCTCGTAGCGGTGCAGGTCGACGGCTTCGGCCGGGAGCTGCAGTACGTAGCCGCCGTGCCGGGTGGCGAGGATCTCCTTGGCGTTGCCGGGGGCGTCGGGCCCCATGGCGGTGCCGAGATGGCGGCGGAGCTGGAGCACGTACGTCTGCAGCGTGGTCATGGCGCTCTGCGGCAGCGCGGTGCCCCACAGCTCCTCCATGAGCGTGGACACCGGCACGATCCGGCCCGGGGAGAACGCGAACAGGGCGAGCAGCTGGCGCGGCTTGCTCGCGGTGGGCACGATCGAGACGCCGTTGAGGGTGGCGGTCAGCGGCCCCAGGACCTGAATCTCCACGGTTTCCTCCCGTACCTCGTCGAGCACCGGCCCTGCCGTGCCACCCCTCGGGTGGCGCCCTCGGCCGGTGGCACCGTAGACCCGTTCCCGGCTGCTCCCCGCAGATCTTGACCGGCGCTCCAGCGGTCCTGGACGGGAGGTCGTGCGGACGGTCGCCCCACGGCTCGAGAACGGCTGCAGAGCACGTCGAAGCCCGCTCGGGCGGGCGGCCCCCGCGACGCGGGCGCCGCTATCGTCCGAACTCCCGGGCTCCGGCCCGGGATCCAGGTCTCTCGTCGATGGAGTCGCCATGCGGAAGGCCGATGAGCCCCTGCTGCGTCTGTTCGTGTTCCACCACTCCGGCGGTTCGCATCTGATGTACCGCGACTGGCCGTCCTGCTTCCCGGCCGGCTGGGAGGTACGGATCCCCGACGCACCGGGCCGCGGCCCCCGCGACGTACGCCCCCCGCTGGACGGCACGGGCGCCCTGCTCGAACACTTCCTGGACGAGCTGGACACCGAGCTGACCGGCCGCTTCGCGTTCTTCGGGCACAGCATGGGCGGTCTCGTCGCGTACGAACTGACCCGCCGGCTCATCGAGCTGGGGCGCACGCCCCCGGTCTGGCTCGGGGTGTCCGCCCGCGGCACGCTGCACCCCGACGGGGATCCCACGCGCCGGCATCTGCTCTCCGACGCGGAACTGCGCGAAGAGCTGACGGCGATGGGCGGTACGTCGTCCTCGGTCCTGGACCACCAGGAGCTGTGGGACCTGTTCGCGCCGACCATCCGCGCGGACCTGCGGATCAGCGAGACCTGGCGGACGAAGCCCCTCACGGAGCCGCTGCCGGTGCCCCTTTCGGTGTTCGGCGGCACCCGGGACCAGGTGGCGCCGCCGCACCGGCTCGACGGGTGGTCGGACGCGACCGAGCACTTCCTGGGCCGGCATCTCTTCGACGGCGGCCACTTCTACTTCCAGGGCCGTCTCCCGGAGGTCGCCGGGCGGATCCAGGACGACGTGCGCCGCGCCCTGCTGCTGGCCAGGGTGCCGTCGGGGACGGGGCGATGACCGTCCTCGGTCTCGTCGCACCGGCACCGGCACCGGCACCGGCACCCGTTCCCGTGCCCGTTCCCGTGCCCGTTCCCGTGCCCGTTCCCGCTCAGGCTGCCGCTCCGGTACGCGGCGGGCCGACCGAGTTCCGGCTCCTCGGCCCGGTGGTCGTGCACGACGGAACCACCGGGACGGGCATCGTGCTCTCCGGACCCAAACAGCGGGCCCTGCTCGCCGCCCTGGTCATCCATGCCGGCGAACGTCTGCCCGTGGACCGCCTGGTGGAGGAGCTCTGGGGCGACCGGCCCCCCGCCAACGCGCCGAACGCCCTTCAGGCCCACGTCGCCCGGCTGCGCCGGCTGCTGCCCTCCCCGGGCCACGAGTGGATCAGTACCCTGCCCACCGGATACCTGCTGACCCTGGGCCACGCCTCGACCGACGTGGACCGCTTCACCCGCCTGTCCGGGCAGGGCAGGGCGGCGGTCCCCGACGACCCGCGGTACGCCACGGAACTCCTGGGCCGCGCCCTGGCGCTGTGGCGGGGCGCTGCCCTGCAGGACAGCCCGCACGGCCCCATCTGCACGGCCGAGGCGGACCGTCTGGAGGAGCAGCGCCTCACCGCCCTGGAAGCTCTGTACGAGGCGAGCCTCAGCTGCGGCAGACATGCCGGGATCACCTCCGAGCTGGAGCGGCTCACCGCGGACCACCCGCTGCGCGAGCGGTTCTACGACCTGCTGATGGTCGCCCTGTACCGGGGCGGCCGGCAGGCGGAGGCGCTCGGCGTCTACGAACGCGCGCGCCGCCGTCTGGTCACCACCCTCGGCATCGAACCGGGCCCGGCGCTGCGCCGGCGCCTGGAGGCGATCCTCAACCACTCGCCCACGCTGACGGTATGGGGCCCCCGCCACCCGGACCTGACGACGGAGATGGCGCAGCTGCAGGCCCGGACAGGCCAGCTGGTACGCGATCAGGAGGACCTGCTCCGCAGGGTCCAGGCGGCGCGCGACGTCCGCTAGGGAGTGTCGGGATCGTCCGGGTCGGGCACGATCAGCGTGCCGGTCCCGTCGTCGGTGAACATCTGCAGGAGCACCGAGTGCGGGATCCGCCCGTCGATCACCCTGGCTGTGCCCACGCCGCCCCGCACCGCGTTCAGGCACCCCGTCATCTTGGGCACCATGCCGTCGTTCAGCTCCGGCAGGAGCTTCTCCAGTTCGCCGGCCGTGAGCCGCGGGATGACCTCGGCGCTGTGCGGCCAGCCGGCGTAGAGTCCCGCGACGTCCGTCAGCATGACGAGCGCCTCGGCGCGCAGCGCGGTGGCGAGCGCCGCCGCCACGGTGTCGGCGTTGATGTTGTAGACCAGGCCGTCCTCGGCGCTGCGGGCGATCGGTGAGACCACCGGGATCCGGCCGTCCGCCAGCAGGCTGTCCAGCGCACCGGTGTCCACGCCGGTGATGTCGCCGACCCGGCCGACATCCACGGGCTCCCCGTCGATCCACGGCACGTGCCGTACCGCGGTGAGGGTGTCGGCGTCCTCGCCGGTCATACCGACGGCGAGAGGTCCGAAGCGGTTGATCAGACCGACCAGTTCACGCTGGACCTGGCCGGCGAGGACCATCCGCACCACCTCCATGGCGGGCGGTGAGGTGACGCGGAGCCCGGCCCTGAACTCGCGTTCCAGGCCGCGCCGCGCGAGCTCGGCGTCGATCTGCGGGCCGCCTCCGTGCACCACCACGGGCCGCAGCCCGGCGTGGCGCAGGAAGACGACGTCGCGGGCGAAGGCCGCCGTGAGGTCCGCGTCGGCCATGGCGTGTCCGCCCAGCTTGATGACGACCGTCCGGCCCTGGTGGCGGGCCAGCCACGGCAGGGCGTCGCCGACGGCCTGCGCCTTGGCGAGGGCGGGGTGCACGCTCATGGGCATGATTCCTTCTGTCGGTATCAGGCTCGGCGGTATCGGCGGTATCGGCGATGTCGGCGGTATCGGATCCGGCACCGGGGGGCGGGCTCAGGTCAGGCGGCCGAGCGCGCGGCCTCCACGAGGCCGCCGCGGCCCAGCTCCCGCTCGGTGCGCCGCAGCACGATCGAATCGGCGATCTCGCCACTGCGCACCGCGATGTTCGACAGCAGGGCGGACGTCAGTCCGTGGGTGTGCTCGGTGCCGCCCTGGAGGTAGACGTCACAGGTCAGGTCGCTCGCGGTGACGAGGCGGTAGTCGCGGGTCACCCGGTGCCTGCCGGTCGCGTCGCGCAGGAAGTTCTGGTCGAAGCCGCCGAGCAGGCGGGCCGGGTCCAGGCCGTCGTAGCCGGTGGCGAACACCAGGGCGTCGACCGCCAGTTCCTCCGTATGGTCGTCGAGCACCGAGTGGAGGACCATACGCGTCGCGTCCTCGGTGTGGGCGATCTCGGAGACCCGGGTGAGGTTGCGGAAGTGCAGCCGCCGGGTGCCGCGCACCTGCTCGTCGTACGAACGCTGGTAGAGGGCGCGGATGACGTCGCCGTCGACCACCGAGTAGTTGGTGTTGCGGTGGTAGCGCCAGAACGAGTCCCGGGCGCGCTCGGTGCCGAAGTAGTACTCGTCGACCGCGTTGGGGTCGAACACCTGGTTGGCGAAGGGGGTGTCGTCGGCGACCGAGTAGCCGTAGGACGGGATGACCGCCGAGACCTCGGCGTGCGGCAGGGAGTCGTAGAGGAACCGGGTGATCTCGGCCGCGCTCTGGCCGGCGCCGACCACCGCCACGCTTCTGAGTTCGCTGGGGTCCTGTGCGTTGAACCTGCCCAGGAACTCCGAGCTGTGCCAGACCCGTTCGCCGGCCGTCATGCCTTCCGGCAGGCGCGGCACGAGTCCCGTCGAGATGGCCACGTTGCGCGCGGTGACGGCGCTCGTCGTGCCGTCGGCGTCACGCACCTCGATCTCCAGCAGGCCGGGCGCCTCGGCGCCGGCCTCGGTGAGGGGCCGGATCGAGGTGACCTCGGCGCCGTAGGTGACGCGCTCGGTCAGGCCGGCGGCCGCCCACTCCAGGTACTGGTGGAATTCCAGGCGCGTCGGATAGAAGTCCTGGTTGTTCACGAACTGCACCAGCCGGTCCGAGGCGTGCAGGAACGAGATGAAGCTGTACCGGGACACCGGATTCCTGAAGGTGACCAGGTCCTTGAGAAAGGAGATCTGCATGGTCGTCGACGGCAGCAGCATATTCCTGTGCCAGCCGAACCTGGGCTGCCGTTCGAAGAAATGGGACCTGATCGGATGCTGCGGAGAGCTCGCTCCGTGTTCCTCCAGGGCGATCGCGAGCGACATGTTGGACGGGCCGAACCCGATACCGACCACGTCGTAGATCTCTTGGCTGGGCCTACCCGCTATGTCCATAGAAAACTCTCCCGCTTGCATCTGGAAAACTCGACCGGTGACTCGAGAGACCGTCGTGCAGTGTTCTCCGGAGAGCGTCTCAAAGGCAACTGGAGGACGGTACGAAGACTGATCGAGGGCCTGTCGGGTGCCGATGGGCCGAGCGCACTGTCCCGTCGACGGGACGGGCGGTACGGTCGGCGCGGATTCTGTGTCCGGATCAATGCGTCAGTTCTGCCCTGCGTCGGACCAAGTACCGATCCCCTTGCCGCAATTGCTGAAAGGCGAATCCGGATGTTCGTTCCAAGCTTTTATCGCGAACCGGACAGTTCGTGGATGGTGGACCTGATCCGTGGTAATCCACTGGCCCTCGCGGTGACCAACGGACGCCCCGAGGACGGTCCTTTCGCCACGCATCTGCCGGTCATCTTCGACCCGGAGACGTCCGGCGACTGGTCCGGCGAGCTACCGGGAGCCACGCTGCTCGGCCATATGAACCGGGCGAATCCGCACTGGGCGGCGCTGGAGTCGGGCAGCGTCCTGCTGCTGACGTTCACCGGTCCGCACTCCTATGTGTCGCCCACGGTCTACGAGAAGACCCCGGCCGCCCCGACCTGGAACTTCACCGCGGCACATGTCCGCGGGGTGCTGGAGAAGATCGACTCGACGGAGGAGACGCTGGGCGTGGTGCAGTCCACCGTGCGCGCCTTCGAGGAGGCGCACGGCACCGGCTGGGATATGGCCGCCTCACTCGACTACTTCCGTCAGATCGTGCCCGCCGTCGGGGCCTTCCGGTTCACGGTGACCGGCGCCGAGGGCATGTTCAAGCTCAGCCAGGAGCAGCCGGCCGAGGTGCGCGACCGGGTCAGGGGGTCGTTCGGGCAGAGCGCGTGCACGTACAAGCGCGAGACCGCGGGGCTGATGAGCCGGCTGCCGTAAGGCGCGTACGGCGGGGTCCGCGGGGATCAGGCGCCGATGGCCACCGGCCGGTTCCCCTCGGCGCGTTCCTCCAGCTCGTCCAGGTCCTTCAGCTCCTTCAGCTCCTTCAGCTCCTCCAACTCCTCCAGGGCGGTCGCGGCCGCGCTGTCCAGAGCGGCCGTCACCCACTGCTCGAAGTCGACGCCCAGCTGTTCCGCCGCCTTGTGCCACCACTCGAGACGGCTGCCGGGGACCTCCAGACGGCGGCTCGGCTCGGCGGGAGTGCCCGGCTGCAGCTCGCTCTCGCGGGCGGCCCGAATGGCTCCGCGCAGTTGCTTGGTGGTCCACTGCTGCTGCTCGGCGCGGTCGAGCCAGAGGTCCTGTTCCGCGACCGGCAGCGAGGCCAGCTCGGCGTGGTGCTGGAAGCTCAGGGCCGCCCGGCGCCGGGTGTGGTCGAAACGCCGGGAGACCCAGGCGTAGTTGCGCAGGGTCTGGTACGAGAGGCCGGCGGCGCGTATCCCGCGCTGGTACCGGTCGGTGTAGTGGTCCTTGCCGTACACGAGCCAGTCGCCCAGCCACCAGGACGACGAGTCGAGGACGTCGGAGAGCTGGCGCCCGGCCCGCTCCCACTCGTCGTAGGCCATCTTGGCCGGCATCTGCAGGCCCACCCTGGTCGTCAGGACCTGGCCCCGGCGCGGCGTGGCCGCCGCGGCGCGCGGTTGCCGCGGCGGGGGCTGCGGGAGAGTGGTCGCCGTACCGCCGGGTGACCCGGCCGTTTGTTCGGCCCGATGCGCCATCATGCCTCCACGAGAACGGGTGCACATAACCGGCGAGGAGACTCGCAGGGCGGCCTGGGGCGGCGCCGGAGCGGCACCTGAGCGGCGCTCGAACGCGTGCACGGCGTCCTTCTCCGGGGAATGAAGCCCGGACAACCGGGGTTCAGACCGCGGTCAGCGCCTCGTCGAGGGTCTGGGACAGAGCAGCCCCGAACCCCTCGATGAAGGTGTCCACCTCACGGTCCGACACGGTCAGCGGCGGCGCGAGCCGTACGACGTCCGCCACCACCGCGTTCACCAGGAGCCCCCGGTCCTGGGCCGCCCGCTCCACGCGCCCCGCGTGCTCCCCGTCGAGTACGACGCCCAACAGCAGCCCGGAGCCGCGTACTCGGCGCACCAGCGGGTGGGCCAGGGCCTCCACGCCGAGCCGCAGCCGCTCCCCGGCCCGGATCACGCGGCCGAGGAGTCCCTCCTGCCCGATGGTGTCCAGCACGGCGAGTGCGGCCGCGCACACCACCGGGTTCCCGCTGAAGGTGGAGCCGTGCGTGCCGGGCGTGAGGAGCCCGGCGGCCGCACCGAAGGCGAGCGTCGCGCCGATGGGCAGCCCGCCGCCCAGGCCCTTGGCGAGGGTGACGACATCCGCCTCGACGCCTTCGGACTGTGCGGCGAACCAGTGGCCCGTGCGCCCGATACCGGTCTGGATCTCGTCCAGGACGAGGAGGGTTCCGGTCGCCGCGGTGATCTCGCGGGCCGCGCGCAGATAG
>NZ_JAFLRJ010000120.1 GCF_017315755.1 Streptomyces beijiangensis
CAGCAGCAGGAGTTCCAGCAGCAGGCCCCGCCTCCTCCGCCGCCGCCCTCCTTCCAGCAGCAGGCGCCCCCGCAGCAGCAGTTCCAGCCGCAGCAGGGCCAGCAGCAGGCGCCTCCGCAGCAGACGCAGCACCCCCAGCAGACGTCGCCGCCGCAGCCGAACGGCGACGACTGGCTGCTGCCGCCACCCTCGCAGCAGGAGTTCCAGCGGCAACAGCAGCCTCCGCAGCAGCAGTTCCAGCAGCAGGCGCCTCCACAGCAACAGCAGCAGGAGTTCCAGCAGCAGGCTCCGCCGCCGCAACAGGAGTTCCAGCAGCAGGAATTCCAGCCGCAACAGCAGCAGCACCAGCAGCAACCCCCGCAGCAGGCGCAGCAACCGCAGCAGCCCCAGGGAACGCTCGCCTGGTCGGCCACCATCGGCCCCGACCGCGAGTACTTCATGGCGATGATGCACCGCAGCGGCCCCGACGCCGCGGGCCTCAACCTGCCCGCGTACTCCCCGGAGCAGCAGCGTCCGCTGGTCGGCAACCAGATCACCATCGGCCGCCGCCGGCACTCCACCGGCGAGTCCCCCGACATCGATCTGTCGATCCCGCCGGAGGACCCGGGCGTCTCGCACCAGCACGCGGTGCTGGTCCAGCAGCCCGACTCCAGCTGGGCGGTCGTCGACCAGAACTCCACCAACGGCACCACGATCAACGGTGGCGAGGAGCCGATCCAGCCCTACGTCCCCATCCAGCTCCAGGACGGCGACCGGGTCCACGTCGGAGCCTGGACGACGATCACGGTCCACCGGGGCTGAGCAGCCCGGCCAGCTCCCACACATAGGGACCGCCCGGATCGTCCAGCCAGGCCCACTGGCCGCCGTCCCGGAGCGTCACGCCGTACCTCTCCCTCTGCGGGCGCTTCTCGCGCTCCCAGAGGGAGAGTGCTTCCTGGGGGTCCAGACTCCCGGCGGTCAGCGTCAGCAGGAACCGGAACAGTCCGTTCTGCAGCGCTTTCCTCGGCAGCCCGCCGATGTGCTGGTGCACGCCGACGCCCGCGCCCCGCAGCGGCACGAAGTACGCGGGCGTGTGCAGGAACCGCCCCTCCGCGTGCGTCGCGTCCCGCACCTCCAGCAGGATCAGCCCGCTGGAGAGCGGCGCCAGGATCAGCGCCCCCGCCCTGCACTGCTCCGGCCATGCGTGCGGTACGGCGGGGAGCGTGCAGGTCGCGATGATCCGGTCGTACGGCGCCCGTGCCCGACACCCGCGCGCCCCGTCCCCCGCCACCACCTCGGGACGGAACCCCGCGGCGGCCAGATGGGACCGGGCGGAATCCGCGATCTCCACGTCGTACTCGACGCTCGTCACGGACCGCTCGCCGAGCCGGTGCGAGAGCAGCGCCGCGTTGTACCCGCTGCCCGCCCCGATCTCCAGCACGGTGTCCCCGTCCCGCACCTTCAGCTCCTCCAGCATCCTGGCCATCAGCGACGGCTGGCTGCTGGAGGAGACGAGCTCCCCGTCGCGCATCCGCGTGCCCAGCGGCTCGTCCGTGTACACGCCCTTGAGCCAGCGCTCGCGCCGCCCGGGATCGGGGTCCTCGCCCCAGAGCCGCTCGGGGACCCCGTTCCCGCCCGTGAAGAAGTACGGCACGAACAGATGCCGGGGCACCTCGGCGAACGCCGCCCGCCAGGCGGGATCCGTCAGGGCACCGCCCCGTACGATCTCCCGCACCAGCGCCTCCCGCAATTCCCGGTGTGCGCTCATGTCTCCACTCTGCTGCAGCCAGGTCGTAGGACCAAGGTCCTCCGCCGCGGCGTCTGCGACGATGGGGGTGTGACAGAGATCCCGCACGGCACCCTTCAGGAGCAGACCTTCTACGAGCAGGTCGGCGGCGAGCCGACCTTCCGCCGTCTGGTCCACCGCTTCTACCAGGGAGTCGCCGAGGACCCGCTGCTGCGCCCGATGTACCCGGAGCAGGACCTCGGTCCTGCCGAGGAGCGCCTGGCCCTGTTCCTGATGCAGTACTGGGGCGGCCCGCGCACCTACAGCGACGACCGGGGCCACCCCCGTCTGCGGATGCGGCACGCGCCCTTCGTGGTCGACCGGGCGGCGCACGACGCATGGCTGCGGCACATGCGGGTGGCGGTCGACGAGTTGAAGCTCTCCGCCGAGCACGAGGAGCAGCTCTGGCGGTATCTGACCTATGCGGCGGCCTCCATGGTGAACACCGAAGGCTGAGCACCGAAGGCTGAGCACCGAAAGCTTTTCACCAGGCACTGATCGTCACGGAACCGTACGCTCCGCGACAGTCGTGTACGAGTGGCCGGTGCCGGGCCTCGCCCCGTCCCCGCAGCCGCCACCATGTGCTCATGGTCGACGACGTCGAAGCCTGTGCACGCATCCTGGCCGCCGCACTGCACTCGGTCGCCGCCGGGAACCAGCTCTTCGCACCCGCCGTGGCCCGCCGCCTGATGGAGGCGGACCCGTACAAAGACGCCGGCGGCGACCGGCCGCTTCCGGATCTCTCCCGGCTCACACCGCGTGAGCTGGAGATCCTGCGGCTGGTCGCCACCGGCGCCGACAACTGCGCCATCGCCGGCCTGCTGACGGTGAGCGAGGCCACCGTGAAATCACATCTGAGCCGGGCGATGACCAAGCTCGGGGTGTGCAGCAGGGCGCAGGCGGTGGTCATGGCGTACGAGACGGGACTTGTGGTCCCGCGTCACTGCCGGACGGACCACTGACGGGTCGTCAGGACACGTACAGCTTGGTCGGCTTGGGGTAGTTGGACCGGTAGCCCTTGAGTGCCCGCACATCGGCCGGCTTCATCTTGATGCAGCCGTAGGACTTGTAGTCGCCGTTGCCGTCCCAGCGCGTCGGCTCGCTCGTGCCCTGCTTGCCGTTGGAGAGCATCTCGCTGTGGACGAAGAGCTCGGTCCTGTTCTGGCCGCTCTTCCCGCCGCCCTTGCACCGCTTGTTGCCGATGTCCCACGCGATGCCGTGCACGGTGCCGACGTGGTTGTTGTAGAAGGTGCCGATGTTGTACGTGGCGTTCGGCAGCCAGCCCTGGTTCGGGATGCAGGCGTTGCGGCCGATCTTGTTGTTCGCCGCACCGAGCCCCGAGCCCGCCCGCCAGGTGGAGAGCGTCCAGGTGCGGACCTTGTCGGGGTTGACCACCTGGACATACACCAGGCTCAACCGCGAGTTGGACGGGTCCTTGCTGTTCTTCTTGAACTGCAGATACGTGTAGCTCTTCGCCGCAGCCGCCTTTGTGGTCGACGTGGTCGACGTGCTCGACGTGGTCGACGTGGTCGAAACACTCACCGCCCCCGCCGAAGCCGGCAGCAGACCGACCGCAGCCACCGCGACCCCCGCGGCGACAACAGCCTGCAACCCTCGTACGGCGTTCCCCCGAGATGCGAACATCTGCATTTCCCCCTATTTCACGACCGGCTGCTCTTCGAGCCGGTGTGCGAGAAACGTACGAGAACACGAGAGCCGCGTCCTCCCCCAGCTGTATGAGACGTCCCTCAACTCTGGGACGAGATGCCATGACAAGACGGAATCCGGAGTTCATTCGCCGGATTCCGGTCACAATCCAGTCAAGGTCGCCCTGCAAGCGGTTACCCAAGGCGGGTGCCGTCTGGCAGCATCCGGAAAGATGTTCGGGGGCGTGGGTCTAGGGGGCCGTGTGACGGGGTTTGTTTTTCTGCGGGTGCGTGCGCACCGGCTCCTGCTGGCGGCCGCGCTGCTCGCCGTACTGCTGACCACTTCGGTACTGGCGACGCTCGCCGCGTTCTCCGGGTCCATCGGCGACGCGGGGCTGCGCAACACCCTGCGCACGCGCAGCGCCGCGGCGGCCACCGTGGTCGTCAAGGCACAGTTGCCGCCGGGCAGGGAAAAGGCGGCGGACACCGCGGTACGACGCCATGCGGACCAGGCCTTCGACGGACTGCCCGTCACCGTACGGAAGCTGAGCCGGTCCGGGCCCTACGCCCTGCCGCGCGAACTCCAGGCCCCTTCGGCCCGCGGCGGCGACCCCGATCTCACCTTCTTCGCGTCCATCGACCGGTCGCGGGTACGCCTCACCGCCGGCGCCTGGCCGCATGCCACCACCGCGGGCGCCGTACAGACCGCGCTCCCCGCGACCGTCGCCAAACAGCTCAAGCTGCGCCCGGGTTCCCGGCTCGCGCTCGTCGACCGGCTCAACGGCAAAAAGGTGACCTCCCTGGTCACGGGCGTCTACGAGCCGGCCGACCGCACCGATCCGTACTGGCAGCTGGACGACCTGGGCGGACGCGGCACCCGTACCGTCAGCTTCACCACCTACGGCCCTCTGCTCACCGACGCCGCCGACCTCACCTCCGGCAGGGTCAGTGCGGGCACAACGTCCTGGCAGGCCAACGGCGACTTCTCCAGGATCACCACCGACCGGATCGACCGGCTGCGGGCCACGGTCGCGGTGGCGCCGACGGCGATGACCGACGACGAGGCGTTCGCGGGCGCGGCGACCTCGACCACCGCCCTGCCCGAGGTGCTCGACCAGGCCCAGCGCGCGCTGCTCGTCTCCCGTTCCACCCTGCTGATCGTGGCGCTGCAGCTGATCCTGCTCGCCGGGTACGCGCTGCTCCTGGTGGCCCGTCTTCTCAGTTCGGAGCGGGCGGGCGAGACCGAACTGCTGCGCGCACGCGGCGGGTCGAAGCGCCGTATCACCGCGCTCTCCGCCGTCGAGGCTCTGCTGCTCGCCGTGCCCGCCGCGCTCTGCGGGCCCCTGCTCGCCGGTCCGCTCACCCGGCTCCTGGCCGGGCAGGGCGCACTGTCCCGCATCGGGCTGCAGCTGGACTCCGGGGCGAACGGCAGCGTCTGGCTGGTGGCGGCCGCGGTCGCGCTCGGCTGTGCCGCGGCCGTCATCGCGCCCGCGCTCTCGGCGGGCCGCCGCAGCCGCGGCCGTACCGCGTCGCTGCCCGCCCCGGTGCGCGCGGGGGCCGATGTCGGACTGCTGGTCATCGCCGGTGTCGCGTACTGGCAACTGGACCGCCAGACGTCGGGGAGCGGCGCTCTCACCGGCGACCAGGGGGGCAAGCTGGGCATCGATCCGCTCCTGGTGGCCGCACCCGCACTGGCGCTGCTCGCCGGCACCGTCCTCACCCTGCGGCTGCTGCCGCCCGTCGCGAGGCTCGCCGAGCGCAGAGCCGCGGGCGGCAGGGGGCTTCCCGCGGCGCTCGCGGGCTGGCAGTTCAGCCGCAGACCGCTGCGTAACGCGGGCCCTGTGCTGCTGCTCGTACTCGCCGTGTCGATGGGCATCCTGGCGGTCGGCCAGGGCGCCTCCTGGGACCGGTCGCAGTCCGACCAGGCCGACTTCCGCTCGGGCGCCTCCATCCGGGTCCTCGGCAGCGACACCACCCAGCTCGGCCAGGCCGGGATCTACGCCGATATGCCGGGCGTACGGGACGCGGCGCCCGTCTCCCGCAGCTACGTCAGCCTCTCCGGCAGCAGACAGGCGACCGTACTGGCCGTGGATCTCGCCCACGCCCCCGACCAGTTGATGCTCCGCGACGACCTCACGGACGAGCGGCGCGGCAAGCTGCTGACGTCCCTCACCGGCGAGACGGCCACCACCCCCGGCGCGGTCCTGCCCGACAACACCGCCCTGTTGAAGGCGGAATTCCGGCTCACCTCCGACAGTTCCCCCGGCGGGGTCTCGCCCGAAGGGCTGAGCACTTCGGTGTCGCTGCTCGTCGAGGACCGCTACGGACTGCCGTACCGCCTGGTGATCGGCGATCTGCCGGCCGACGGCCGCCCCCATGTCCTCACCCTCGACCTGGCGAAGGTGGCCGAGGCGCCCGCGGGCAGGATGGCGCAGCCGATCACCGTCACCGGTCTGGAGAGCGACCTGACCGAGCCGATGGCGTCCGAGCACCAGCGCCTCGACCTCCAGTCGCTGCGCTCCGTCACCTCCGCAGGCGCCGAGAAGCCGGTGGCGCTCCCCGCCGTCGCGCAGTGGAAGGCGACCTCGCTCGTCCAGGCGAGCATGACCGATTCGCCGGCGCTCGCCGGCAACGTCCAGCTCTCCTCATCGCCGCAGGCGCAGCTGTCCGCGCCCTTCACCACGGGCTCCTCCTCCCGGGATGTCTGGGGCGGTGTCCCGACGCAGACCGTCCGGATCACCGCGATACGTCCCCCCGCACCACCGCTCACCGCCGTCGCGACCGACCAGTACCTGCGCTCCACCGGGGCGAAGACCGGGGATCTGGTGGACGTGCCGCTGGGCAACGAGCGAGCGAAGGTGCGGATCGTACGGTCCGTGCGCGAGCTCCCGACCACGGGACCCGGCGCCTCGGGCACCGTCGCTCCGGGGGCCTCGACCGAGGCCCCCGGCGGCTCCCTGCTGCTCGACCTGCGCGCCGTCAACCGGACGCTCGCCGCGAAGCCCGACGCATCCCTCGCCCCCACCGAGTGGTGGCTGGCGACCGCTCCGGGCAAGGAGGCCCAGGTGGCCGCGGCCCTGCGGGAGAGGCCCGACATGGACCCCAGCCAGATCCTGGTCCGCGGCGAGGTCGCCACGGAGCTCCTGGACGACCCGCTCGGCGCGGGCCCCCAGTCCGCACTCGCCGCGGCCGCCGTGGTCGCCGCGGCGCTGGCCGCGGTCGGCTTCGCGGTGAGCGCGGTGGGTTCGCTGCGCGAGCGTTCCGAGGAGTTCGCGGTACTGAGGGCACTGGGCGCCCCGCGCCGCCAGCTGGCCCGGATGATCGCCGCCGAACAGGGCGTGCTGATCGCCATCGCCCTGCTGGTGGGCCTGGCCCTGGGCACCGTACTCACCAGAGCCGTCGTCCCGCTGATCGTGCTGACGGCGCAGGCCGCCCAGCCGGTGCCGCACGTACTGGTGCAGCTGCCGGCCGGGCGGATCGCCGTGCTGCTGGTCTCGGTCGCCGCCGTACCCCTGCTGATCGTCGCGGCCATCGCGCTGCGCCGTACCGATCCCGCAGTGTCCCTTCGCCACCAAGGAGGCAACTGACATGCCGGCACCAGCCGTTGCCCCCTGGGTACGCACCAGACTGCGCACCGCGCCGGGCGCAGCCACCGCGCTCGCCGTGCTGGTCCTGCTGACCAGCTGTCTCGCCGCGGCGTTCCCGCGCGGCGTCGACACGTACGAGGACCGAGGCCTGCGTCACGCGATCTCCGAAGTCGCCGCGTCCCAGGCCGTCATCGAGGTGTCCACGCTGGGACCCGACATCACCCTGCGGCCCGACGAGCGCGCCGGTCTGGTGCGCCCCCGCGCCGTCGCGAAGGTCTACCAGCAGCTGCTGCAGCAGATACCGGGACCGCTGCGGATCGACAACCCGCAGGCGTCGTACGGCTACCGCACCATCAAGCCGCTGGAGACAGGCGACCCCTGGCTGGCCATGCCCGACGGCGTACCGCCGCAGGTCACTGTCGCCGCCCAGTCGGACCTCGCCCGGCACGCCCGCGTCGTGCAGGGCCGGCTGCCCACGGCGAAGGGTCCGGTGTCGGAGGATTCCGCGGAGGGCGAGGCCGCTGTCACCAGGGCCACCGCCAAGACCCTGCACATCAAGCTCGGTTCGGTGATCCATTCGCCGAACGGCATGGGTGGGCAGCTGTCCTTCCGTATCACCGGGATCGTCGAACCGGTCCGCCCCCAGGACAGCTACTGGTCCGTCCAGCCGATCCTTCGCACCCCTTCGCTCACCCCGATCCCCTCCCCCGATCCCAAACCGTCCAGGTACTGGATCGCCGGTCTGCTCCTGGCGCCGGAAGCCGCCCCGCTGCTCGCATCGCTCCCGGAGAACGCGGAGCTGTACTGGAACCTCCCTCCGAACCCCAGCGGCGTGACCTCGCACGAGCTGTCGCAGCTCACCACGCTCATCGCCTCGCTGGAGAGCGGACCCCGGCTGGAGAAGATGAAGACCGTCGCCGGCGACTCCACGGAGGTCAGGACCGGCCTCGACGACGTCTTCGCCCGGTACAAGAAGATCCGCGACTCCATCAGTCCGGTGGTGGCCGTCGCCGCCTTCGGCACCGGGACGGTCGCCATGATCGTCCTGCTGATGGCGGGAGGCCTGGCCGCCGCGCGCCGGCAGTCCGAACTCGCCCTGCTGCGCTCGCGCGGCGCTTCGATGCGGGGACTCGGCGGCCGTCTCGCGGCGGAGACCGCGGTGGTCGTCCTGCCCGCTGCCGCACTGGGCTTCGGCGCGGCCCTGCTGGCCGTCCCCGAGGGCCGAACCGGACCCGCCGTGGCCGGCGCGGTCGCGGTCGCCGCCGTGGCCGCTCTCGCCCTGCCGGTGCGCGCGCTGGCCGAACACCGGAGGCCCCAGGTCAACGGCGACCGCCAGGACGTCGTACGGACCAGACCTTCGCGGCGCCGTACGGTCGCCGAACTCACGCTCGTCGTCCTGGCCGTCGGCGCGGTCGTCGCCCTGCGCAGGCGCGGCACCGCCGCCGGGGCGGACCAGCTGGTGAGCGCGGCGCCTGTGCTCGTCGGGATCATCGCCTCACTGATTCTCATACGGCTGTACCCGCTGCCCCTGCGCTGGGCGGCACGTCCGGCCGCCCGGCTGCGTACGGCGGTCGGATTCCTGTCGCTGGCCAGGGCCGGACGCTCGTCGGCCGGCGGCGTGCTGCCGCTGCTCGCACTGCTGACGGCGCTGACCACGGCCGCGTTCGGAGGCTCGGTGCTGGCCGGGGTGGCGGACGCCCGTGACCGCGCCGCGATGCTGGACATCGGTGCGGACGCCCGGATCAGCTCGCTCGATCCGCTCCCCGCCCGACTGGCGGGACAGGTCTCCGAACTGCCGGGCGTGGACGCGGTGACCGCCGTCGACGTGGAGTACGACGTGGCGCTCCCCGACCAGGGGGCCCGCATCCCGGTGCTCGGCGTGGACCCGTCGTCGTACGCCGCGCTCGCCCGCCACACCGGCTTCGGCCCCTTCCCCGCCGGACAGCTGGCGCACCGCGGGGGTGCGTCGGCCCCGCTGCCCGCGCTCGCCACGCCCGCCGTCGCGAAGCGGTTCGGCACGGGTCCGCTGAACATCAAGGTGGCGGGGTACGACCGCACCGTCAGGATCGTCGCCGTACGCGACCGCACGCCGGGCCTGCCCGACCAGGACTTCCTGGTGGTGGACAACGCGGGCCTCGGCAAGCCGCCGCCCACCGCGCTGATGATCACCGGCAGCCCGGCAGGGAAGGCGCTGAGGGCGGCCACGCACGGTCTTTCCGCGAGCGTGCAGCTGCGGGCTGAGGAGCGGCGCGCGCTCGTCGACTCGCCGATGCAGACGGGCGCCGAGCGGATGTACACCCTCGCGGTTCTCGCGGGCGCGGGCTTCGCGGCCCTTGCCCTGCTGCTGGCCCTGCTGCGGGCGGCCCCCGAACGGGCCGCTCTGCTCGCCAGGCTGCGCACGATGGGCCTGACCCGGCGCCAGGCCCGGGGGCTGCTCGTACTGGAAGCCCTGCCACAGGCCCTGCCGGCCGCGGTCGGCGGGGCGCTCACCGGGTGGGCGGCGATCCGGCTGCTGTCCTCCGGGATGAATCTGGACGGCCTCGCGCTGGCCGGCGGTTCGCTGGTGCCGGATGGCGGCGTACAACTGCAGCCCGATCCCTGGTCGTTGGCGCTTCCCGCGCTCTGCGTGGTGGCACTGGCGACCGCCGTGGCCGCGCTGCAGGCCTGGTGGAGCGGGCGGCGTGGATCGATCACCGAACTCAGGGCAGGGGACGCACGATGACGGACACCTCCACGGAGACCACGCTGGCCGATCTGGAACAGCGTGCGTCGGCGCGCCGCGACCGGCCCTCCTACGGCCATGACGCGCTGATCGCCTGCGACCGGCTGGTACGGATCTTCTCCACCGACGGGGTGGAGGTGCAGGCCCTCCAGGGGCTCGATCTTCTGGTCGCCCAGGGCGAGTTGATGGCCCTGGTGGGCGCGTCGGGCAGCGGCAAATCGACGCTGATGAACATCCTGGCGGGACTGGACGTACCGACGGCGGGCGCGGCCAGTGTCGCGGGCTGCGATCTGCTCGCCATGGACGCGAAGGCGCGGCTGCGCTACCGACGCGATGTGGTCGGCTTCGTATGGCAGCAGACGGCACGCAACCTGCTGCCGTATCTGACCGCCAGTCAGAATGTGGCGCTGCCGATGCAGTTGCGCGGACGGTCGGCCAAGCGGGCCGAGCGTGCGGAGTCGCTGCTGACGATGCTGGGCGTCGCGCACTGCAAGGACCGGCGCCCGCACCAGATGTCGGGCGGCGAGCAGCAGCGCGTGGCGATCGCGGTGGCACTGGCCAACGGGCCGTCCGTACTGCTCGCCGACGAGCCGACGGGCGAGCTCGACTCGCACACCGCCGAGCAGATCTTCGGCGCTTTCCGCACCGCCAACGAGGAGTTGGGCACGACGATCGTGATCGTCACGCACGACCAGGCGGTGGCGGGCGAGGTCCGCCGTACGGTCGCCATCCGCGACGGCCGCACCTCCACGGAGGTGCTGCGCCGCACCCACGTGGACGAGGCGACGGGCGAGGAGTCGGTGGTGGCGCGCGAGTACGCGATGCTCGACCGGGCGGGACGGCTCCAGCTGCCCGCCGAGTACACGCAGGCGCTCGACATGAAGCACCGGGTGATGCTGGAACTGGAAACGGACCACATCGGCATCTGGCCGGACATTTCAAGCCCGTCCGGCGATTGAGGACACCAAAAGCCCGTCCGGCGATTGAGGACAAGCGGCCGAAGGCCGCGTACAGGGGTCCGGGCCGACAAAGCCGACCCGGACCCACCCGCCGAACTAGACCGCGTCGGCCCTGACCATGTCAGCGCACTTCTCGCCGATCATCATCGTCGTGATGCACGGATTGACGGTCACCAGCTCCGGCATGACCGACCCGTCGCACACCCGCAGCCCCTGGATCCCCTTGACCCGCAGCCGCGCGTCCACCGGCGCCATCGCATCGTCGTCCGCGCCCATCTTCACCGTCGAGGCCGGGTGGTACACGGTGTTGTGGGTCTTGCGGATGTAGTCGAGCAGCTCGTCATCAGTCTGTACGTCCGGCCCCGGCGCAAGCTCCGCACCCGTCCACCCGCTCAGCGCGGGCCGCGCTGCGATCTCGCGGGCGAGCTTCAGTCCGTACGTCATGACGCGCTCGTCGTGCTCGTGCGTGAAGTAGCGCGGGTCGACCATCGGCTTGTCGCGGTAGTCCCGGGTCCGCAGCCGCACCGTGCCGCGCGACTTCGCCTGCGTCACGTTGGGGGTGAGACAGAAGGCGTTCTCGGTGGTCGGGTAGCCGTGCCGGGCGGTGTTCATGTCGAACGGCACCTGCCCGTAGTGGAACATCAGGTCCGGCCGCTCCAGACCCTCCTGGGTGCCGGCGAAGATGCCGATCTCCCACCACTGGGTGGAGGCGGTGACCATGGGCTGCTTGGCCTCCCACATGATCACGCCCTCGGGATGGTCCTGCAGGTTCTCGCCGACGCCCGGTGCGTCGACCACCACGTCCACGCCGACTTCGCGCAGATGGGCCGCGGGCCCGATGCCGGAGAGCATCAGCAGCTTGGGGGTGTCGATCGACCCGCAGGAGACGATGACTTCACGGCGTGCGGTGACGGTACGGGTGTGGATGAGATCGGGGTCGAGATACTCGGCGCCCGTGCACCTGCGCCCGGCGTCGATCAGCAGCTTCTTGGCGCGCACCCCGGTGCGTACGGTCAGATTGGGCCGCTTGCCCATGATCGGGTGGAGATAGGCGACCGACGACGACTGGCGGACGTTGTTCTCGTCGGAGTTGATCTGAAACCAGTTGGCGCCCCTGACCACCGTCTCGCCCGCGTTGAACTGCGTGGTGGGTATGCCCTGTTGGGCGCAGGCCTCCAGGAGGGCCGCACCGCAGGGGTCCGCCGACTTGACGTTGCGTATCTTCACCGGGCCCGTGCGGCCGTGATGGTCGCCGGGCGCGTCATTGGTCTCCAGGCGCTTGTAGAGAGGGAAGACATCGCCCGCTCCCCACCCCGTACAACCGGCTGCCGCCCAGGCGTCGAGGTCTTCGGCCGGAGCCCAGAAGGCGATGCACGAGTTGTGCGAGGAGCAGCCGCCGAGGACCTTGGCCCGGGCGTGGCGCATGAAGCTGTTGCCCTTGGGCTGCGGCTCGACGGGGTAGTCCCAGTCGTAACCCGACTCCAACAGGCCCATCCACTGGTCGAGTTGGAGGATGTTGTCGTCGCCGACATCCGAGGGTCCGGCCTCCAGGACGCAGACGGTCACCGAGGGGTCCTCGCTGAGCCGGGCGGCGACGACATTGCCGGCCGTGCCGCCACCGACGATCACGTAATCAAATTCTTCAGTGGACATCCTCGGTCTCCTTCTCTTCTATGACGGCGGCGTGGTCGGCGAGGACACCCGTGCGATGGCGCTGGATGAACCAGTAGTAGGCGAAGCCGCCGAGCAGCACGATCCCCACGAAGAGGAAGGCGCCCCAGCGCAGGTACCAGTGGTACGGCGCCGCCGCGTTGTAGACCTCGGCGCGCGGCCAGGCGAGGTTGAGGGTCATGAAGCCGCCCCACACCACGGCGACCAGGTTGACGGGCAGTCCCCAGCGGCCCAGCGAGAACTTGCCGTCGCCGGCCGGGGTCCACTTCCCGCGCAGTCGCGCCACCAGCATCGGTGCGGTGACCAGCAGATAGGCCACGTAGATCATGATGATGCCGATACTCGTGACGACCGAGAAGATCTGCGGCTGACGGATGTTCACCAGCAGGACGCCCAGGGCGAGTACGCCGACGATCACGGCGGGCAGCACCGGTGTCCCGAAGCGCGGGCTGACCTTCGCCATCAGCTTCGCCGCGGGCAGGTTGTTGTCACGGGACATCGCGAAGGCGAGCCGGATGGCGGCGGTGTGCACGGCGAGCGCGCAGACGGTGACCGCGATCAGCACGCACCAGAGCATGAGCTTTCCGCCGGTTTCGCCGAGCACGTCCAGGACGACGTACTGCAGTCCGTCCGTCGTCATGCCCTTGCCGTCGAGGTTGCCGACGCTCATCAGCGCGAGGATGAGGATCAGCCCGCCGAGCACGAAGGAGGCGAGCAGCGCCCGCAGGATCGCGCGCGGTGCGTTGCGCGAGGGGTCCATGGACTCCTCGCCGAGGGAGGCCGCGGTGTCGAAGCCGTACATGACGTACGCGGATGCGAGCGACGCCGTCAGGAAGGCGCCCATGTAGCCGAAGTCCCCTGTGCCCCCGTGCCCGTGCGTGTCGAGCACGACGTCGGGGCCGCGCACGACATTGACGGCGAAGAGCACGATCAGTACGACGGTGGCGACCAGTTCGAGGAAGACACCCGCTGTGTTGATACGGGCCATGAGCTTCACGCCGAAGGCGTTGACGAGGGTGGTGAAGAGGATCAGCACCGCGGCCAGGATCACGGCGTTGGTGGCGACGTCGTACTTCCCCGTGCCGTCCCCGACGATCTGGAAGGCCTCGGATATCTGGGGCAGGGTCGCCTGGTAGGCGAGCGCGACCGCGGCGATCGACACGATCGAGGCGAGCAGCATCATCCAGCCCGCCAGCCAGCCGACGTGTGGTCCGCCCAGCTTCTTCGCCCAGTTGTAGACCGAGCCTGCGACCGGGTAGCGGGCGGCCAGTTCGGCGAAGCAGAGGGCGACCATCAGCTGGCCGACGAAGACGAGGGGCCATGACCACCAGTAGGCGGGGCCGCCGAAGCCGAAGCCGAAGTAGAAGAGCTGGAAGGTGCCGGTGAGGATGGAGATGTAGCTGATACCGGCGGCGAAGGTGTGGAAGTTGCCGAGCGAACGCTTCAGTTCTGGTCTGTAGCCGAACTCGGCGAGTTCGGCGTCATCCTTCGTCATGCTCATGACCAGACTCCAAGTAGGCAGGTGCGTGGGGTGTGTTGCGCGTGGATCACCGGGGTCTCAGCCCGCGAACCAGTGCTGCGGCTCGGGTGCGGTGTTGCGCCAGATGTGCTTCGTCTCCTGGTACTCGGCGAGCCCGGCGGGACCGAGCTCGCGGCCCGTACCTGACTGCTTGAAGCCGCCCCACTCCGCCTGCGGGACGTAGGGGTGGAAGTCGTTGATCCACACCGTGCCGAGCCGCAGCCGGGCGGCGACACGGGCGGCCCTGGCCTCGTCGGTGGTCCAGACGGCGCCGGCGAGTCCGTAGACGGTGTCGTTGGCGAGGGCGACCGCCTCGGCCTCGTCGTGGAAGCGCTCGACGGTCAGGACGGGCCCGAAGGACTCGTCGCGTACGACGGACATGTCGCTGCGGCAGCCGTCGAGAACGGTCGGCGGGTAGTAGTGACCGCCCTGCAGCGCCGGGTCGGCCGGACGCTCGCCGCCGCACCGCAGCACGGCGCCCTCGGCGATGCCCGCGGCGACGTACGCCTCGACCTTCTCGCGGTGTGCGGCGGAGATCAGCGGCCCGGTCTCGGCGTTCTCGTCGAACGGGCCGCCCAGCTTGATGAGTCGGGCCCGCCGTACGAGCTCGTCGACGAAGCGGTCGTGCAGCGAATCCTCGACGAGCAGTCGGGAACCGGCCGAGCAGACCTGCCCGGAGTGCAGGAAGATCGCGGCCAGCGCCATGTCGAGCGCCGTGTCGAAGTCGGCGTCCGCGAAGACGATATTGGGGTTCTTGCCGCCCAGCTCCAGAGCGGTCTTCTTCACGGTGGGAGCGGCGGCGGCCATGATGCGCCGCCCGGTCAGCAGCCCGCCGGTGAAGGACACCAGATCCACATCGGGGTGCTCGGAGAGCGGCGCCCCGGCCTCGGGCCCGGCGCCGAGCACCAGGTTGGCGACGCCGTCGGGCAGCCCCGCCTCCTGGAGGAGCTTCATCAGGTGGATGGCGGTGTGCGGAGTCAGCTCGCTGGGCTTCAGTACGAAGGTGTTGCCCGCCCCGATCGCCGGTGCGACCTTCCACGCGGTCTGCAGCAGCGGATAGTTCCAGGGGGTGATCAGCCCGCAGACCCCGACCGGCTCCTGCACGACACGGCTGTCCACGACCGGATTCCCGGTGTCGACCACGCGCCCGGCGGCCTGGGCGGCGACGAGGCTGCCGAAGTAGCGGAAGCAGTTGGCGATGTCGTCCATGTCGTACGCCGACTCGACCAGGCGCTTGCCCGTGTCGAGCGACTCGGCCCCCGCGAGCAGGTCCTTGTCCCGTACGAGAAGATCCGCGACCCGCCCCAGCAGCGCGGCCCGCTCGGCGACCGGCGTCCGCGGCCAGGGCCCTTCGTCGAAGGCGTGGCGGGCGGCGGCGATCGCGGCGGCGGTGTCCTTGGGACCCGCCTCGTCGACGGTCGCCACGAGGGAGCCGTCAGCGGGGCACCGGATCTCACGGGTCCGCCCGTCGACGGCTTCGGTCCACTGGCCGCCGATGAAAAGCTCGGGCATATCTCGGATCCTCCGGGGGGTGCTGGAACAGGGCTGTCCCGGGCCCTGCCCCTCCGCACGGAGATCATTCCTACAAAATCACCCAAAGTGACAACGGTCACTTTGGGTGCATCGTTCTTGCTTTATTGCACAGCCGCTTTATGCGGGCGTAACGCTCAGCCCACCGAGGGCCGATGCCCTGCGTACGGCGATCGACCCGTACGGCGTCCGCAGCCGCAGCCACGCCCCGGCGGTCAGCAGCGCGAGCGGCTGCTCCCCGGCGGCACGGCCCGCGGGGACCATGGCCCGCACCGGCCGCAGGAAGCCCAGCGACTGGGCAGCATGGGCGGCCCGTACGGGAAGCTCGGTCTCGCCCAGCGTCCGGGACCAGATCTCGCGTCCGATCCGGTCGAATTCGGCGCGGGTACGGCTCTCGGCCGGCAACTCCTCGGTCCGCGTACGGAATTCGGCGACGACGGCCGCGACCTCCGCCTGCACCGCGCCCGGCGCCGGCAGCCCGTCCAGCTGCTGCCAGCCGCTGCGCGGCGGCAGCACACCGGCCCACGGGGGGCCGGTCACGGCGGCGGGGACATCGGCGGCGGACGCCAACTCGTCGACGGACTCCAGGAGTTCACCGGCGGAGACGGTCGCGTCGAGGGCGACAGGGTCCGCGAGGCGCGCCGTACGGATGGCCAGCACCTCGAAGGACGGCGGCCGTCCGAACACGGCCAGCGTCCCGTTGCCTGCCTGCAGTCGCACCGCGGCGGCCCGGTCGTAATGGATCAGCCGGGCGAGGAAGGCGGCGAGATCCGCCGCCTCCCCCGCGTCGGCGAAGGCAAGTCGCGCCGTCATGCGGCGAGCGCTCCCGGCTCGTCCAGGTACGCCTGGAGGAAGGACTTCTCCTCGGCCGTGATCCGCCGCGGAACCTGCGCCTCCAGGTTGAAGGGCACCACCACGGTCGAAGCCCTCACATACACCACCGCATTTGAATTGGACGCAGCGGGGTCCTTGACCTCGTAGGCGATGGTGAGCGAGGCCGCACCTATCTTCGTCACCCACGACTCGATGGTCACCGGCGCGTGCCGGTGGACCAGCGGCCGCACATAGTCGATCTCGTGCCGGGCCACCACGGACCCGCCGGAGAAGGACGGCGACCCGTCCCCCGGCGCGAGCCGGAACATGAAGTCGATGCGCGCTTCCTCCAAGTACCGAAGAAACACGACATTGTTGACATGCCCGAAGGCATCCATGTCCGACCAGCGCAGGGGGCACGAGTAGATATGACGCACGATCAGCCTCGGGTCAGCTTCTTGTACGTGGCACGGTGCGGGCGGGCGGCGTCGGCGCCGAGACGCTCGATCTTGTTCTTCTCGTACGACTCGAAGTTGCCCTCGAACCAGTACCACTTGGACTCACCCTCGTACGCGAGGATGTGCGTCGCGACCCGGTCCAGGAACCAGCGGTCGTGGGAGATGACCACGGCCGCACCCGGGAACTCGAGCAGCGCGTTCTCCAGCGACGACAGGGTCTCCACGTCGAGGTCGTTGGTGGGCTCGTCGAGGAGCAGCAGGTTGCCGCCCTCCTTGAGCGTCAGCGCCAGGTTCAGACGGTTGCGCTCACCGCCGGAGAGCACGCCCGCGGCCTTCTGCTGGTCCGGGCCCTTGAAGCCGAACGCGGAGACGTACGCCCGCGAAGGCATCTCGACCTGGCCGACGTTGATGTAGTCCAGCTCGTCGGAGACGACGGCCCACAGCGACTTCTTCGGGTCGATGTTGGCGCGGGACTGGTCGACGTAACTGATCTTGGCGGTGTCGCCGACCTTGATCGAACCGGAGTCCGGAGTCTCCAGGCCCAGGATCATCTTGAAGAGCGTCGTCTTGCCGGCGCCGTTCGGGCCGATGATGCCGACGATGCCGTTGCGCGGCAGCGAGAAGGACAGATCCTCGATGAGGAGCTTGTCGCCGAAGCCCTTCGAGAGGTTCTCGACCTCGATGACGATGGAGCCCAGACGCGGGCCCGGCGGGATCTGGATCTCTTCGAAGTCCAGCTTCCGCATCTTGTCCGCCTCGGAGGCCATCTCCTCGTAACGGGCCAGACGGGCCTTGGACTTGGTCTGACGCCCCTTGGCGTTGGACCGCACCCACTCGAGCTCTTCCTTGAGGCGCTTGGCGCGCTTCTCGTCCTTCTTGCCCTCGACCTTGAGGCGAGTGGCCTTCTTCTCGAGGTACGTGGAGTAGTTGCCCTCGTACGGGATCGCGCGCCCGCGGTCGAGCTCGAGGATCCACTCGGCGACGTTGTTCAGGAAGTAACGGTCGTGAGTGACGGCGACGACAGCGCCCGTGTACTTCGAGAGGTGCTGCTCAAGCCAGTTCACCGACTCGGCGTCGAGGTGGTTGGTGGGCTCGTCGAGGAGGAGCAGGTCGGGTGCCTCGATCAGCAGCTTGCAGAGCGCCACACGGCGCTTCTCGCCACCGGAGAGGTTGGTGACCGGCCAGTCGCCGGGCGGGCAGCCCAGGGCGTCCATGGCCTGCTCCAGCTGGGCGTCCAGGTCCCACGCGTTGGCGTGGTCCAGGTCCTCCTGGAGCTTGCCCATCTCGTCGAGCAGCGCGTCCGAGTAGTCCGTCGCCATGAGCTCGGCGACCTCGTTGAAGCGCTGCAGCTTGCCCATGATCTCGGCGGCGCCGTCCTGGACGTTCTCCAGCACGGTCTTCGTCTCGTCGAGCTTCGGCTCCTGCATGAGGATGCCGACGCTGAAACCGGGCGAGAGGTACGCCTCACCGTTGGACGGCTGCTCAAGGCCCGCCATGATCTTCAGCACCGTGGACTTACCGGCACCGTTGGGGCCCACGACACCGATCTTCGCGCCGGGCAGGAAGTTCAAGGTGACGTCATCAAGGATCACCTTGTCGCCGTGCGCCTTACGCGTCTTGCGCATGGTGTAGATGAACTCAGCCAAGAGAAACCGTCCGGCGTTAGATGTGTGGGCAGATACACCCCAGTCTGCCGTACGTCCATCCCCTGACGAAAACGGCCCCGGTGCGCCAAGGGCTCACCGGGGCCGGAGTCACCGACTGATTACTCAGCGCTGCCCGAGTTCGACTTCCTGCGGAGGAAGAAGACCGCGCCGCCACCCAGTACCACCAGGGCGATCGCGATGCCCGCGATCATCGGGGTGGTGCTCGACGAACCGGTCTCGGCGAGGTTGGTCCCCGTGCCGCCCGTGGTGTCGCCGCCGACCGAGGCCGGGCTCGGCTGGGACGAGGGCGCGCTGCTCGCGTCCTGAGCCGCGGTCTTGCAGTCCAGGACGCCCTGGAACTCCTTGCTGAAGCCCCCGGGCCCGGTGATCGTGAAGTCGTACGCCTGGTCCTCGGCGACCGGGATGGTCACGGTGCGCGACTCCCCGGCAGCGATCGTGTACGTCTTGCCCGCCAGCTCGAAGGTGAAGGCCTCCGTGCCGGTGTTGCCCGCGGTGATGTCCACGCCGCCCTTCGCGCAGTTCTTCTGCGCGGAGACCGCCGGGATGGCACCCTTCGTGCCCCAGGTCGCGGTGGCGCCGGCCGAGACGGTCGACTCGCTCGATCCGGCCAGGATCTGGGTCTGGCTGCCGGTGCCGCTCGCGAAGGCCCGGCCGACCGGCACCCGGGTGGTGGCCTGGACGGTCAGCGAACCGCTGCCGGCCGGGGCGTCAGCCGGTACGTCGAAGAACAGCTTGGCCCCGTTGGTCACCGGAGCGGTGACGGGCTTGCCCGCGGCGTCGACGATCTTGACCCCGGCGTCCGCGAGGCCTGCGCCCTGCGCGACGGTGACGCTGTCGGCGTCGGTGTGCACGGTGACCGGGCCGAGCTTCTCGCCCGCCTTCCCGGAGACCGCGCTCTGGTCCAGGGTCAGCGAGGCCTTGGGCTCGCCGACATTGGCGGCGTGGTCGGTGAGCCAGTCGGCCAGCTTCGCCGCCTGCTTGTCGACGGCGTCGACCTTGACGTGGTCGGAGTAGCGCCAGATCGCGACCTGGGTGCCCGCGGCCGCGGTCCCCTCGCTCAGCGCACCGGTGCCGGCCTCCTTGGCGAGCGCGGCAAGATCGTTGACCTGCGGGAAGGAGTTCTGCAGGATCCAGCGGATCTTCCCGGCGTCACCGTTCGAGCCGAGCGAGGTCTGGGCCCAGGGGGTCTCCAGGTACGACGCCTGCTCCTTGGTCGGGTGCTGGATGTCGATGCAGTACGTCGACAGCTTGCCGCCGCCGCTCACCGTCATCTCGAACAGCCCGGCCGACACCTTGCGGTCGCCGTCGACATCGTGGAACACGGCGCTGTCGTACGTCTTCAGGCCGTCGATCGTGGCGGACGCGCCGCCCAGTTGCTGCTGCGGTGCATCGTCCGCGGCGGCCGCACCCGCTCCGGCCACCACACCCGCCGCGACCAGACCCGAAACTACGATCGCGGTGGTGAAACGGGCGACGCCCCGCCTGCCTATGGCAGAAAACACAGAATTCCCCTCCGGGCGAGGCTCTTTCGCGCGGTGCGCGCAGTGGGGAGTGCCTCGCCTGCAGACTCAAATGCCTCATGAGTACCCGCAGATCCTAGAGAAGCAGGCGCATCAGAGTCCCCCTCAATGCGCGCTACAACCATTCCGACTCGGAATCGTTATCCCGAACACCCCGTCCGACCTGGGCCGATTGCCGCATCTTCACGCACGGGCCGCATACGGAACGGAATCTTTCGGGCGGTCCGTCAGAAATGACTCGACTTTCACCACCCGTTTGAATGCCGAGGTCCCCCGTGCCAGATCGTGCCCCACCGTCACGGCGTCGACATCGGCCGAACAGCGCCACCGTCCGTCCCGCTCCTCCTCGCGCACCCTCAATCTGCCGTGCACGACCACGGGTTCGCCGATCGAGAGGGAGCTGGAGAGATTGGCGGCGAGCGACCTCCGCGCCCACACCGTGTAGAAGCTGGCGGGCACGTCCACCCACTGCTCCCGCTGCCGGTCCCAGCGCCGCGGCGCCACCGCGAGCCGGAACCGGGCCACTTCGTCATCCCCGCTGCCGTGCTGCTTCACTTCCGTGGCGACATTCCCCACCAGCGTGACCAGCGTGTCATTGCTCATCTCGGCCTCCCCGCCCGGACCTTGCCCGGCCCTTGTCCGGTCCTTGTCCGTCCCTTGCCCTGCGATCAATGTGTGATCCCATGCTGGACCGGACGCGGGAATCCCGCCGGGGCCTGTGGACTACTGCCCGGTTGTGGACAACCCCGCCACCGTCGCGTACTGCTCCCGCACCTCCCGGTACCGCAGCAGCTCCGCCGAGACCGGGTCGAGCACCTTCGCCCGCCCGCACCCGGACGCCGCCTCCCGCAGCCGCCGTTCGGTCTCCTGCCCGTACCGCCGCGCAGGACCGCGAGCCGCGGCCGAGCACGCCCACTCCACCAGCGGTCCGCCGAGCGTCCCGGCCAGCAGCACGAGCAACGGCGTCTGCAGCGACACATCGAGCAGTCCGCAGACCGCACCGAACAGCCAGATCACACCCAGCACTTGATGCACCGTCATCAGCACCTGCGCGAGCACCGCACTCGGCCACCAGGCGGGCCGCGCCGGCCGCCCGTTCCCCGTCGCCTCGACCGCCAGTACGTCCAGCGCCCGCGGCAGCTCCTCGGCCCCGCGCACCGCGGCCTCGCGCACCGCCTGCGCCCAGGGCGCGGGCAGTCCGGCCGACGCCTCGTCCGCGACCGTACGCACCGCCTGCTCCACCCGCTGCCGGGCGGTGATCTCCGTCTCGGGCGCTTCCGTCTCGGGCTCCACCACCGGCTCAGGGCCCCCAGGGGCGCGCGAGGCCTCGTACCAGCGCCAGAGCCGCAGCCAGGGCGTCCCGCACGCCTTCACGGCATTCCTGCGCCACTCCCGCTCCGCCGCCTCGCCCGCGGCCACCGCGCCCACCGCCTCGCCGAGGCCCTCTCCGAACTCCTCGCGCGCCCGCTCGTCCAGCCCGGGATGCCCCTCGGCGACGTACACCGGACGCAAGTCGGCCGCCGCCGCGTCCACATCGGCGGCCAGCCGGCGCGCGGCCGCCCCGCGCTCCCCCACGAACTGCCCGAGCATCTCCCTCAATTCACCGACACCGTCCCCGGTCAGCGCGGAGAGCGCCAGTACGGTGGCCCCCGGTTCGCCGTGCTCGCCGAGCGCCATCCCGTCCTCGTCGAGGAGCCTGCGCAGATCGTCGAGGACCTGGTCGGCGGCCTCGCCGGGCAGCCGGTCCACCTGGTTGAGCACCACGAACGTCACTTCGGCGTGGCCCGCGAGCGGCCGCAGATAGCGCTCGTGGAGCGCGGCATCCGCGTACTTCTCCGGATCCACCACCCACACCACCGCGTCGACCAGTTCCAACGCCCGGTCCACCTGCTCCCGGTGGACGGTGAGGGCCGAATCGTGGTCGGGCAGGTCGATCAGTACGAGACCGTGCAGTTCGTCACCGGGCCCGGCCCCCTGCCACGGCCTGCGCCGCAGCCGCCCCGGAACCCCGAGCCGGTCGAGAAGTCCGGCCGCCCCGTCCGTCCAACTGCAGGCGATGGGGGCGGAGGTGGTGGGCCTGCGCAGCCCGGTCTCCGAGATGGACACGCCGGCCAGGGCGTTGAAGAGCGTCGACTTGCCGCTGCCGGTCGCACCGGCGATCGCGACGACGGTGTGCTGCGAGGAGAGCCGCTGACGGGCGGCGGCCTCGTCGAGCACCCGGCCCGCCTCGCCGAGGGTCGAGCCTTCCAGCCGGGTCCGGGAGAGCCCGACCAACTCGCGCAGGGCGTCCAGCCGTACGCGCAGATCACCGGTGTACGAGGTCGGGCGCGGCAGATCCGCGTAGGCCTCGGGCAGGGGGCGCAGCGCGCCTTCGCGCGCCGTGCCGCGCTCGCTGGCGCGCCGGGCGATGAACCCGTCGTCCCAGCCCTTGGAGGGGCTCGCTGCGGCGTCATTGCGGACGCTCTCGTCGACCGCCTCAACCACCTCAACCACCTCAACGACGCCTGCAACTACATCTGGAGCTTCAACAACATCAGCCGTGTCCGCCGTGTCACCGGTCACCGTCGTCCCGCTCATCACTCACCACTCCTCTTCAGCACAGACAGTGCGGCAATCAGTTCGGCCTGCGACTCGGGCCCGACATCCAGCGCGTCGAGCGGCGCGAGCCGCCGGTCGCGCTCCCCGTCCAGGACCTGGTCGATGCAGTCACCGACCAGCACCGCACCCTTGTCCCGCAGCCTCAGCGCACCGTGAGCGCCGATCCGCATCGCCAGCCGCTCCCCCGCCCGGCGCGCCCGCCGACCGCCGAGCAGCGCGGCCGCGAGCAGGGCGGCCACCGCCTCGGGATCGGGCGCCGCCGAGCGCTCCAGCACCCGTACCTCTTCCTCCGCGAGCTCCTCCAGAACGCGCCGCCAGCGCCGTACGACCACCCCGATCCGCTCCCGGGCCTCGCCCGTCACGGCCTCGGGCCCCTCCAGCGCCGCCTCCCGTTGCCACTCCTCGCGCACCCGCTCGTCGGCGGCGGCGACGGCGCACTCCAGGAGCGCGGTCAGGCTCTCGACCAGCGCGTCGAGCAGCTCGGCGGAGGTGGAGTCCACCGGATAGCCGCGCCACCGGGTCCTGGCATCCCCGGCGAGCACCGCGCCGGCCTTGAGCTCGCGACGTACCCGCTTGCCCTCGTTTCCGTACGCCTGCTCGACCGTGCCCGCGAGCCGCACGGCCGCGGCGTACTGACCCGAGACGGCAGCGGCCAGTTCGGGCATCCGGGACCGCAGCGAGGCGATGACTCCGCCCGCCGTCCGGTCCAGGGCCTGCTGACGGGCGGCGGGGTCCTGCGCCCGGTGGGTGAGCCAGGCCCGCAACGGCGCGACGGCGGTCGTGGGCAGCAACCCGCTGCCGCCACCCGCGGACTCGGGCAGCTCGGGAATCGTGAAGCGGGGCACCTCCCCCAGCCCGGCCCGGGTGAGCAGCGCCCCGTACTGCCGCGCCACCTCCGCGATCACCTGATGGGGCACCCGGTCGAGCACGGTCACGAGCGTGGCGTTGTACTCCTTGGCGGTACGCAGCAGATGCCAGGGCACCGCATCGGCGTACCGCCAAGGAGTACAA
>NZ_JAFLRJ010001159.1 GCF_017315755.1 Streptomyces beijiangensis
TCCACGGAATTGACGGAACTGCCGGGCGTGCGGCACCCGATCGTGCTGGCACCGATGGGCGGTGCGGCCGGGGGCGCGCTGGCCGCGGCCGTCTCCGGGGCCGGCGGCCTCGGGCTGCTGGGCGGTGGGTACGGGGACCGGGAGTGGCTGGAGCGCGAGTTGCCGATCGTCGCGGCGGGCACCGACCGACCGTGGGGTGTCGGTTTCCTGACCTGGGCG
>NZ_JAFLRJ010001160.1 GCF_017315755.1 Streptomyces beijiangensis
CCGGCGACGTCCTGATGATGTTCACGGACGGCCTGGTCGAGTCGCCGGAGCGGGACATCAGCGAGGGCATGGACCGGCTGACGGGCGAGGCGGACCGCTATGTGTCGTCGACGTTCGCCGGCGCGGCCTGGCATCTGATCGAGGCGGTGGCCAAGGACGTCAACGACGACCGTGCCCTCCTGCTGATCTGCCGCGACAGCGACGCGGGCCCCACGCTCTAGAGGCCTGTTGCCCGACCCCCGGTAGGGCTTTCCCC
>NZ_JAFLRJ010001161.1 GCF_017315755.1 Streptomyces beijiangensis
TACTACGACGAGACCCTGCAGGAAGTGACACGCCGTGCGTGCACCAGCGGAAGCATCGGCAAAGCCGACATCGGAGCACTGCTGATGTGGAAACGGCTCAGGGCCGATACGCCCTGGGCCTCTGAACTCATGGCGCTCGCGGACGCTGACGTACGCCGCGCAACCGCCGCGGCCGCGACCGCCGCCCGGGACACCTCTCTCAGCCGCAGCTCGGCAGCGCAAGCCGGCCGAGCAGCCCTGGCCTCACTACCCGGTTTCCGCACCGGTGACGCCCTCGCCTCCGCCGTCCTCACAGCAGCCGCACCGGACCGCATGGCCGTCCACGACCG
>NZ_JAFLRJ010001162.1 GCF_017315755.1 Streptomyces beijiangensis
GCCCCGTACCTGCCGAACCATCCGCTCCAGGCCGCCGCCGGGCCCAGCACCGGTATCGGCCCGGTCTCCGGCGCGCCGTGGGGCTCGGCGGGAATCCTGCCGATCTCCTGGGCGTATCTGCGGCTGATGGGCGCCGAGGGGCTGCGCCGCGCCACACAGGTGGCCGTGCTCAGCGCCAACTACATCGCCAAGCGACTGGAGCCGCACTACCCGGTGCTCTACACGGGCCCGAACGGCCTCGTCGCGCACGAGTGCATCATCGACGTGCGGCCCCTGACCAAGCAGACCGGCGTGAGCATCGACGACGTCGCCAAGCGCCTCATCGACTACGGCTTCCAC
>NZ_JAFLRJ010001163.1 GCF_017315755.1 Streptomyces beijiangensis
CGGGGTCGGCGAGCTGCTCCACCAGCAAGTCGACGGCGAGACGGCCCAGTTCGGCCGCGGGGACGTCCGCCGCGGTGAGCGGCGGGGTCACCGTCTCCGCCCAGCGGGCAGCCACGACTCCGGTGACGGAGAAGTCGCGCGGTACATGGCGGCCGGCCTGCGCCAGGCCCCGGTAGAGGCCGCCGAGCGCCGCTTCGTTCAGTGTGACCAGGGCGGTGGTGGCCGGGTCGTCGTGCAGGATCTGTTCCAGGCACCTCTGGCCGGAG
>NZ_JAFLRJ010001164.1 GCF_017315755.1 Streptomyces beijiangensis
CACCCGACGGCGGCCAGCGCGGCCACGGCCGCCGTGTCCCGCAGGCCACGGTCGTGTTCCGTACGTACGGAGAACCAGCCCACCGCCGCACCCGCCACCAGCGGAACCAGCGCCACCGCCCAGCCGAGCCACGTCCCGCGCCCCTCCGCCGGCACCGCCGCGAGCAGCGGGAAGTGCGGCAGCGCGGGGTTCGTGGTCACCGCGAAGGGCGACGCCGCAGCTCCTGCTCCGAGCGAGAAACCGGGACCCAGCGCATAGGCCGCCGCCCACACCGCCGCGTTCGGGACGAGGGCCAGCGCAAGCAGCAGGACCGCGAACCGGCCCGACCACACCCCCGTGAGCTGCGGAAACGCACTCTGGGCCGCCCCCGCGTGCCACACCAGCGCGCCCCCGACCAGCAGCGCGCCACCGCCCACCAGAACCGCGACCCCGACCGCCGCCGCCCGCGCCGCGTCC
>NZ_JAFLRJ010001165.1 GCF_017315755.1 Streptomyces beijiangensis
GGGGAGGGGAGGGGCGCCCCTACTCGTAACTGATGTCCGAGGCCGTGAACTTGCAGTACGTGCCGTCGGGGCCGCTGCCGGTCTCCTTCGGCTCGGCGCCGGTGCTGTTGCCCGTGTAGCGGACGCAGGTCTTGATCTTCTTGCTGCTGTCGCCGTGGATACGGATGTTGCGCAGCGAGACCGTGTCGCCGTAGTTGGTGTTGATGCCGGCGATCGCCTTGCCCGGCGCCGTGATGTCGACGTCGTTCACGATGATCGTGCGCTGGTACTGCTTGGAGCAGTTGC
>NZ_JAFLRJ010001166.1 GCF_017315755.1 Streptomyces beijiangensis
TGCCTTCCGCTCGCCGGACGCCGGCGGTGGCCCGTCCTCTGCTTCGCCGTGGTGTCGATCGGCTTCGCCCTCGACCAGCTCCGCGGCTACCACTCACTCGCCGGCATCGCGCTGCCCATCACGCTGTTGAGCGTGGCCTCCCACCTGGAACACCACAGGCGGGCAACCGCGATCGCCGCCTCCGTGGCATACGTCCCGCTGGCGGTCGCGCTCCACCGGCTCGGCCCCGGCGAACCGCCCGGCGAGTTCGTGACGTTCTACCTGGCCGTGGCACTCGCCTGGGGCGTCGGGTCATGGGTTCGTCACACCCGGGCCCTGGAGGCCGAGCGCCGCCGCCGCGTCGCCGAGGA
>NZ_JAFLRJ010001167.1 GCF_017315755.1 Streptomyces beijiangensis
CGACCCCGAGCGGGCGGCGCGCCGGCTCGTCCACATCCCGCTGGGCAGGTTCGCCGAGGCGAACGAGATCGCCGCCGCCGTCGCCTTCCTGGCCAGCGACGACTCCTCGTTCGTCAACGCCACCGACTTCCTGGTCGACGGCGGTATCTCGGGCGCGTACGTCACCCCGCTCTAGCGGCTACAGGAAGGTGTGACCCTCACCCCGGTACGTGGGCACGGTCTGCGTCACCCGGTCCCCCTCCACCAGCTGCAACTGCTCGAACCGCTCGCACAGCTCGCCCGCC
>NZ_JAFLRJ010001168.1 GCF_017315755.1 Streptomyces beijiangensis
GTTCATCGTGGCCACCCGGATCAACGGCTTCATCGTCACGCTCGCCACCATGACCATGCTGCTGGGCGCGCAGTACCGCGTCGTGGGCACCCGTACCGTCGACGGCTACTCCTCCTTCCTGAAGGACCTGGGGTCGGCCGCACCGCTGAACATCCCGCTGGTCTTCCTGACCGCCGTCGCCACCGCCGCGCTGCTCGCGCTGTTCATGCAC
>NZ_JAFLRJ010000121.1 GCF_017315755.1 Streptomyces beijiangensis
GAGCATAACCGCACAGCGAGCAGCAATCGCTTCACAGCGTGAACCGAAGATTCCCAATGAATCGTGTTGACTCGGTTCACAGGCTCTGCTTCCATTGACCTATCGGTTCACACCGGGCCGGGTTCACGAACGGGGAGAACAGCCATGGGCATCAAGGTCAAGGTCACGCTGGGCGTCGCCGCAGGCATCGTCGCCCTCAGCGCCTGCTCGGCGACGACCGACGACAAGAGCGGCAACAGCTCCTCCGACAAGGGCGCTTCCGTCTCCGACACCGCCGACAAGAAGACGGACAAGAAGACGGACAAGAAGACGGACAAGAAGTCCGCGAAGAAGCCCGCGAAGAAGGCAGCCGGCTCGCAGGCCGAGCAGTTCAAGGCGTTCGTGAACAAGAACGGCTCCGCGAAGGAGAAGTCGGCCGTCGCCCACATCACCAAGGTCCAGGGCGCCGACAAGCAGAACGACGTCATGGACACCGCCGACGTCTACACCGACTTCACCGGTGGACTGATGGGCGAGGGCGCGGCCCCCGCCGAGCTGATCACTTCCGCCTTCAAGGACTGGAAGCAGAGCAAGAACGGTCTCGTCACCGTCTACGACGCGAGCGGCGAGACGATCACCAACAGCGAATTCTGATCACCGGATCACCACCGACACGCTTTTCCCTTGGGGGGAAAATCACCATGCGCCGCACCCTCGCCACCACCGCCCTCTGTCTCACCGCCGCAGCGGCCCTCACCGCCTGCAACCCCTTCGCGGGCGCCAGCGGTGACGGCGGCGACCTCGCCACCAAAGCGATCAAGGCCAACCGGGCCGCAACCTCCTTCACCGTGAAGGGCAATGTCAGCGACCCCAAGGAAGGTGACATCGCCGTCGACCTGGCCATCGATCACAGGGGCGACTGCAAAGGGACCATAGGCCTCGGCGACCAGGGCTCGATGGGGCTCATCAAGACGGGCAAGACCGTCTACATGAGCTATGACGAGAAGCTGCTGCGCGCCCAGAGCAAGGGCGAGGCGAAGAAGGACACCGATGCGGCGGTGAAGATGCTCGTCGGGAACTGGGTGAAGTCGACCTCGTCCGATCCGGACGTCAAGGACCTGGCCTCCATGTGCGACATCGACGAGCTGCTCGGCACCTTCGACCCCACCGACACGGCCGCCGACAAGGGCAAGGACACCACCGTCGACGGCCGGAAGGCGGCCACGCTCACCGAGAAGGACGGCAAGGAGACGTACACGATGTACGTCGCCACCGAGGGCACGCCCTATCTCCTGAAGCTCGACGTCGCCGGCGGCGACCAGCCGACCACGCTCGCCTTCTCCGGCTTCGACAAGCCGGTCGGCGCCAAGGCCCCGGCCAAGAAGGACATCGTGGACCTGGGGAACTGAGGCCCGAGGGGGCCCGTACGGCACCACCATGAACCACGGGGGCCTGGGAAGGTGCGGGGGCTGAGGGGATCAGCCCCCGCACTGGGCGAGCATCGTCTTCTTGTCCGGGGCGGTCACCGGCAGCCCGTACTTGAGCGAGACCTGCGCGAACCGCACCGCGTAGGAGCAGCGGATCGGCTTGTACGGCGGCAGCCAGGACGCGGGACCGGAATCGCTCTTGGAGCCGTTCGAAGGCCCGTCCACCGGAATCAGGTTGAGCGGGTCGTTGGCGATCTGCTTGCGCTTGGCCTTGTCCCAGCGGGCGGCGCCCATCTGCCAGTCGTACGACAGCGGCATCACATGGTCGATCTGGACGGCGGTCGCCGTCTTCTTCTTCCAGTCGATCTTCCGGCCGGTGTACGGATCGTTCAGCGTCATCGACATCACGACACACTTCTTCGACCCGGACCCGCGGTACGTGAGGTCCTTGCCGTCCCGCTTCAGCAGATCGTTCCTGGTGTCGCAGCCGTTGCGGGCGAGCGGCACCCCGTCGGCCGTGTCCAGCCAGGCGCTCCCGAACTCGTCCCGGTCATAACCGGTCTTGGGCCCGCGCCCCTTGGTCGCCACCTTGTCGATGATCTTCCGGGCCGCCGCCTTGTCGGCCTCGGAGGTCAGCGGGGCCAGACCCGGCTTCGTACCGTCGGGATTGGCGAGCGGGCTCGTGCCGTACGTACCGGCCGGTGCACCCGCGCCTCCCGTGCCCGGCGCGCCACCGGTGGTCCCGCCGCTCACGGTCGTGGCATCGCACCCCGCCAGGAGAGCAACCGAACCGACGGTGCAGAAGACAAGTGCGGTACGTATCCCGAATCGGCGCATGCCCGACACCCTATGCGGGTCAGCGGCCGCTGCCATCCTTCCGGAGGTAGTCCGAGAGTTCATCCAGCTCGGCGCGCCGGAGCTCGATGCTCTGCCCGGTGCGCGCCGGTGGCGGAACGTACAACCCCGGGGCCCACACCGGGTCCTGGCTCCGGGCCCGGCCCTGGTTCCGGTGGAAGCGGATGTCGGCCATCAGGAAGTGGACGACGACCGCGGCCGCCTGGACCAGCAGCACGATCATCCCGGTGTCGGAGACCCAGCTGTCCTTGAAGCGCTCCTCCAGCATCCCCACGCACACCACGGTCAGCACCGAAACGCCCCAGAACAGCGCCCAGTCACTCCGTGTCCGGCGCAGGATCGCCAGCCTCAGCATCGCCGTCCACGACAGGAACCCGATGCTGACCACTGCCACCAGGACGAAGACAACGCGCAGCACGATCGCCTTCGGTCCGTCGCGTCCCTGCGCCGGCCCCGTCACACCTTGCCGATCCCCAGCGTGTTCTGCGCGGGCAGCATCCCCGACACCAGCGCCTCGTGCAGCAGCGGCTGCACCAGCCCGGCGAGCCGGTCGGCCTCGTCGCCCACCGACCGCCAGGGCGCCGCGGCCAGCTCGTCGGTACGCCGCTCGACCTCAGCCCGCAGCGCGCGCCCCGCCTCCGTCGCCACACCCTGCGTGTCCAACAGACCCCGTGTCAGCAGCCGTTCGCGGGCGGCGTCCCACTCCTCCGCGGTCCACCCCCGGCTCGCGAAGGTCTCCACCGGTGCCGCGCCGACTCCCGCGAAGGACACGAGCGCCTCGACCGGGTCGAGCCCGGCCGTGAGCAGCGCGGCCAGATGTCCGTCCCCCCGGTGCTCACGGATGACGGTCGCACCGTGCCACAACTGCAGGTGCGGCGCCTCGGGCCACTCCAGCGCGGCATTGGCGGCAGCCAGCGGCCGCCCGGCGGTGTCGGCGGCCTCGGCCACCCGCCGTACGAGCGAGGCGGCTTCCGCGACCCAGGGCTCGGTCACCCGCTCCCCGAGCAGCGCCCGGTAGGTCCGGTCGATCGCCACCTCCCGCGAGGCGAGCACCGCATCCGGAACTGCCGTCTCCCACGCGGCCGGTACGTGCTCGGCGACCATGCGCGGGCTGAAGCTGTAGAAGGCCGAACGCACCCGTACGGCCCCCGCCGCACCGAGCGGGGCCGCGCGCCACGCGAAGTAACCGGGCCAGCGCGTATCGGTCTTGAAGCCGAGCGCCGCGGCCTCCTCGGCCACCTCGGGCGCGTAGTAGAGGACGGCGTGCAGCGGCTCCAGCTGGTGCCACAGGCCTCGTACGCGCGCCAGGTCTTCCGACATTGCTTCCCCCGGTTCTCGGACTCCGACAAGGGCCGAACACCGGCCCGGCGAACATGATGCCGGAGGTCACGGGATCGCGCAGAGGATTACGACCCGAGGATCGTCGTGAGGAACTCCCCTGTCCAGGCGAGGAGTTCACGGCCGATGACCGGCTTCCCACCGATCGTCCCCGCCGTCGGCCGCGGCACCAGGATCTGGTGGGCGGCCGGCTTGATGACGGTGCGCGGATGGAGCCGCTTGAGGCGCAGCTCCTGCGACTCCCTCAACTCCACCGGTGCGAAGCGGATGTTGGGGCCCTGCAGGACGATCTCGCCGACCCCGCAGGCGCGCGCAAGCATCCGCAGCCCCGCCACCATGAGGAGGTTCTCGACGGGCTCGGGCAGCTTGCCGTAGCGGTCGGTGAGCTCTTCGCGTACGGCCTTGATGTCGTCCTCGGTGTTGGCCGATGCGATGGCCCGGTAGGCCTGCAGACGCAGCCGCTCGCCCGGTGCGTAGTCGTGCGGGACGTGCGCGTCGACCGGCAGCTCGATCTTGACCTCCAGAGGTGCTTCCTCCTCCTGGGTCCCGTCGACCGCCGCGCGGTAGTCGGCCACGGCCTCGCCCACCATGCGGATGTAGAGGTCGAATCCGACGCCCGCGATGTGACCCGACTGCTCGCCGCCCAGCAGGTTTCCCGCGCCGCGGATCTCCAGGTCCTTCATCGCCACGTACATGCCCGCGCCCATCTCGGTGTGCTGGGCGATCGTCGCGAGCCGCTCGTGCGCGGTCTCGGTGAGGGGCTTCTCCGGCGGGTACAGGAAGTAGGAGTAACCGCGCTCACGGCCACGGCCCACGCGACCGCGCAGCTGGTGGAGCTGCGAGAGCCCGAAGTTGTCGCCGCGCTCGACGATCAGCGTGTTGGCGTTGGCGATGTCGATGCCCGACTCGACGATGGTCGTCGAGACGAGCACATCGAACTTCTTCTCCCAGAAGTCGACCACGACCTGCTCCAGGGCCGTCTCGCCCATCTGCCCGTGCGCGGTCTGGATGCGCGCCTCCGGCACGATCTCGCGCAGCCTGGCAGCGGCCCGGTCGATCGACTCGACGCGGTTGTGGATGTAGAAGACCTGGCCCTCGCGCAGCAGTTCACGGCGGATGGCGGCGCCGATCTGCTTCTCCTCGTACGGACCGACGAAGGTCAGCACCGGGTGGCGCTCCTCCGGGGGCGTGGTGATCGTCGACATCTCGCGGATGCCGGTGACCGCCATCTCCAGGGTGCGGGGAATCGGCGTGGCGGACATCGTCAGCACGTCGACGTTGGCGCGGAGCTTCTTCAGCTGCTCCTTGTGCTCGACGCCGAAGCGCTGCTCCTCGTCCACGATGACCAGGCCGAGGTCCTTGAACTTGGTCTCGGAGGAGAAGAGGCGGTGCGTGCCGATGACGAGGTCGATGGAGCCGTCCTTCAGCCCCTCCAGAACGGCCTTCGCCTCGGTGTCGCTCTGGAATCGCGACAACGCCCTTACCACTACGGGGAATTGGGCGTAGCGCTCGGAGAACGTGCCGAAGTGCTGCTGCACGAGCAGTGTCGTCGGCACGAGGACCGCGACCTGCTTCCCGTCCTGTACGGCCTTGAACGCTGCGCGAACAGCGATTTCGGTTTTGCCGTACCCGACGTCGCCGCAGACCAGGCGGTCCATCGGGACCGTCTTCTCCATGTCCTCCTTGACCTCGGCGATCGTGGAGAGCTGGTCGGGCGTCTCGGTGTACGGGAAGGCGTCCTCCAGCTCCCGCTGCCAGGGGGTGTCGGGGCCGAAGGCGTGGCCGGGGGCGGCCATCCGCGCGCTGTAGAGCTTGATCAGGTCGGCGGCGATCTCCTTGACGGCCTTCTTGGCGCGCGCCTTGGTCTTCGTCCAGTCGGCGCCGCCGAGCCGGTGCAGGGTGGGGGCCTCGCCGCCGACGTACTTCGTGACCTGTTCCAGCTGGTCGGTGGGGATGTAGAGGCGGTCGCCGGGCTGGCCGCGCTTGGCCGGTGCGTACTCGACGAGCAGGTACTCGCGGGTCGCGCCCTGCACCGTGCGCTGGACCATCTCCACATAGCGGCCGACGCCGTGCTGCTCATGGACGATGTAGTCACCGGCCTCCAGCGTCAGCGGATCGATGGTCTTGCGCCGGCGCGTGGGCATCCGGCCCAGGTCCTTGCTGGCGGTGCGCTGCCCGGTGAGGTCGGTCTCGGTCAGTACGGCGAGCTTCAGGCCCGGGTCGACGAAGCCGAAGTCGATGGCGCCGCACGACACATGGACGACGGAAGGGGTCAACTCGCCCAGTTCCGCGTCGAGTCGGGCCGCGATGCCTTCACCGCCGAGGACCTCGACGGTACGGGCGGCGGGGCCGTGCCCCTCCGTCAGGTAGACCATGCGCCAGCCGTCGGCCAGCCATCCCTTGGTGTCGGCGAGCGCCCGCGCGGTGTCCCCGCGGTAGGTCTCCGGGGCGTGCATCCCGAGCTTCAGTACGTCGTCGTCCAGGTCCGCGTCATCGGCCGCGAACGGCGATACGGACCACCACATCATCCCCAGCTCGCGCGCCCTGTCCCGTACGTCCGCGATCGACCGGAGCGAGGCCGCGCCCACGTCGATGGGGGCCTCGCCGCCGCCGGCGCTCGCCGCCCACGACGCCTGCAGGAACTCCTGCGAGGTCGCCACCAGGTCCGAGGCCCTGGTCCGCACCCGCTCCGGGTCGCAGACCACGGACATGGACCCGGCGGGGAGCACGTCGATCAGCAGCTCCATGTCGTCGACGAGCACCGGAGCCAGTGACTCCATCCCCTCGACGGCGATCCCCTCGGCGATCTTCCAGAGCAGCTCGCCCAGCTCCGGGTGGGCCTCGGCGAGGGCCGCGGCCCGCTCCTTCACGTCGTCGGTGAGCAGCAGCTCACGGCAGGGCGGCGCCCACAGGCCGTGCTCGGCGACCTCCAGGGACCGCTGGTCGGCCACCTTGAAGTAACGGATCTCCTCGACCTCGTCGCCCCAGAACTCCACGCGCAGCGGGTGCTCGTCGGTGGGCGGGAAGACGTCCAGGATTCCGCCGCGTACGGCGAACTCGCCGCGCTTCTCGACGAGTTCGACGCGGGAGTACGCGGCCGCGGCGAGCGCCGCCGTGACCTCGCCCAGGTCGGCGCTCTGCCCGGAGCGCAGAGCCACGGGCTCCAGGTCGCCGAGCCCCTTGACCTGCGGCTGCAGCACGGAACGCACCGGAGCCACGATCACGCTCACCGGACCCGCGGTGGGGTCGTCCGGACTGGGGTGGGCCAGCCGCCGCAGGATCGCGATGCGCCGCCCGACGGTGTCGCTGCGCGGGGAGAGCCGCTCGTGCGGGAGCGTCTCCCAGGACGGGTACTCGGCGACGCTGTCCGCCGGCAGCAGGGAGCGCAGCGCGGCGGCCAGGTCCTCGGCCTCACGCCCGGTCGCGGTCACGGCGAGGACGGTCCGCCCGGTCCCGCGCGCCAGCGCGGCCACGGCGAAGGGCCGGGCGGCGGGCGGCCCGACCAGGTCGACATGCATCCGGTGCCCGTCACCGGCGGCCTTCACCGCATCGGCGAGCGCGGGGTCCTTGGCAGTGGCGTCGAGCAGACCGTGCAGGCTCATGGGGGAAGGCTTTCCGTCCGGTTTTGTACAGCTTCGTACAGCTGGGGGAGGCAACGCGAAGGACCCGACACGTCGCACGGGCCAGGGGTATCCCAGACTACGTCCGCCGACTGACAGTCGCGTCCGGAAAGCCACCTGTGCCGGGCCGCCGCCCGAACCGCTCCAGCCGCCACTCCAGAACACGGGTCCGGCCCCGGCGGGCATCGAGGATGCTCACCGGGGCCGGACCCGCCCACGTACTCCTGCTCACGTACCCCCGCCCACGTACTCCTGCCCGCTAGTCCGTGGCGATCGCGTTCAGCACATTCATCCGCCCGGCCCGGAAGGCCGGAACCAGTGCCGCGAACAGCCCCACGAAGGCCGACCCCACGAAGACCGTGATGATCGTGGGCCACGGGATCTCCAGGACCCCGAGTCCCTCCAGCGCGAGCAGCTTCTGGGCGGTGGTCCCCCAGCCCATCCCGAGCCCGAGCCCGAGCAGTGCGCCGAAGAGCGCGATGACGACCGACTCCAGTCGGATCATCCGGCGCAGCTGGCGCCGGGACATCCCGATCGCCCGCATCAGCCCGATCTCCCGGGTCCGCTCGACGACCGACAGCGCCAGGGTGTTCACCACACCGAGCACCGCCACGATGATCGCCAGTGCGAGGAGCCCGTAGACGATGTTGAGCAGCTGGCCGATCTGGTCCTTCAGCTCCTGCTTGAAGTCGGTCTGGTTCTGCACCTTGTACTGCGGGTACTCGGCCAGCGACTTCTTCAGCGAGGCGTAGGCGGTCTTCTCCTGGCCGTCCTTGGCCTTGCCGAACATGATCAGGTTCTTCGGCATCTTGTCGGCCGGTATGTACTGCGACATCGTCGTGATGCTGGTGTACATCACGTCCTTGTCGATGTTCGTGTCGTCCGACGTGATGGCCGCGACCTTCAGCTTCGCCGTCTGCCCGCCCTTGAAGGCCACGGACAGGCTGTCGCCGACCTTGATGTGGTGGCGCTTGGCGTAGGTGTCACCGACCGACATCGCGTTCTTGCCGTACGCCGCCGAGAGTTCGCCGGAGACGGTCTCGCGCCGCAGGTCCTGCATGTACGTCGGGTCGGTCCCGGTCACCGCGTCGTCCTCGGTCTTGCCGTCGGGCGACGTGACCTTGGATTCGGCCTCCTTGTAGCTGGTGATGTGCTCGATGCCCGGAGCGGCGCGCAGCGCCTTCTCGGCCTGCGGTACCACCGGCTGGCCGTTGCTGGACTGGATGATGAAGTCCGCGCCGACCGACCGGTCGAGCTCGTCGGTGGCCGAGGCCACCATGGAGGAGCCGACGACCGACAGGCAGGCGACCAGCGCGAGGCCGATCATCAGGGCCGATCCTGTGGCTCCCGTACGCCGCGGATTGCGCAGCGCGTTGCGCTCGGCCATCCGCCCGACGGGGCCGAACAGTCGCAGCACGACCGTGCTGATGGCCCGTACGACCACACCTGCGAGCAGCGGCCCGATCACCACGAAGCCGATCAGCGTGAAGAACACACCCGCGGCCAGGTACATCGAACCAGGACCGGACTTGTCGGCGTTGGCCGCCGCGAAGAGCGCGGCCCCGCCTCCGCCGGTGAGCACCAGACCGAGCGAGGCCCGGATCCAGCCCGCCTTGCCGTCGGACGGCGTACCGGCGTCGCGCAGCGCGGCCATCGGGGAGATCTTCCCGGCCCGGCGGGCCGGTACGTACGCCGCGACGACGGTCACGACGATGCCGAGCAGCAGGCCGATGGCGGGGGTCGTCCACTTGACGGTCAGATCGTCCATGGACAGATCCATCCCGATGGACCCCATGAGCTTCATCAGCCCCACGGCGAGACCCACACCGGCGCCGACTCCCAGCACCGAACCGAAGATCCCGAGCAACAGCGCCTCAAGGAGCACGGACCGGTTGATCTGCTTGCGGCTCGACCCGATGGCCCGCATCAGGCCGATCTCCCGGGTGCGCTGGGCGACCAGCATCGAGAAGGTGTTGATGATCAGGAAGATACCGACGAGGAAGGCGATCCCGGCGAAGCCGAGCATCGCGTACTTCATGACGTCCAGGAAGCCGACGCTGGACTTGTTGGCGTCCTGGTTCTCCTTCTGCGTCTGCAGCTTGTACGTGCCGCCCAGCTGGCCGGCGACGTTCTGCTTCAGCTGGGTGTCGCTGACACCGCTCTTGGCGGTGACGGAGATATGCGTGAACAGATTGGGGGCGCCGAGCAGCTTCTGCTGTGCGGTGGCGGTGTCGAAGTACACGATGGCCGCACCGGGATTGGTCACCTTGAAGGTGGAGATACCGGAGATACGTGCCCTGATGTCACCGGTGACAGTGATCGTGCGCAGTTCGTCACCGAGCTTGAGGTGGTGCTTCTCGGCGGTGTCGGAGTCGACCATCACCTCGGTGGGTCCGCGCGGGGCGTGACCGGAGGTGATCTCCATCGAACGGAGGTCGTTGTGACCCCAGTTGCCGGCGATCGTCGGGGCGCCGCTGTCGGAGCCCATGTTCTTGTTGTTCTTGTCGACGACCGTCACGCTGGAGCTGGAGACACCGCCCTCGGCGGACTTCACGCCCTCGGCCTTCGTCACCTGCTGCACCACGGAGGCGGGCAGCGATTCGGGCTTCCCGCTCTGCGGACCCTCGCCGCCGTTGTCGGGGGCCGACTTGGGGCTCACCGTCACATCGGACGCGGTGGCCGCGAAGAGCTTGTCGAAAGTGGTGTTCATGGTGTCGGTGAAGACGAGCGTCCCGCACACGAAAGCCACCGACAGCAGCACGGCGACAGCGGAGAGCGCCATCCGCCCCTTGTGCGCGAAGAAGTTGCGCATCGAGGTCTTCCACACAGTCATGACGTCCGCCCGCGTGCGTCGAAGTCCTTCATCCGGTCCAGGACCTGGTCGGCGGTGGGCGCGTGCATCTCGTCCACGATGCGCCCGTCCGCGAGGTAGAGCACGCGGTCGGCGTAGCTCGCCGCGACCGGGTCGTGCGTGACCATCACAATGGTCTGCCCGAGCTCGGTCACGGACCGCCTCAAGAACCCCAACACCTCAGCGCCCGCACGGGAGTCGAGGTTTCCGGTCGGCTCGTCACCGAAGATGATCTCGGGCTGGGCGGCGAGCGCACGCGCCACGGCGACGCGCTGCTGCTGACCACCCGAGAGCTGGGTCGGCCGGTGCTTCAGCCGGTCGTGCAGACCGACGGTCTCCACGACCTGCCGCAGCCATGCCGCGTCGGGCTTGCGGCCCGCTATGTCCATCGGCAGCGTGATGTTCTCCAGCGCGTTCAGCGTCGGCAGCAGGTTGAAGGCCTGGAAGATGAAGCCGATCCGGTCCCGGCGAAGCTGGGTGAGCTTCTTGTCCTTCAGGCCGGTGATCTCGGTCTCGTCCAGGTAGATCTTCCCGCCCGTCACCGTGTCGAGCCCCGCAAGGCAGTGCATCAGCGTGGACTTGCCTGACCCCGAGGGGCCCATGATCGCGGTGAACCGGCCGCGGGCGATGTCGACATCGACATGGTCGAGCGCCACGACCCGGGTCTCCCCGCTTCCGTACGCCTTCACGACCTGCCGCGCTCGCGCGGCAACGGCCGTACGTTCTCCAGTGCCCCCGTGCCTGGGAATGGTCACAGCCGTTGTCACGGTAAGTCTCCTAAGTCGGTCAAGCGCTGCATGTCGTTACTTGCGTACGTGCTTACGTTTCAAGTCTGGCGATTCGAGGGGCCCGACCGCACTGGTGCGCGTCTCCCACTTCCCCTGGGGTTTTCCCCACCCCTGACCCTGCGGTCTGCCGTAAGACCAACTTAAAGAACGCACCCGTGCTCTCTCCTCCTCCGCCGGGACGAACGTCCTCTCGGTCTGAATGGGGAGATCCCCCTAGGGGTCTGGACCCACGGGTGGAGCCCGTCTCAGGGGAGCCTCCACCCTCCCGCCGCGTGAGGCTCAAGTGAGAAGGTGTCCCGGGCTCTATAGGTGCACGGTGAAAGGATCTCGGTGGACATAATCAAGCCCCTCCGGCGATTGAGGAGCGGAGGTCCGGGGGCAGAGCCCCCGAAAAGGCGGGGCCCCGTAGTAGCCGCCCTCATGCTCGGCATGGCGCTGGCCGCGCTCGACTCCACGATCATCTCGACGGCGGTCCCGCAGATCGTCGGCGACCTCGGCGGCTTCTCGGTCTTCTCCTGGCTCTTCTCCGGCTATCTCCTCGCCGTCACGGTCACGCTCCCCGTCTACGGCAAGCTCTCCGACACCCTCGGCCGCAAGCCCGTCCTGATCGCCGGGATCATCCTCTTCCTCACCGGCTCGGTCCTCTGCGCCACCGCCTGGAACATGGCCGCGCTGATCGCCTTCCGTATCGTCCAGGGCCTGGGCGGCGGCGCGATCCAGGGCACGGTCCAGACGATCGCCGCCGACCTCTACCCGCTCAAGGAACGCCCCAAGATCCAGGCCAAGTTGTCGACGGTCTGGGCGGTCTCCGCGGTCGCGGGCCCGGCGCTCGGCGGCCTGCTAGTGACGTACACGGACTGGCGCTGGATCTTCCTCATCAACGTCCCCATCGGCCTGGTGGCGCTGCTCCTGATCTCCCGCCACCTCACCGAACCGTCCCGTACGACGAGACCGGCGGCCCGCCCCCGTATCGACTGGCCCGGAGCACTGGCGGTCTTCGCGACAGGAACCCTGCTGCTCACCGCGCTCGTCCAGGGCGGAGTCGCCTGGCCGTGGCTGTCGGCGCCGTCTCTGGCCCTCTTCGCGGGCAGCGCGGCGCTCGCCGCGACAACGGTGTGGATCGAACGCCGGGCTGCGGAGCCGATCATCCCCGGCTGGGTCTGGCGCCGCCGCACCATCTCGGCGGTCAACCTGGCGCTCGGCGCACTGGGCCTCCTGATGGTGGCCCCCACGGTCTTCCTGCCCACCTACGCCCAGTCGGTCCTGGGCCTCGGCCCGACGGCGGCGGGCTTCGTCCTCTCCGTCATGACCCTGAGCTGGCCGGTCAGCGCGGCGCTCTCCAACCGCGTCTACAACCGCATCGGCTTCCGCAACACAGCGATCATCGGCATCGCGTCAGCCATGCTGATCCTCCTGGCCTTCCCCCTGCTCCCCTTCCCGGGAGAGCCCTGGCAACCGGCCCTGATCATGCTCCTGCTGGGCGCCGCACTCGGCCTCTTCCAGCTCCCGCTGATCATCGGAGTGCAGTCGTCCGTCGGCTGGTCGGAGCGCGGCACCGCCACCGCCTCGATCCTCTTCTGCCGCCAGGTCGGCCAGTCCATAGGCGCGGCGCTCTTCGGCGCGGTCGCCAACGCGACCCTCGCCTCGCGCCTCGGCGGCGCCGGCGACCTGGACTCGGTGTCCCACGCCCTGCAGGACCCGGCAGCCCTCACCGCGTCAGCGGCGGACGGCCTGCGCAGGGCGGTGGCCGCGGCGGTGGACCACGTCTACCTGGGAGCGGCGGCGGCAGCGGCCCTCGCGCTCCTGGTGCTGCTCTTCGTGGCCCCCAGCCGCTTCCCGGTCCTCACCGACGAGGGCTGACCCGCCCTGCGAGCCCGTCGAGCACCAACTGCAGCCCGTAGTCGAACTTCTCCTCGCGCGCCTTCTCGGGATCCGCGAGCACAGCGGTCTCCTCCTCGGACACCACGCTCTTCACGAACTCGCGCTCGCTCATCCCGCTGCGGGCGATCATCGAGAGATACGCGCCCTCGCTGACCGCCATTCCGACGACGTACGACGTGAGCGCACTGATCGCCAGACCCGCCTCCTCCGAGGCGAGACCCGCGCCCTCGAACAGCACCTGCATGCGCTCCGACATGCGCATCACGTTCGGCCCGAGCCCCGCGAGCCCCACCTGCCCGAGCACCGAGGCGACCCAGGGGTGCCGCAGCACCATGGCGCGCAGGCTGTACGCACTGAGCG
>NZ_JAFLRJ010001169.1 GCF_017315755.1 Streptomyces beijiangensis
CCGGGCCACGGTCGAGGCCCGCCCGGGATGGGACTCGAAGATCTGCGGCTCCAGGCCGACCTCGGCGAGCTTCTCCGCCACGTACTCGGCGGCGGCCCGCTCCCCCGGCCCCGAGTGATCGCCGTAATTGCTGGTGTCGATCCGGATCAGATCGCGGCAGAGGTCGGTGACCTCATCCTCGCCGGAGACGTTTCGGCTCGTGCTCGACTCGCTCACGCTGTTTCCTCTCACCGTCGGTGCTGGTGGTCCA
>NZ_JAFLRJ010001170.1 GCF_017315755.1 Streptomyces beijiangensis
GTACTGGCGGGGGGAGGCCAAGGCGGGGCGGACGGTCGCGGCGCGGGTCATCAACACCACGTCGGGAGCTGGCCTGTTGGGGAGCGTCGGGCAGGGGAACTACGCGGCCGCGAAGGCGGGGATCGTGGGGCTGACGCTGGTGGCCGCGGCGGAGATGGGGCGGTACGGGGTGCAGGTCAACGCGATTGCGCCGGCGGCGCGGACCCGGATGACGGAGGAGACGTTCGGGGCGCTGGAGGGGTTGCCCGAGGACGTGTCGCCCCTGGTGGTGTGGCTGGGGTCCGAGGGGTGCCAGGGGGTCAGCGGGCGGGTCTTCGAGGCGGAGGCGGGACGGATCACGG
>NZ_JAFLRJ010001171.1 GCF_017315755.1 Streptomyces beijiangensis
TGATGTGCCAGATCCGGCGCCAGATCCCGGCGCCGTACTGATCTACCTCGCGGCGATGGTCGGCATTCCCGGCGAGCTGTACGAGGCGGCCGAGGTCGACGGCGCCGCCCATGCCGGCCCAGGTGGCCTCCAGGACCAGCGAGAGCATCGCGGAGTCCGAGGACTCCAGCCAGGTGTACGGGCCGAGGCCGATCGTGCCCAGGGCGCTGTTGAAGAGGCCGCTGCCCGGATCGTAGAACCACTTCCACAGCAGGATCGCGACCACCGGCGGGATGACGACCGGCAGATAGACCAGGAAGCGGTACACCCCGGCGCCGCGCCGGACCGTCGACATGACGG
>NZ_JAFLRJ010001172.1 GCF_017315755.1 Streptomyces beijiangensis
GCCCCCGCCGCCGTACCCCCGTACATCCTGCTCGGCGAGCTGCTGCGCCTGCCGGGCCAGCGCGTCCGCCTGCTGCACCTCCGCCAGCGCGGCCTGCGCGTCCGTCCCCGCCAGGCCCGTCGCCTTCTCCAGCCTGCGCTGCGCTTCCGCCAGGCGGGTACGGGCCTGACTGCCCACCGCACCCCGGTTCGTCGTGATGTAGTCCGCCGCGGCCCCGACCGAACTGGTGGCCGCCAGCGTCG
>NZ_JAFLRJ010001173.1 GCF_017315755.1 Streptomyces beijiangensis
GGCGGCCGCGATCGCCGAGGCCCGGGCCGAAGGCATACGGGAGCGGGAGCGGATCGTGGCCGAGGGGACCGTGCTGATCGAGGCCGAGCGGGCTGCCGCCGAGGCCGAGCTCCGTACGCACGTGGAGGAGCTCGCGGTGCGGCTGGCCGAGCGGATCCTGGGGGAGCCGGTCCGGCAGCGGAGCGTCGACTGACCCCTCGGTACGGCCCTGACCAGGCTGATCGCATACTGGAAGGATGAGCC
>NZ_JAFLRJ010001174.1 GCF_017315755.1 Streptomyces beijiangensis
CGGCGTCGAGGCCTGGGAGGCGACGAACCTCCTGTGCGTGGCCCGCGTCCTGGTTGCCGCCGCGCAGCGTCGCGAGGAGACTCGCGGCTGCCACTGGCGCGAGGACCACCCCGACCGCGAGGACGAGGCCTGGCGCCGTCACCTGGTCGTACGACTGCAGCCGGACCGCTCGCTCGCGGTCAGCACCACAGACACCGCCGAATTCCCCCCGACCCTCCCTC
>NZ_JAFLRJ010001175.1 GCF_017315755.1 Streptomyces beijiangensis
GGCGGCGACCCGGCCGACGCCTTCCATCTGGTCCTGCCGAGCATCCCCGGCTTCGGTTTCTCCGGGCCCACGTACGAGACCGGCTGGGAGTTCCGCCGGGTCGCCGCCATGGGCGCGCGGGTCGGTCAGCGGGCCCACGACCTCGGCGAACTCCACGATCGACCCCGGCCAGCCATGGGTCATGATCAGCGGAGTGGCGCCGGGCTCGGGCGAGCGGATGTGGGCGAAGTGGAGGTTGGCCCCGTCGATGGTGGTCGTGAACTGGGGCCATGAGTTGAGCTTGGCCTCGGCGGCCCGCCAGTCGTACGCGTGGCGCCAGTAG
>NZ_JAFLRJ010001176.1 GCF_017315755.1 Streptomyces beijiangensis
CGTCAAAGCGGAACAAGCTCATCCTGCACGTCATCGAACGCGGCTGCAGCGATCTCGTCCTCATGGGCGTAACTGGCCCTCTCGCCGGGCGCATGCTCCACGGCAACGCCGCTGGCTTCTGGGGCCCGGACGTCTCCTCGGCCCCAGATTTTCTCGCCTGGTACGAACGGTGGCTCGACCACCTGGCCGCCGGAAAGGACAACCGGGCCCTGGAACTCACCTCTCCCCAACTCGGAGCGTATCCGGACAGACACCGACTCGCCTCGAAGATCTGACTGTCCGTCACTGCTCCACAGGCCGTGGGGAGTTCAGTCTTTCACTTGTTATGCGTTGGGTGGTGGTGGGTGGTTAGCGGGTGGTCCAGCCGCCGTCGATGGGGAGGGTGGCGCCGAGGATGTAGGAGGCGCGGTCGCTGCAGAGCCAGGCGGCGGCTTCGGCGATTTCGTGGGGTTGGGCGCGGCGGGGGAGGGGTGTGGCGTGGTGGAGTTGGGTTTCGATGTCGGGGTTGAGGTCGAGCCATTGGGTCATCATTTCGGTGCGGGTGGTGCCGGGGGCGATGGCGTTGATGC
>NZ_JAFLRJ010001177.1 GCF_017315755.1 Streptomyces beijiangensis
GGCCTTCCACTTGCCGGTCTTGGTGATGATCTGACCGGAGACGGTCGAGGAGACGAACAGACCGCCGATCATCGGGATGGTCAGGACACCCGACATGGTCGGGGACTCGTTCCGGGCCAGCTGGAAGCACGGGATGAAGGAGAAGGTGACGGCGAACATCGCGATACCGACGAACAGCGAGGCGACCGAGGCCAGCGTGATGGTGCGGTTGCGGAACAGCCGCAGCGGGATGATCGGCTCGGCGGCCTTCGTCTCGACGAACAGGAAGACCAGGGCGAGCAGCAGCGAGCCGCCGACCATCGCGTACGTCTGCCAGGACACCCAGGCGAACTTGTCGTCGGCGAAGGTGACCCAGACCAGCAGCAGGCTGACGGCAGCGGTGATGAAGAAGGCGCCGGCCCAGTCGACCTTCACCTTGCGCTTGGTCTCCGGCAGCTTCAGGGTCTTCTGCAGCACGAACAGGGCGATCAGCGCGAACGGCACACCGACGTACAGGCACCAGCGCCAGCCGAGCCACGAAGCGTCGGTGATCACACCGCCGACCAGCGGGCCGCCCACGGTCGCGACGGCGAAGGTCGCGCCCAGGTAGCCGGAGTAACGGCCGCGCTCCCGGGGGGAGATCATCGCGGCCATGATGATCTGGGCCAGCGCGGTCAGACCACCGGCGCCCAGACCCTGGATGACCCGGGCCGTGATCAGCATGCCGGGGTTCTGCGCCATGCCGGCGACCACG
>NZ_JAFLRJ010000122.1 GCF_017315755.1 Streptomyces beijiangensis
CACCACATCGCCGCGCCCCCCTCCGTGGGGGGCGCGGCGATGTGGTGCCGGGTGGCCATACCGGTCACTTCTCCAGGTTGTTGTCGATGGTCTCGGTGGCCGTCTTCCAGGCGTCCGCAGCGGACTTGCCCTTGGCCGCGACGAGGAAGACACCGTTGTCGCTGAGGCCCTGCTGGATGATCGCGTCCTTCGGGCCGATCACCTGGACCGGGGCGGCCTTGGCGGCTGCCGCGAAGATCGTGCCGATCGGGGTGTCACCGGTGAAGGGGTTCTTGGCGCCGGTGACTTCGGGCAGGGTGTACGCGGTCTGGACGCTCGGGAAGGAGCCCTGGGCCACGAAGAGCTTCGCCTGCTGGGCGGGGGCGGTCAGCCACGCGGCCAGCTTCTTGGCCTCGTCCTTGTTCTTGCCGCTCTTGGGAATGCCCAGGAACGATCCGCCCCAGTTGCCGCCCTTGGGTGCCTGCGCCACGTCCCACTTGCCCGCGTCCGTGGCCTTGGCCGCGCCCTTGAGGGTGCCGATCATCCACGGCGGGCAGGAGATCGCAGCGAACTTGCTGTTGGCGATCGCCTGGTTCCACGTCGGCTGGAACTGCTGAAGCTTGCCGGTCAGACCGTCGGTCGCGGCCTGGGCGGTGAGGTCGAAGGCCGCCTTGATCGCCGGGTTGTCCTTGTAGATGACCTTGCCGCTGTTGTCGTAGAACTTGTTGGTCTCACTGCTGGTGATCGCGTTCAGCAGGCCGCCCGCAGAGTCCAGGAAGGTGGTCCCGGCCGGGGCATTGGCCTTGTACTGCTTGCCGAGATCGACGAGCTTCGACCAGTCGCCCGCCCACTTCTTGGCGAGCACCTCCCGGTCGGTGGGGAGCCCGGCCGCCTTGAAGAGGTCCTTGCGGTAGCAGATCGCCATCGGGCCGACGTCCGTGCCGAGGCCGATGGTCGAGCCGTCCTTGGTGGTGCCCTGGGCCCACTTCCAGTCGAGGTAGTCGCTCTTGCTGACGCCGGGGGCCTTGGAGAGGTCCTCGAACTTCGCGGCGAGGGCGGGGGTTCCGGTCACCTCGGCGATGTTGCCGACCTCGATGCCCTGGATGTCGGCGAGCCCGCTGCCGGTGGTCAGGTGGTTGACCAGGGCCGGGTAGTAGTTCTCGTTCCGGGTGACCACGTTCTGCACGATCTTGATGTTCGGGTGCTGCTTCTCGTACTCCGCGTACAGGCCGGCTTCCTTGAAGCCGAAGGTCCCGAACAGACCGACGTTGATCGTCGTCTTGCCCTTGCTGTCCGAGCTGGCCTTGGAGCCGGTGCCCGAGTCTCCGCTGTCGCTGGAGCAACCGGCCAGCAGTCCGGTGCCCAGGGCGGCGACGGCCGCGAGGACCACCACTTTCCTGGTCGTGCGGGTACGCGTGAACATTGCGTCCTCCTACTAAGTGCGGCTTCGTAGTGCGAGCTCCGCAGTGCGGCAGAAACGTGCGGCCTGATGCGTGCGGGTACTGAAGGGAGCAGCTACGGTGGGAGCGCTCCCATGCGTGATGTGTTGAAGAGTCGCCGTTCGGGTTTGGAGTGTCAAGGTTCCTGACGGCAGGACTTGGTTCAGTTATCGGACTGTGAGAAATTGGCCGCGAACGGGAGGCAGCCATGACGGCAGCGCGAGTACGGAGCGGGGGGCGTCCCACGCTCGAAGAAGTCGCAGCCCGCGCGGGGGTCGGGCGCGGCACGGCATCCAGGGTGATCAATGGATCGCCCCGGGTCAGCGACCGGACCCGCGAGGCGGTCCAGGCGGCGGTCGACGAACTCGGTTACGTACCGAACCGTGCGGCCCGTGCCCTGGCGGCCAATCGCACCGACGCCATCGCCCTGGTGGTGCCCGAGCCGGAGACCCGGTTCTTCGCCGAGCCGTACTTCTCCGACATAGTCCGCGGCGTGGGATCGGCCATGGCCGACACCGACATGCAGCTGCTGCTGACCCTGGTCGGCAGCGACCGGGAGCGGGCCAGGCTCGCCCAGTACCTGGCCGCGCACCGGGTGGACGGCGTGCTGCTCGTCTCCGTGCACGCCGACGACCCGCTGCCCGATCTCCTGGAGCAGCTCGACATCCCCGCGGTCATCAGCGGGCGGCGCTCGGACCATGAAACGCTGCCCTCGGTCGACTCCGACAACCTGGAGGGCGCCCGCGGCGCGGTCGCGCACCTCATCTCGCGAGGCCGCCGCACCATCGCGCACATCACCGGGCGGCTCGACGTGTACGGCGCCCAGTGCCGCGTGGAGGGCTACCGCAAGGCACTCGCCACCGCGGGCCTGGACTCCGACGAACAGCTCATGGTGTCGGGCGACTTCACCGAGGAGGGAGGCCGCCGCGCGATGGCCCGGCTCCTCGACCACAGGCCCGATCTGGACGCCGTCTTCGCCGGCTCCGACGTGATGGCGGCAGGCGCCAGGCAGGTGCTGCGCGAGCGCGGGCTCACCATCCCCGGCGACGTCGCCCTGATCGGTTACGACGACTCGGCGATCGCCCGCCACATGGACCCGCCGCTGACCAGCGTGCGCCAGCCGATCGAGGAGATGGGGCGGGCCATGGCCAGGCTGCTGCTCTCGGAGATCGCCGCGCGCCGCCCCGGCGAAGTGCGCCCACTGCAGCGTCCGCAGATCGTTCTGCCCACAGAACTGGTGACACGCTTCAGCTCTTGAAGATGCTCACGCCCTGAAGTGCATCCGTACGACCGAGCCGCCACGGGCTATGCGCTGTTCGAGCAGGTCGCTCAACTGCCGTGCCACCCACATCCCGTGGCCCGACGAGGCCTGCGGCGCGGGCGGCAGATGGCCGGGGAAGCGGGGCCCGACCGGGGCGTTCGCCCCGCTGTCCGCTATCTCGAACACCAGGTACGAGGGCCGCGACCACAGCCGCAGCACCGCCCGGCCGCCGCCGAACCGCAGGGCGTTCAGCGCGCTCTCGTGCACGGCCGACATCACATCGCCGACCCGCTCCTCGGACAGCCCGCCCCGGCGCGCGAACTCGGCTGCCGCATACCGCGCGACCACCGATCCGCCGCGGTCGAAGAGGACTTCACGGGCGGGCTCGGGCGCCGGTTCGAGCGCGTCGGCGTCCGACTCGGCGCAGAAGTCCTCGGGGTACGCGTAGGCGCCGCTCAGCGCCATGCCGCCCCGGCCGTGCAGGAGTTCGGGGTGGGTGCGGGCCGCCGCCGTCAGCACCTGCTCGCTCAGGGCCCGCCGGTCGTACGGACAGACGATCCAGTGGCCGCTCCGGGCGAACGCCACATTGAGCAGCGACTCGTACCGCATCCACTCCCGCGTCTCCAGTTCACCGCGGCGCGACCAGACCGGTTCGCCGATCACCCGCACCCGGCGCGGCCCGCCCGCGGCGGTCCTTCCGTGCTCGGTGCAGTACGCGTGGTACTGCCCCAGCGTCCGCGACGGATAGCCGTACCAGTGGTCGGAGTCGATGAACTCCACTTCCCGCGAGGAGTTTCCGAGCGCGTCCCGCAGCAGCGCGATGTTCTGCCGCTTCACCACCGCGAGTACGGCGTCGCCGTCGGCGAGGCCGTCGCGCACATAGGGCTCGGTACCTGCCAGGAACGCCTCGTCCGAATCGTAGGCGAGCGCCTGGTGGACGAATCCGGTCCGCCTCATAAGGCCAGCTCCAGCCCGGGAACCCGGTCCCACCCCGTCACCCGCATCACCTTCCGTACATGAGGCGCGACGCCGTGCAGCACCAGTCTGTGCCCGCCGGCCGCCGAGAGACCCAGCGCGGTGAAGACCAGCAGCCGCAGGGCGCACACATCCACGAACCCCAGGCCCCGCAGATCGAGATGGGTGTCCGTCACCGCCCGGTGCGCGGCCCGAAGCGTCTCCGCGTGGAGCGCACGGGCGAACGCTGTCACATTCGAGTCGTCCACGTCGCCCGTCAGCGCCAGGCCCGGCGGACTGAACGTCCTTGAGATCAGCAGCAGTTCGTCCTGCCAGACCGGGTCGGCGCCGACCCGGCCGTGGTGCAGGTCGTCCAGCGGGTCCAGCTCCCGCCGCGCGAAGACCCGGCGGTCGTACAGGCAGATTCCCAGGACCGGATGGGTCCCGAAGACCTGGTCGAGCAGGACCTCGCTGTCCTTGAGCGTCTTGAAGGCATCACCGGCGTGGCTGTGCAGGATCTCCATCGACACCCGCAGTCCCAGGAGCCCGTCGGCGACCGCGCGCTGCGCCTCGCGCCGTACGAGATCGTCCACGTCCCAGAGCCCGTCGGCGGTCGCGAGCTGGGTGTCCACCACAAGGTGACGCTCGGTCAGGGCGCCCAGCAGATCGACCCCGCTGTGCTCCAGGAACCCGAGCGTGACATCGGGCGGGGCGTCCACGGGCGCCAGGACCAGGCAGCGGTGCCCACTGGCGAGTCCGTCGAGGACGAAGGCCGCGAGCACCGCGTCGCGCTCCTCGTCGGTGCCGTACCCGAGAAAGAGATGATCGCCCGCGCGCATGCGCCCGACGGCGGTCAGAGCCGTAGTCACGCGCATTACGCTACGCCGGGTGGGAGGCGCGCGGGAGTGGCTATGGTGATCTCCAGCACATCGGGTCCACATCGGGGCACTTCGAGGGGGGAGAGGTGGCTGCCTCATTGCCCGGAGCGCGGAACGGCGAGCTGCCCGCGGAGACCGACCGGTTCGTCGGACGCATGGACGAACTCGCCGCCGTCGCCGCACTGTTGGAGGAAAGCCGGGGACCGGTCACCCTGACTGGACCCGGCGGGGTGGGCAAGTCCAGACTCGCGCTGCGTGCCGCGCGGTGCGCCAGGGCGTCGTACCCCGGCGGGGTGCGGCTGGTGGAGCTCTCCGCCCTGCGGGACCCGGCGCTGCTGCCCGACACCGTCGCCGAGGTGGTCGAGCAGACCGATCTGGCGGCGCTCCTGATCCTGGACACCTGTGAGCACCTGCGCGAGGCGTGCGTGCGTATGGTCTCCGAACTGTGCACCGCCAACCCGCGGTTGACCGTCCTCGCCACCAGCAGGCAGCCGCTCGGCGCCCCCGGTGAGCAGGTCCTGGTGGTCGACCCGCTGCCGCCCGGGGACGCGGTGGAGCTCTTCATGGCGCGGGCGGCCCCCGATCTCGTACGCACCGAAGCCGGCCGGAGCCTGGCGGCGGAGATCTGCTCCCGGCAGGACGGCATCCCGCTGGCCATCGAGCTCGCCGCCGCCCAGCTCCGTTCCGTACCCCCGGTGACCCCTCCGCCCGACCGCGGCGACCGCCCCGGCCGTCACCGCACCCTGCGCACCACGATCGGCTGGAGCCACGAGCTCTGCACCCCGCTGGAGCGGCTGCTCTGGGCGCGGCTTTCGGTCTTCGCGGGCGGCTGGGACACGGAGTCCGCGGAGTTCGTCTGCCACGGCGGGCCGCTCCAGGGCGACGGGGTCCTGCAGCTGCTCACCGCGCTGACGGAGAAGTCGATCGTACGGAGGGAGAGCCCGGAACCCGGCGCCCGCTACCGGATGCTCGACGCCGTCCGCGAGTTCGGCGCGCAGTGGCTCGCCGAGCTGGGCGAGCAGGACGCGGTGCGCCGCAGCCACCACGACTACTTCCGCTGGCTGGCCAGGCGCGGCGACGCGGAGTGGCTGGGTCCCCGACAGCGGTCCTGGTCGGAGCGGATGGGCGCCGACCACGCCAATGTGCGGATCGCGCTGGAGCACGGCCTGGCGATGGAGGGAGGGCGGTCGGCGCTCGACATGGCGGGCTCGCTCTGGTTCTTCTGGTACGCCTGCGGCCACGCCCAGGAGGGCCGCCGCTATCTGGAGCGGGCCCTCGCCGGCGGGAACGACCCCAGCCCCGAGCGGTCGCTCGCCGCCTGGGCGCACGCGCTCGTCACCCTCACGCAGGACGACCTGGACGCGGCCGAGGAGGCGGGCGCGGCCTTCGCCGACCGGCTGCTGCCGCTGGCCGGCGCGAGTCTCGCGGTACGGGGCGAGGCCGCGCGCTCACTGGTTCCGCTGGGCGGGGGAGGCGGCGCGGAGTTCTTCCGGCTGCTCACGCTCGCGGTACGGGCCTATCTGCTGGCCGGCCAGAACGCCTTCGCCCGCGCGGCGGACGCTGCCGACCAGCTGCGTACCGAATGCGAGAAGCGCGGCGAACTGTGGATGCGGGCCTGGGGGGACTACTTCAGAGGCCTGGCGGAGCTTGGCCTCGGCAATCCGGCGCCCACCGTCCTGCTGGCGCGCCGCGCGGTGGCCGCCAAATGGCGGCTGCACGACGTCCTGGGCACCGCCGCCGCCATCGACCTGCTCGCGGCGGCGGCGGCCCGCAGCGCCGAGGAGGCCTGCGCGGCCCGGCTCCTCGGCGCCTCGTCCCAGTTCTGGGCGGCGGCGGGCCTCCCGCAGCTGGGCGCCCCGGAGACCTCCGCCTTCCGCCGGGCCTGCGCGGCGCGCCTGAGCGCGGTGCTGGGCACAGCACGCTATGCGTCGGAGTACGCGGCGGGCCGGGCGCTCACCCCGGAGGCGGCCGTGGCCCTGGCAGAGCACGGCTGACCGGGACCGCCCGTGCATGCCTTCCGCGGCGAACGACGCTAGTAGCTGTCGTAGTTCGGCTTGCCGTTCGGCCGGTAGACGCCGACGACGGTGCCGCCCTTCGTCGTCGAGACGCTGACCGGCTCCAGGGCGGTGGGGATCGCGCCGTCGGCGAACAGCCGCTTGCCGGTGCCGATGATGACCGGGTGGATGGTCAGCCGGTACTCGTCGACGAGGTCGTGCCGCATGAGGGTCTGGGCGAGGTCGCCGCTGCCGACGACGTTGATGTTGCCGCCGTCGGACGCCTTCAGCTTGCGTACGGCATCGGCGGTGTCGCCCGCCAGCAGTGTGGAGTTCTGCCACTCGACGGACGTCAGGGTCCTGGACGCGACGTACTTGTGCATGCTGTTCATCCGGGCGGTGAACGGGTTGCCGGGGTCGGCGGTCGGCCAGTACGACGCGAAGATCTCGTACGTCTTGCGGCCGAGCAGCATCGCGTCGGAGTGCTCGTACCAGCCGGCGATGGCCGCGCCGACCTCGTCGTCGTCCACCGGTTTCTGCCAGCCGCCGTGCGTGAAGCCGCTCTCCGCGTCCTCGTCCGGACCGCCCGGCGCCTGCATGACGCCGTCGAGGGTCAGGAACGTGCAAACGATGATCTTGCGCATGGTGTGCTCCCTTCGTCGAAGGGCAGACCGTACAACCGCCGGAAACTCATCGGCGGAATTTCCGCGGCGCGCACCGGGCTGCCGGAGTTTCTGGCACTGCCGGGTCCGGGGCTGTCCGGGGCTGGGTTTGGCCGTGGTTTGGCCAAGGGCGGGAACGCGAAGAAGGCCCGACCTGTTCTCACAGGTCGGGCCTTGATCATTCAGGGTGAGTAACGGGACTTGAACCCGCGACATCCTGGACCACAACCAGGTGCTCTGCCAGCTGAGCTATACCCACCATGACCATGTCGTTTCCGACCGGCCGAGAAGAAGTCTACAGGGTCCGGGAGGGTGCTCGCGCCCCCCTTTTCCCGGGCCCCTGCGTCGCGCTATTCCGCAGGCGGAACGTGCTTCGCCGCGATCGCCTTCGCGGTTTCCGAGTCCGGTCCGGGCTGCGGGACGAAGACCGCTTCCCGGTAGTAGCGCAGCTCCGTGATCGAGTCACGGATGTCGGCGAGCGCCCGGTGGTTGCCGTTCTTGGCGGGGCTGTTGAAGTACGCCCTGGGGTACCAGCGCCGCGACAGCTCCTTGATCGAGGAGACGTCGACGATGCGGTAATGGAGGTATCCCTCCAGGTCGGGCATGTCCCGCAGCAGGAAACCGCGGTCGGTGCCGACCGAGTTCCCGCAGAGCGGGGCCTTGCCCGGTTCCTTGACGTGTTCACGTACGTACGCGAGGACCTGCTCCTCGGCGTCGGCGAGGGTGGTGCCCTGCGCCAGCTCGTCGAGGAGTCCCGACGAGGTGTGCATCTTGCGCACCACGTCGGGCATCGTCTCCAGTGCTTCGGCGGGCGGGCGGATCACGATGTCCACCCCTTCGCCGAGCACGTTCAGCTCCGAGTCGGTGACCAGTGCGGCCACCTCAATGAGTGCGTCGTCCGTCAACGAGAGCCCGGTCATCTCGCAGTCGATCCACACCATGCGATCGTTCATGCGTCTACCTTATGGCGCACTCCGCTGCCCGGGCACCGCCGCACGCCCCGGAGCGTACGTATCGGAGCTCGGTTTGCCCGGATCCGGTGGGGCGGGCGAGGTCGCCGCCGGGATCGGCGGAGTGGACGCGGCCGCCGCCCTGCGGGTCTGGGGCACCACCGTCTCGGTGACCGTGGCGGCCGTCGCGGGCTCCCCCTGCGGCCTGCGGGCGCGGTACGCGGCCCGGTACGCGGCCGGGGACGAACCCAGCTGCCGCCGGAAATGACCGCGCAGGGCCACCGGGGAACGGAAGCCGCAGCGGCCCGCGACCTCGTCGACCGAGTACTCGGACGTCTCCAGCAGTCGCTGGGCCTGCAGCACCCGCTGGGTGATCAGCCACTGCAGCGGCGCACTGCCCGTCAGGGAGCGGAAGCGCCGGTCGAAGGTGCGGCGGCTCATGTACGCACGCGCGGCCAGGGTCTCCACGTCGAACTGCTCGTGGAGATGCTCCAGCGCCCAGGCGACGACCTCGGCGAGCGGGTCGGAGCCGATTTCCTCCGGCAGGGAGCGGTCGAGATAGCGCTCCTGACCGCCACTGCGCCGCGGCGGTACGACAAGACGGCGGGCCAGTGCCCCGGCCGCCTCCGTGCCGTGATCGCTGCGGACGATGTGCAGACAGAGATCGATTCCGGCCGCGGTCCCTGCGGAGGTCAGTACGTCGCCGTCGTCGACGAAGAGCTCACGCGGGTCGACATGGACCGAGGGGTAGCGCTTGGCGAGCGTCGGCGCGTACATCCAGTGCGTGGTCGCCGGCCGGCCGTCGAGCAGGCCGGCGGCCGCAAGGACGAACGCGCCGGTGCAGAGCCCGACGATGCGCGCGCCCTCCTCGTGGGCGCGGCGCAGTGCGTCAAGCGCCTCGGCCGGTGGCGGTGAGGTGATCGACCGCCAGGCCGGTACGACGACGGTGCCCGCCCGCGCGATCGCCTCCAGGCCGTAGGGCGCGGTCAGTTCGAGCCCGCCGGTGGTGCGCAGCGGCCCCTCTTCGCCTCCGGCCACCAGCAGGCGGTAGCGGGGCACCCCTGCGTCCTGCCGGTCTATCCCGAACACGGAGAGCGGAATGGAACTCTCGAATATGGGGCCGCCGCTGAACAGCAGTACAGCGACGATTTCTTTGCGGCGGCGCCCGGAGAGCTTCCGCGCGGCTTCTGGTGCGGCGGTGGAGTCCTGGCCCTGACTCATGGCGCTAAGCCCCCCTCGTTGCTCACGGCTCCCTGCTCATAACGAGCTTGTTGCTCCTGCACGCTGCTGCCCCTCGGTCCTGCACAAGATCCCCCGCCGTCCTCTGGCCATGATCGAATCTACTGTGTCCCGTGGTGGTGCCGTGACAAGTTCAGCCGACGGCACTATGTCGACAAGGCAACTTGGCGCGAAGCATTCGATCACGAAGCGTTCCACTCACAGGCCGCGCAGGGAAGTACGCCTCCTGCGCATGGCCCGTCCCCGTTGGGCGCAACGCCTTGCAATGGTCCTTTCATCCCTGGTGGCACCGGGGTTGGCAGGTCATTCCGCCAAGGTCGCGGCGTTGCGGTGAAGTTGGCTGAAAAGCTACGGGAGCGTGTGTGTAAACCGGTCAGTCCCCCGGCGTACTCCCATCCGCCCGCCCGTCTCCCACCACCACCCTGCCTGAAGCACTTCGCGCTGCCTCTTCTGTTCTATGACCGCCCCGGTGCGCCCCGGAGCCCGTGCGGCCGCGCCGGCTTTGGGGTGGCGCGGAGTGCTCGGTGAGAAGGCGGGCCGAGGTGCGCTCGGAGCGGAGCAGCAGCAGCCGGCTGACGGCGGTGACGGCGGCGAGTCCGAGGGCGGTCAGGAGGGCGGCCCCGACACCGGTTCCGTATACAACGAGTACGACCGGGACGAGGACGCAGCTGAAGGCGGCCCAGCGGATCACTTCGGCACCGGAGCCGGAGAGCTGGGCCGGGGGAGGAGCGGAAGGGGC
>NZ_JAFLRJ010001178.1 GCF_017315755.1 Streptomyces beijiangensis
ACGACTCGTAACGCTGCTCACCCGCCGGGGAGTTGCGAACGGCCTGCAGCAGTCCGGTCGGCCCTGGATCACCCGGTGCGGACCTCCCGCTCCAGACGACGGGGGCAGCACGGCGGCGACCGCCGGCGCTGCTCATCGCGGGGATCCTGGCCGTGTCCGCCAGGCTGGGGCTCGTCCTCGTCGGGCGGCTCGTCCTCCGGCGGAAGCGGCGCGAGCGGCGGCAACAAGAACCCGATCGGCGGCCTCCTCGGCTGACCGCCCGGCAGGGATACGGAAGAGGGCCCCGGCGCGGACAGCGTGCCGGGGCCCTCTTCTTCTGTTCTCTGTACGGGCTACTTCCCCGCCAGTTCCTTCGCCGCC
>NZ_JAFLRJ010001179.1 GCF_017315755.1 Streptomyces beijiangensis
CCCCAGCACCCCCACCCCGCTCACTCCGGAGGAGGCCCGAACCCTCACCTCCTGGGACCGGGACCTGGACGCGCTCAGCGAAGAGCTGCGCCGCTCCCGCCGCACCACGGTCGACGTCCCCGTGCCGCCCACCCTCTCCGCCTCCCAACTCCTCCGCATCGCCGCCGACCCCGACGGCTTCGCCCAGGACCTGGCCCGCCCCATGCCCAGACCCCCCGCCCCCGGCGCCCGCCGAGGCACCC
>NZ_JAFLRJ010001180.1 GCF_017315755.1 Streptomyces beijiangensis
GGCCTCCTCGTGGCCGCGCGGCCTGTCCTGCGCCTGCGGCTGGACCTGGCGCGGCGCCACGGGCGGCTGCTCGCTGCCCCAGCTGGTGGTCTGCGGGCGCTGAGGCGCCTGAGGCCGCTGGGGCGCTGCGGGCTGCTGCGGCTGGGGGTTGCCACCGGGCAGCTCGGCCCGCGGACCGCCGGGCGGCGGCAACTGCGGGGAGCGCGGCGGCTGTCCGGCGC
>NZ_JAFLRJ010001181.1 GCF_017315755.1 Streptomyces beijiangensis
CCTACTACACGGGCGCCCTCGGCGAGGTCGCGGCCGCCATCGAGGACGGGCTCAAGGTCGAGGGGTACCTCGCCTGGAGCGCGCTCGACAACGACGAGCACCGTTCCATCCGGCCGACCTGCGGCCTCATCGCCGTCGACTGGGAGACCTTCGAGCGCACCGCCCGCCCCTCGGCCGGCTGGCTCGGCTCGCCTGCCTCTTATACACATCG
>NZ_JAFLRJ010001182.1 GCF_017315755.1 Streptomyces beijiangensis
CCGTACACGCGGCCCCCTACGAGCCCCCGGCGGACTCCGCGCCCACCTACAGCTCCCCGACCACCACCGGCAACGCGCGCATCACCGACGCCCAGCGCGCCCGCGCCGAAGGGCGCTCGCCGGTCATCGCGCCGGGAATGCAGCCCGCCGGGCTCACCGCCGTGCTCGCGGTGCTGCTCGCCGCGGCCGCCGCGATCGGGCGGCCCGCGATCCTGTTGCCGCTGCTCGCGCTGCAGGCCGTCACCGCCGCCGGGTGGTTCCGGCTGAACGGGATGTGGCCCGCACGGC
>NZ_JAFLRJ010001183.1 GCF_017315755.1 Streptomyces beijiangensis
TTGGGGGACAACCCCCAAACCCCCGGAAGCAGGGGGTGCGCTGGACTGCGGATCAGGTGCTGGCACTGGCTCCTGATGCCGCGTCACGTAAGGCGGGGAGCAGGCTCGGTTCGGCCGGGCCGTGGTCGGAGACGGGGTGCGGGGGCGGCTCGGGGGCCGTGTGGGGAGAGTGCAAGGGGAGCGGGAGCAAGCCGTACCGGACCGTCGTGGACACGGCAGGCGCGGCGTACAAATGCAGCTGCCCGAGCCGGAAGTTCCCGTGCAAGCACGCGCTGGGGCTGCTGCTGCTCTGGGCCTCGGACGAGGAGGCGGTGAAGGAGACGCAGGCGCCGCCGGAGTGGGCCGGCGAGTGGCTGGAGGGGCGTCGGAAGAAGGCCGG
>NZ_JAFLRJ010001184.1 GCF_017315755.1 Streptomyces beijiangensis
GACCTTGGGCATGATCACCGGTGCGCTCTTCTCCAGGTTCTGGCGTTCAGGTGTGATGGATGACACGGGAGCAATTCTCCCGGATCGTCCGCTTTCTGTAGCTGCCGCCGGAGGCGGCGACGGTTCGCGCTCCCGCTGAGCCGGGGGGTGCATGACCCTCACGGACTCGTCGGGCTCGGTCTTTTGCAGGGAGTGATGTGACTGGTGCGGTTCATGCCGCCGACGGTCCCGCTCGGGCTCAGGCTCGGGCTCGAACTCGTCGTCGGGGTCAAACCCCGGGCCGTCGTACCCATCGTCCTCCACGAGACCGAGGCTG
>NZ_JAFLRJ010001185.1 GCF_017315755.1 Streptomyces beijiangensis
GTGCGGCGAGGAGCTGATCGAGCCGCTGTTCGCGCACGGGGCGGCGGGGTGTGATCTCGCCGTCGTCGAGGGGGTCATGGGGCTGTACGACGGGGCTGCCGGGCGGGGTGAGCTGGCCTCGACCGCGCAGGTGGCGAAGGTGCTGCGGGCTCCTGTGGTGCTGGTCGTCGATGCGTCGTCACAGTCGCGGTCGGTGGCCGCGCTGGTGCACGGGTTCGCGTCCTGGGATCCGCAGGTGCGGATCGGCGGGGTGATTCTGAACAAGGTCGGATCGGACCGGCACGAGGCGATGCTGCGGGAGGCTCTGGACGAGTCCGGGGTGCCGGTGCTCGGGGTGTTGCGGCGGGTGTCGCAGGTCGAGACGCCTTCGCGGCATCTGGGGCTTGTGCCGGTGGCCGAGCGGCGGGCAGCCGCGGTTGAGGCTGTACGGGAGCTGGGGGCGCGGGTGCGGGCGGGGTGTGATCTGGAGGCGGTGCTTGCGTTGGCCCGTAGCGCGCCGCCGCTGGTCGGGGGTGCGTGGGAGCCAGCGCCCTGGGGGCTCCGCCCCC
>NZ_JAFLRJ010001186.1 GCF_017315755.1 Streptomyces beijiangensis
GGACACCTACACCGCGGGCCACCTCGTGGTCTGCCCCGGCGCGTGGGCGCCCCGGCTGCTCACGGACATGGGCGTCCCGTTCACCGTCGAGCGGCAGATCATGTACTGGTTCCGGCCCCGAGAAGGGACCCGTCCCTTCGAGAGCGCGCGGCACCCCGTCTACATCTGGGAGGACGCCGAAGGCACCCAGATCTACGGCTTCCCCGCCATCGACGGGCCCGATGGGGGCGCGAAGGTCGCCTTCTTCCGCAGGGGCACCGTCTGCACCCCCGAGACCATCGACCGCACGGTCCACGA
>NZ_JAFLRJ010001187.1 GCF_017315755.1 Streptomyces beijiangensis
GCGGCCGGAGGTCGCTTACGGGAGGTTGCCCCCTAGGGCACCTTGATCCACTGGGCTTTTGACGGAATTCCCTGATTGTCCGTCACGAACAGCATGTACCAACCTGGTTGGACCAGGTTCCGGTTCGTGGGGAGCGTGACCCGGACCCCGCCCGGCGCCCGCTTCACCGTCAGCGCGACCGACGTCTGGTCGATGTCCGTGACATGCGTCGACGCACTCGGCCTGATCAGCCGCGCCGACCTGACCGTATCCGCGTCCCCCGTCCTGAACACCCCGCTCGCCCCC